>NZ_JBIWKB010000107.1:0-14652 GCF_044765425.1 Streptomyces sp. NPDC102462 | reverse complement strand
TCCAGCGGCTCACCCATGACAGCCATACCCCGGGCCCCTGGGCCTCACCGATCTTACGAATGACCAGTTCAGACCCACATCAATAGATAGGACAGTCCATGACCGCCACCGCACCCAAGGCCCCGACCGCACCAGGGGTGCGGTCCTGGTGGGGAATCCCGTACGCCACCGCCGAGCGATACCGGCGGCCCGTGCTCGCGGACTTCGATCCGGACCGCTCCTACGACCGCAAGGGCGTCGTCTCCGTCCAGCCCGACAGCGGTGACTGGCTGGAAGCGGACAGCGGGATGGGCGAGGACTGCCTCAACCTGAACGTGTGGGCCCCCGAGCAGCCGACCGGCAAGGCACTGCCGGTGGCCGTGTACATCCACGGCGGCGGATTCGAGTACGGCGCGAACACGCAGATCACCTCGAACACTTCGGGTCTCGCCGCGTCAGGGCGTGTGGTGGGCGTGTCGATCAACTACCGGCTCGGCGCCCTGGGCGCGGTCTCGCTGTCGCAGTACGGCGGCGCTCTCGCCGAGGCCAGCAACCTCTGTCTGCAGGACGTCATCGCCGCGCTGACCTGGATAAAGCAGAACATCGCCTACTTCGGCGGCGACCCCGACAACGTCACCGTCTACGGCCACAGCGCCGGCGCCTTTTCCGCCTTCGGGCTGCTCGGTGCTTCCGCCGCCGACGGCCTGTACCGGCGTCTGGCCGGGTTCTCCGCCGGGCCGTCCCGCCTCCAGCCAGCCTGGTGGGCGGAGGAGTTGGCGCACCGGTTCGTCACCGAACTCGGCGTCGCGGACAACCCCGAGAAGCTGCTTGGCCTGGACACGGCTTCCCTGGTGGCCGCCCTGCACAAGGTGACCCCGACGGACCTCGGGGCCCGTGGCGGGAGGGACGGCAAGAGCCTCGGCGTGGTCCTGGACACCGGGCAACCCGGCGCGGTGCTGCACGCCCACCCCATGGACGTGCTCGCCTCGGGAACACACCGTGACGTCGACGTCCTGCTGAGCGTGGCCAGCGACGACATGGGCTGGTGGGTGGCGAACGATCTCGACCGGTTCGACCCGCACACCGTCGCGCGCGTCGTCGATGAATGCGCGGGGTGGCGCTTTCCCCGCTCCCGTGCCCAGCGGATCGTCGACGCCTACGACCAGGGCGGCCGCACTCCGGCCGAGGTCCGTGCCGCGCTCCTGACGGACTACACCTTCGCTCTGCCCGCGGCCCGCGGTGCCCTGGCCCACGCCGCTGCGGGCGGCAACGCCCATCTCCTGGTGATCGGGCCCGCCGAGGGCGCACCTGCCGTGCACGGCACCGAGATGTACGCCCTGGTCGGTCAGGAGCAGCCGGGCCGCAGCGTCGAACAGGCCGAGCGTGACACGCGTATCCGCGACATCGTGCTCGACTTCGCCGCAGGCGAGCGGACCAGGCTGTGGCCCGCCGTCACCGACCGGCCCACCTCGGGAAGCGTCGGCAACCCGCCCTTCGAGGCCACCGCCCACTACCAGGCGGCCGTCGACCTGTTCGAGGACATCGACCGCCCCTGACCGTCACCGGACGAGACCGACGCGATCAGCCGGTACCTCCGCCAGGAGCCCCACCCGGCTCCACCGTCACCCTTGGGTCGAACACGACAAAGAAGACAAGGAGTTGGACATGAGCCGCCCCGCAGCAGCCGGAAGCGCCGCACCGACGACGATGCGGGCCATCGTCGTCACCCGGCCCGGCGGCCTCGACGCTCTGGAGATCAAGGATGTGCCCGTACCCCTGCGCAAGCCCGGCTGGGTGCGCATCAAGGTGAGGGCGTTCGGCGTCAACGAGTCCGAGGTCACCACCCGCAGGGGCGAGTCGGACGCGGAGGTCACCTACCCGCGCATCCCTGGGATCGAGGGCGTCGGTGTGGTCGATGAGGCCGATGCGGACAGCGGGCTGCGCCCGGGCCAGCAGGTCGCGACCATGATGGGCGGCATGGGCCGCTCCTACGACGGCGCCTACGCCCAGTACGTGACCGTCCCCGCCGGGCAGGTCATCCCGTTCGAGACGAGCCTGCCGTGGGACGTGGTCGGCGCCCTGCCGGAGATGTTCCAGACCGCGTACGGCTCGCTGACCCGCGGTCTGGACCTGAAGGCCGGGCAGACGCTGCTGATCCGCGGCGGCACCTCCACGGTGGGGCTGAGTGCGGCGACGATGGCCAGGGAGATCGGCGCCACCGTCATTTCCACCACTCGGCACGCCGAGCGGGCCGACGAACTGCGGGCGATGGGCGTCGACCATCCGGTCGTGGACGACGGGCACCTCGCCGAGGAGGTCCGGGCCCTCGTGCCAGAGGGCGTGGACGCCGCGCTGGAGCTGGTGGGCTGCACGGTCCTGCCGGACACCTTCCGTTGTGTGCGGGTACACGGCACCGTCTGCTTCACCGGCGCCCTGGCCGGCGGGTGGGCCATCCCCGACTTCACCCCGTTCGTGATCCCCAACGGGGTGCGGCTGACCAGCTACGCGGGCGCGGCCACCGACCTGCCCGCCCGGGTGTTCCAGCAGCAGCTCCAGGCCATCGCCGACGGCCGGCTCAAGGCCCCGGTCGCGAAGATCTACCGAGGTCTGGAGCAGGTGCGGGACGCCCAGGCCGACGTCGAGTCCGGGACGATGCCGGGCAAGCACGTCGTGCTGCTCGACGACTGAGACATCCACATCCTGATCCGCGCCGGTCAGATCCAGTCGGCCGCGGCAAGCTGGTCGCGCGCCGGAGTTGCCGGCGCGGGCAAGTCCTCGCCGCCCTCGACGCGCTGTACCCCGAAGGCTCCACCTGGAGACGCTGCCCACCTACACCCGGCGCCGGCCGGCCCAGGCCGCGCGGGCGGCCATGAACAGCGTCGAACACCTTCAGGGCCGCAATCGCGCTGCGCCGGCGACCCGGCATCCATGGTGTGCGTACTTCGGTCGGATCGTGACAGCCCGCCACCGGCAAGAGGACTTGGACGGGGGCCTGCGGTCGCCGCCTTCCGCTCACGGGGCGGTGGTGGCCTCGCGGACCGCGAACGCGGCCGGAGTGAGACCGGTGCGGTCGCGGAAGAAGCGGCCGAAGTTCGCGGGGTCGGTGAAGCCGAGGTGCGCGGCCACATCCCGGGCGGCCCACCGGGCGCCTCCCAGCAGGCGCCGGGCTTCGAGCAGCCGCCGCTCGTCGATGAGCTCCCGCACCCCTTTGCCGGTGGCGTCCCGGGCGGCGCGGCTGAGGGTGCGGACCGAGCAGCCGAGCAACTCGGCGTAGTCCGCGGCCCGGTGCAGTTCACGGAAGTGCAGCTCCAGGGCGTCCACGAACCGTCCGTACGTGTCACCACGACCCGTGCCGGCCCTCGTGTCGGCGGGGGCGATGCCGGGGGAATCGGCAAGGCGCAGCAGCAGCGATTCGAGCAGGCTGCGCCGCAGGGCGTGATGGACTTCGAGGGGGCGGCGCCCAAGTGCGCGGTGTTCGTCCAGGAGCTGGAGTGCCGTCTGCCGGAGCCAGACGGCGTCGTCGGGGCGCGGACTCAGCACGGCAGGAGCCTGGTGCGAGGTGAGCGGGGCCAGGAGGCGGGCGGTGCCGGCGGTCAGCACGCCCGGCTCGAACAGGATGAACGGGCCGCGGGCGGAGCCGGGCGGATGCCAGCACTGTGCGTGTCCGGGACGCACCCACAGCCACTGGCCGGGGACGATGGTCCGCGTGACGTGGTCGACGTCGTGCCGCAACTCACCCTCGGTGACCAGGATCAGGTAGTGGAAGGTGGCGCGACCAGGGCGGGGCGGGTTCCACGGCCAGTCGTCGTGCTGGGCGAAGAAGCCCTCGACGGTACTGACCTCAAGGCCGTACGGAGTGCCGACCGGGGGCTGGAAACCGTACAGCGGAACCGCGGCCGATCCGGCCTGTCCGCTCGGGCTGGGGTGTCGCTTGTCGACCATCACGTGTCCGCAGCCTACTCACCTCTTTGCCGGCTTCGAGGGAAGGATGGGACGTGCCGCCGCGCGACCGCGCGGCGGGCTCTCCGCGTCCTTCGATGCCGCAATCCGATACCACCCGAGGAGGCACACCGCCCATGGACGGACCGACCCTGCAGAAGACCGCCGCCGACTGCGCGGAAGAACTTCCCGGAGCCCGGCTGGAGCACCCCTTCGGCCCCGACTGGGAGGTCTTCAAAGTACGTGGCAAGGTGTTCATGCTGATGACCGAGGTCCCCGGCCGACCTGTCGTGATCCTCAAGGCGGACCCCGGCGAGGCCCTCGCCCTGCGGGAACACAACAGCCACATCACTCCCGGCTATCACATGAACAAGAAGCACTGGATCACGCTGGAGGGCGGGGAAGGCGTCGGCAAGGAACTCGTCGGGGAACTCGTCACCGACTCCTACCTGCTCGTCGTCGCTCACCTGCCCAAGGCTGAGCAGCCCGTCGACCCGCACGCCTACGGCAACGGCACGCGGGCGGCCCAGTGAGCGCGGCCGGCGACCGGCTCCAGGACACCGCCCGCCAGGCGGCCCTGGCCCTCCCCGACGTCAGCCATGGCCGCCCCTTCACCCCTTCACTCGACGTGTACAAGGTCGCGGGCAAGGTGTTCCTGATCGTCACCGACGACCCGGACGAGCAGATCATCACGGTCAAGTGCGAACCCGAACACGCCCGCGCGCAAGAACGCGGCTACGCCTCGATCACACCGGGCCGCTATCTCGACAAACGGCATTGGATCTCGCTGGGGCCAGGCCCCGGCATCACCAAGCAACTGGTCACCGATGCAGTCGAGAATTCCTACGACCTGGTCACCGAGCGGCTGCCGCGACGCGACCACCCCGGTGCTCGATGAGCGCCGCGAGCTTCCCCGCGAGCGGCTGAGCCGTCGGTCGTCGGTGTCCCGTGCAGGGCTCGCCACGCCCGCACACGTCCGCCTCCGACCCGAGAGACCGATGGAACCGACTCTCGTCGAAGAGTGGCAACATCGCTTCGGTCGGCTCCTGCGCCCCACACAGCTGGAAGATGTGGTCGGACAGGACCACCTCCTGGCCCCGGACGCCCCCCTGGGCCGCATGGTCGCCCAGCAGCGCAGGTCATCGCCGCCGCACGCAGCCGGCGCGGCATCGGCCAGGGCACCCTGCTGTTCGTCGACGAGATCCACCGCTTCAACCGTGCCCAGCAGGACAGCTTCCTTCCCTACGTCGAGGACGGCACCATCACCCTGATCGGCGCCACCACGGAGAACCCGAGCTTCGAACTCAACGGCGCCCTCCTCTCCCGCACCCAGGTCCTCGTCCTCAAACGCCTCGACGAAGCCGCGCTGTCCATGCCTGGTCCGCTTCGCGAACGAAGACATCGGCATCGCGGACCCGCACGCGATCCAGCAGGCGTTCGCCGCCTGGGACGTGTACGAGCGACTCGGCTCACCCGAGGGCGAGTTGGCGATCGCCCAGCCGTCGTCCACCTCGCCACCGCCCCCAAGTCCATCGCCGTCTACCGCGGCTTCAACGCCGCACACCGTGCTGCCCGCCGCACCGGCTCGCTCATGCCGCCCGCCCACATCCTCAACGCCCCAACCGGCTGATGAAGGACCTCGGCTACGGCAAGGGCTACCAGTACGACCCCGACACCGCCGACGAGGCCAACAGCAACTGAGGCCGCGCGTCAGGGTCCACCGCCACGTTGCGCGCCAACGTACGTTGGACATGGACAGCGGACAGCTTCAAATCCTGTCCGTACCTTCATCTCGTAGGCCCTCGGTCCCGTCGGAAGCTGAGTCACCGGGCGAGCCAGGGCCACGTCTACGGGCCACTCCACAGCATCAGCCTGCGCCCCAGAGACACCGGCCGCCTGCCGGCGACTCCCGCGCTGCCGGCAGGCGGTCCGGGCGGCGTGGCTGATGCGGTACAGCCGGGACTGTCAAACGAGCGGCGTAACTTGGATAGTTGAGGTTACTGGCGGGCGACTGAGAGGCGGCCGTCGAAAGTGCGGCGGCGTCCGGCCAGCGGTCGGCCGCCCAAGCTGGACGACGCCCAAGTCGATTTCGTTCGGGCCGCGTTGGAAGCGCCTGAGCCCCGCAGGCTCGGCGCCGGGCCCGGCCAACTGTGGCCGCGTCAGCGGCAGAACAGTGACTGATTGTTACCGCACCACAGAAGTTGAGCCATAACCCGTCGGGCCCGCCGCCACTCGCGAGTTTCGGTGCCACGATGGGGAATGCGGCACTCTTCGCCCGGATGCCGGCTCGCGGCGTGCGTGTTGGTAGGTCTTCGATCAGCGGTCGATGGCGGCCATGTTGTCCGCGTCGTAGCGCTCGCCGGAGGCCGGGGGCAGGTCGTTCAGGCGGGCGACGTGGCCGGCGGTGAGCTCGATGTGGTCGGCGGCGGCGTTCTCCTCCAGCCGGGCGACTCGCTTGGTGCCGGGGATGGGCGCGATGTCGTCACCCTGGGCGAGCAGCCAGGCCAAGGCGACCTGTGCGGGTGTGGTGTCGATCTCGGCGGCTACGGCCCGGACCTCGTCGACGATTCGCAGGTTGCGTTCCAGGTTGCCGTCGGCGAAGCGTTGGTTGGTGCGGCGCCAGTCGTCGGCGTCAAGATCGTTCAGGGAGCGGATGTTGCCGGTCAGGAAGCCGCGGCCAAGCGGGGAGTACGGCACGAAGCCGATACCCAGTTCGCGCAGGACGGGCAAGATCTCGGCCTCCGGGTCGCGGGTCCACAGCGAGTATTCGGACTGGACCGCGGTGACCGGATGCACGGCGTGAGCGCGGCGGATCGTGGCGGGGCCGGCCTCCGACAGGCCGATGTGGTGGATCTTGCCTTCGGCCACCAGTTCGGCCAGCGCGCCAACGGTCTCTTCGATGGGTGTGCCGGGGTCCACCCGGTGCTGGTAGTAGAGGTCGATGTGGTCGGTACCCAGGCGCTTCAGTGAACCCTCCACGGACAGGCGGATGTTGGCCGGGGTGCTGTCCGGAGCCGAGCCACCGGTGTGGGAGATCAGTCCGAACTTGGTCGCCAGCACGACCTCGTCTCGGTGCCCCTGCACGGCCCGGCCGACCAGTTCCTCGTTGATGAAGGGGCCGTAACCCTCAGCGGTGTCGATATGGGTGACCCCGAGGTCCAGAGCGCGGTGGATCGTGCGGATCGACTCGTCGTCGAACTGGCCGGCGCCGGTGTAGAACGCCGACATTCCCATGGCTCCGAGACCGATGCGCGAGACCTTGAGGCTGCCGAGCGAAGCGGTTTTCATGGCGCGGACTTCCCTTCCCATCAATTAAGTACCGATCGGTGCAGAACCCTAACACATCAAGACCGACCGGTACTGAACTGTATTCGCCACCTGGGTTGGAGCAGTTGTTCCGCAAGGCCCTCCAGTGCTACGGCGCGGGGCCGGCCGCCTATGCCATGCGCGCCCTGGAGGAGCCCACCGCACGGGCTGTGGCCTTGGCGTTCCTCCGCGGAGCGGTCTGCACCACGACCCCTCCCGGCGGCCCCTCCGGTGTCTGACCGTGCAGGGTGCGCCGGCGTCGAGCCACGAGAGCCGGGCCGTCCACGACCTGCTTGTCGACTGGCGCAACGACGCGGGGGTCCGCCTTGAAAAGCGCTTCCGGCGTGCCGTCAACGAGGGTGATCTTCCGCGCAACGCCGGCCCTCGGCGTCTTGCCCGGTTCATCATGACGATGAGTTTCGGCATCGCGGTGCAGGCCGCCAACGGCCTCGGTCCTGCCGAGCTCGCACATGACGGCCCTGCACGACGCCGAGACCCTGAGGCGGCAGCTCGGTGCCTGACCTCCGTAAGCCGATCGGCGTCGGCATCGTCGGCCTGAGCGCCACGGGAGGCTGGGCGGCCGGGGCTCACCTGCCCGCGCTGAGAGCCGTCGACGGGATCGAGCTTCGCGCGCTGGCGGCGAGCTCCGAAGCCTCGGCCCAGGCCGCGGGAGCGGCGTATGGCGTACCCGCGTACACGTCGGTCGAGCAGCTCGCCGGCGACGAGAACGTCGACCTCGTCGTTGTCGCCGTCAAAGTGCCTCGGCATCGCGAACTCGTGTTGCCCGTGCTGAAGGCGGGGGTGCCGGTGCTCTCCGAGTGGCCGCTCGCCGTCGACCTGCGCGAGGCCGAGGAGATGGAGTGTGCCGCCGGGACGACGCGCACCTTCGTCGGTCTTCAGGGACGCTCCTCGCCTGCCTTCCGCTGGCTGGCCGGCCTCGTGGCCGAAGGGCTCGTGGGGGAAGTGCTCTCCGCCACCGTCGTGGCGTCTTCGACCGAATGGGGCACTCCGGTGTCTCCGAACATGGTCTACACGCTCGACCGCAAGCTCGGGGCCACGATGCTGACCATCGCGTTCGGACACGCGATCGACCTGGTGTCGATGGTCGTCGGCGAGCTTCAGGAAGTGGTCGCTACGACCGCGACCCGGCGCCGCCAGGTTCCCCTCGGGCGCACCGGGCAGGTCGTTCCGATGACCGCCGAGGACCAGATCGCGATCTCGGGCACCGTGGCGGGCGGGGCGATCCTGTCCGTCCACCACCGTGGAGGCGCGGCATCGGATGCAGAGTTCTCTCTGATCATCGACGGCACAGAGGGGAGACTCGAGATCACCGCCGCCGAGTTCCCGCACATCGGTCCGGTCACAGTGCGTGGCACACGCGGCGGCGGTCGGCCTACGAAGGTCACGCTGCCCGACGGCTACGACGACTATCCCGCCCTGGCCGGAACAGTGATCCACACGCTGGTGCACGCCTACGCCGCGATTCGGGACGACCTCGTCCACGGAACGTCTGTCGCCCCGGACTTCACCCACGCCGTCAAGCGCCACCGGCTCCTTGACGCGATCGTACGGTCCGCCGCCACAGGCCAACGAAAAGCCCTCCACCCTCCCTGTGCGCAGTAGTTGATGGTGCGTGGGACCTGGGGCTACCAGGCGAATCCGGCGGACTTGTCGGAGACCAGGCCGGCGCTGGCGTTGATGGTCTCGGGGAGGAGATCGCGGCGGCCGGTGAAGCGTTGCAGGACGCGCCACCATTGCAGTTCCACGATGGGTGTGCTCGACCGGAATCCGTTGCGAGCACTGGCGTTTGCGGTTGTGTTCCCACTGAGAACCGACTGATCAGCCGCGAACGCGTGGCGAACGAGCACGGCTTCGCCGACCTGAAGAACTGGCGGGTCCTCACCAACGCCCGCATGAGGGCCAGCCACGCACCACACTCCTGCGCGCCCTGCTCGTGCTGACGAACGCGGAAGTCAGCCGCTGACGGACGATCACCGGCCAGTGATCACGTCCTTCACCTGCACGAGCAGCCCACCCACGACCCACGCCAGCCCCGCGACGGCCGGAGACCGCGGGGCAGCCGCCGCGGTCACCGGGGGCCGACGTCGGCCATCGCGCTTCGCTTCCTCAAGGCGAGCGCGCTGTGACTCGGGCCGTCCCGTCGGCTGTGACCCCGCGGCCGCACCTGCCCGCACCGCGCCGCTCGGGGGACACCGCGCCCCCGAGGAGGTGGCGGCACGGGCCGCAGGCAGAGGGCGCTCAAGCGCAGCGCCCCGGACCCTGTGGGGCTGCGCGCCCGTGCCGCCGCACGGGTGTCAGGTGGCCCGTGTCACTGCGGCGTGCAGTTCGCGTACGCCGCTGGTGCGCGGGTGCCGCTCGGCGAGCTCGGTGACGATCCGGCGGATCGCGGGCCGGTCGTGGACCTCGCCGGGGCTGGCCCGGTAGGCGTCCAGCAGTGCGCGGGCGGTCTGCTCGGGCCGCTGCCAGGCCCACCAGGCGCGCGCCATGTCGGTGCCCAGGCGGGCCTTGCGCTCAGCGGTCGGGAACTGCTCGGGCCGCAGGTTCCTTCCTGCGTCGAGTGCGGCGCCGGCGTCGCCGAGTGCCCAGTGCACGCCGACCGCGTACAGGTCGACGGCGGCCGGGCTGATGGCGAACAGCCTGCCGGGTGGAACGACCTGGGGCAGGCGGCGGGCGGCGCGGCGGGCCTCCTCGGCCATCGCCAGGGCCTCGGTGCGCTGCCCGGCCCGGGCGGCGGTGTAGGCCAGGGTGCAGAGCATCTGTGCGTAGGCGGCGGACGTGGCGTCGGTGCGCAGCCCGCTCGCCTCAAGGTCGTCGGTCGCCGAGGACATGAGGCGCTGAGCGGCGCTGTGCTGGTCCTGGTGGCGCAGCACGATGGCCAGTCCCGTGTCGCGGCCGCGGCTGCGAGCGGGGAGCCGGAGATCTCGGCCCAGGTGCGGGCGCGGTCTGCGGTGAGCCGGGCGCGGTCGTAGGAGCCGAGCTTGATGAGCACGGCGGAGGCGAGGCTGTACACGGCGGACAGCCTCGCCTGGTCGAGACTGCGGCGGGAGGCGGCGCCGTGATGCGCGTCGGCGATGAGGTCGGGCAGCGCGGCCAGGAGCCGTGCGTGCGCGCCCCGGTCGAACAGTGCGCGGGCATCCGCCAGACGACCGTCCAGCGGCCCGGCACCGGGCGGGACGGGGGTGCCGGCCAGAGCGTCGTCCAGGCCCGACAGCAGGGCGGCGGGGCCTGCGGCCGCCGTGGCGGCAAGCAGCGTACGGCGGCGCATGGGGTCCTCCTCGGCGTCACGCTGACTGGCCGTCACTCTAGTGGCTGCTGTTGCCGTAGCGGGCGGTGGCGCGAGGGATGTCATGAGGACGTGTCCGGGCACGCCGACCTCCCGAGCGGCACGGTGCACCAGGTCCAGGTCGGCGATCCGGATGCGGCGCTCCAGACGGGAGACGGTCGCGGGCGAGCAGCCGATCCGGTCCGCGAGCACGGCCAGCGTCCAGGAGTGGTGCCGGCGTCCGATCCGGATGAGCGCGCCGGGGCGCCGCTGCGCGGCCAACTGCAGTGCTGTCGTGCTGTTCCAGAGCGGGTCAACGGGCACGCGTCCCTCCCACACCGCACAGAAAGGGGGCCTCCACGCTACGGGTGCCGGCCCGCTGCGTCGAGGCCGCTTGCACGACATGCAAGCGCCTTGCACAGAGCGAGGGTTGATCACCGCCCGGCCGCTCGGCGCGGTGTGCTGGGCGCCACCGCCCCGCGCCGCGGGGCACCGTCCATCGGAGGCACACCATGGCAACCACCGCCGCTGTTGCATCCCCTCCGGCCGCCTACCCGACGACCGGCCCGGTCCGCTGCGCACGCGACGTCGTACCGGCCGACCTGTGGGACAAGCAGGTCGGGCTCCTCATGCGGGACTACCCCTACGACTCGGTCATGGCCGCCCGGGTCCTCGGCCAGGGCTACGCCTACCTGCTGACCGCGATGAACCATCGGGGCGAGGGCCTGGGGCTGGCGCCCAGCAGGTTCGTCGACATCGGCGTCCACACGGTCATCCTGGACACCGTCGCGTACGCCGAGCTGTGCGAGCAGTTCAACGACGGACAGTTCCTGCACCACGTGCCCAAGGCGGACATGAAGAACGACGGCTCCGTTGTGAAGACGGCCCACATCGTCGCCGCCGACGGCTGGGAAGTCGACCTGCCGCTGTGGACGGACGCCGCCGACTGCGGCCCGTGCCACCCCGGCAACGACTCACACTGACCGCCCAGCAACGGCGAGTTCCTCGGGCCCCGGCCGCACAGCTGGGGCCCGAGGGCAGGCCCGGGTGATATTTCGGCGAACCGGCCCGCGGCCCATTCAAGGCCGCCAGGATGGGCCGGGTGACCACCAGCACCGCAGACCTCTGGCACCACTACGGCCGCGCCCGCGCCACCCGTGACCGCACCGTTCCTGACACCTTCTACTGGAGTTGGGGCCAGGACGCCGGGCCCGGCCCCGAGGTCCTCGGCGACCTGACCGGCCTCCGGGTGGGCGACCTCGGCGCCGGCGCAGCCCGGCACGCAGCACACCTGGCGGTCCATCACCAGCCCGCCCAGGTCACCGCCATCGACGCCTCGCCCGCCCAGCACGCCATGGCAACCGACCTCTACGCCCACCTCGTCTCTCGCCTGCGCATCGTGCAGTGCGACGCGGTGTCCCACCTGCGGGCGATGCCCGGCACGTACGACGTGCTGTACAGCGTCTTCGGCGCCCTGGACTTCACCGACCCGCGCGAGTTGCTGCCCGCTGCTGCCGCCGCGCTCAAGCCGGGCGGGCGCCTGGTGTTCGCAACCCTCGCCCACTACCTGAACGGGGCGCCCGCCCAGTCCGATGCCGTGGCCGCCGACATCCCGGCAATGACGCCGGACGGCGAAGCCACCACGATGCGCCGCTGGGTCATCCAGGAACATGTGTGGGGCAAGCTGCTGGACGAGGCCGGATTCACCAACATCACAGTCGACGTGCTGCCTGCCGCCACCGGCGGGCCACGCACCGCCGACACACTGCTGGTGAGCGCGCACCACCCGTCCTGGAGCAGGGCCCCGCTCCGCCCAGGGACCTGGAGCTGAAGGAGAAGAACGGCTACCGCTTCGAGCAGCGGACTGAGGCGGTTGTCGCAGCTCAGGGCGCGATCAGGCCCTGACGGTGCTGGACCTGCCCAAGAGACAACGCGAGGCCCAGCCCTGGCTCCAGATGATCGCCTTGACCGACTTCGCCACCGAACTCGACGCACTCATCCAGAGCATCACCACGGACGACACGAAGAAAGGCGCGAAGTCGGCGTGAACGACGAGACACGGCTGCGCATCCGGCACACGTTCGGCCGGCTCTCGGCGGGCGGCCGAGAGCCCACCGAGATCGCCCGCTCGCTGATGGAGGTGTTCGAGCGGCTGATGCACGGGCTGCCCGAGGTCACCGACGGCAAGATCACGATCGTCAATCTGTGCACCGAGGCCGGAGTCTCGCGCGTCTCCTACTACCGCTCGCCGGTGGCACAGGCGGTGAAGGAAATCCTGGAAGTGCCGCAGACCCGCCGTCCGGAACCGGAGGAACTGCGGGCGGAGGGGTCCCGGCTGAAGAAGGCCGAGCGTGGTTTTCTACGTGGGGGCTGACATCACTTGTTGCTCAGAGCGGGGAACGCCCGGTTTCGCTGAAGGGCGATGTCTCTGAGTTCTCGCGTACAAAACCAAACGTGGCCTCCGGGTGCTCGGGCGCCGCGGAGCGGCGCACAACGCTGCGGTGCCCGTCGGCCCCATCACGACGTCGGCGGTATGGGTGTCGCCGCTGTCGGTGGTGACCCAGGCGCGCTCGTCGTCCTGGCCGGCGCTTCGTGCCCGTGTCTCATGGCGGACGGTGATGTGCGCCTCCGAATCCACCGCCGAGCGCAGCCGCTCGTGCAGGGAAGCCCAGCTGACGGGATCGGAGGCGTGCCCCGCCGGTTGTCCACTGCCCGTGATGTGCCGCAAAAGTCGATCGCTGACTCCGCCGATGGCGGCCCGATGCGGGGGAAAGCCGCCACGCGTTCCAGCAGTGTGACGTGGATGCCGGCTCGCGCCGGGGCCAAGCCGGTCATCAGGCCAGCGAGTGACGCGCTCACGACGACGGCGCGGCCCTGCCGCTCGGGCCCGCGGGCGACCGAGTCTCCTGCTCGCGACTTCGTGCTCATGGTGCTACCCCCTTATACGGCGCTCTGCGCGCACTGGGCGAGCTGACGCTCGTCGACCAGACCGGATTGGGATTGGCCCGGGGTCTGGTGCGGTCGGTGTGCCGGCCCAGGGCAGTCGACGAGCGCATCACCTGCGACCCGGCCGTGGGAGTCCGTGCTGTGACGGGTACTGACACAGACCCCCAGAGCCCGCGCCGCCTACCTAGGCTGACTGCATGGACCATCGGGCTGAAGTGAGCGCATTCCTCAAGTCCCGCCGCGCCAAGATCACCCCTCAGCAGGCGGGTCTGCCGGTGTACGGGCACCGGCGGGTGCCCGGGCTGCGCCGGGGCGAGGTCGCGATGCTCGCCGGGGTGAGCGTGGAGTACTACACGCGCCTGGAGCGCGGCGATCTCAGCGGGGTCTCCGAGAGTGTCCTGGACGCCCTCGCCCAGGCCCTGCGCCTGGACGACACCGAACGCGACCACCTGTACGCCCTGGCCCGTGCGGCGAGCGCCACCCCGGCCCGGGTCCGGCGCCGTCCGAAGAAGGCCACCGTGCGGCCGAGCGTGCTACGCATCATCGAGGGCCTGCACGACCAGCCGGCGTACGTGCGCAACAACCGCATGGACATCCTGGCCGCCAACCCGCCCGCCCGCGCTCTGCTCAGTGAGGTGTTCGAGATGGAGCCGGCCAACACCTGCCGGTTCGTCTTCCTCAACCCCCGCGCCACCCGGACGTATCCCGAATGGGAACGCGTGGCCCGCGACGGCGTCGGGGTGCTGCGGGTCGAGGTCGCCAAGAACCCCTACGACCGTGAGCTGTCGAACCTGATCGGTGAGCTGTCCACCCGCAGCGACGCCTTCCGCAGGATGTGGGGCGCGCACGACGTGCACGTCTTCACCGAGGGAACCAAGCGGTTCCACCACCGGGCGGTGGGCGAGATGGAACTGGTCCACGAAAGTCTTGACCTGCCCGGTGAGCAGGGGCTCTCCATCACCGTCTACAGCGCCGAACCCGGCACTCCGGCCGCGGATGCCCTGACGCTCCTCGCCAGCTGGGCAGCGAGCCAGAACCAGGATGCGGCCGCCGCGCAGGCCGACCCCGAGCACTGACCCCAGCCGGCCCCTCCTCCGGACCTCTTTACCGGGTTCCTTGCAGAAAGCCCCGGCGTTCACGCCGGGGATGAATGCATCTCAAGACTGCTCTGACGTGCATCTTAGAGCGGACGTTTTTGC
>NZ_JBIWKB010000106.1:0-15114 GCF_044765425.1 Streptomyces sp. NPDC102462 | reverse complement strand
CAACAGGACCCTAGACAAGTCCCATCGTTGCAGGTCAGGAGCACTCTCCGTTTATTTGATCAAGACGTGGACGAGCACGCCATGAAAGCGCGAGGCTAGTCGGGTCGGGGCCGGATCGTGGTGCTCACGGCGGGACAGAGCGTGGTCAGCTCGAAGCAGATCTGGAGGGCCTGCCCCGTCGCGGTAGGGGCGGCAACGTGCAGCGCGATGCGCTCGCCGGGGTTTCTTCCAGGGCTCGCAGGAGCAGTTCCTAGACCGTCACACGGGTGGTGACCTCGCCCAGTGACGCGCGCATCAGCCGATAGTAGGGGAACTCCTCGGGCAGCAAACGGCAATGCCGGTCCTCCCGGTCGGCCACGCGGAGCCGGATCACCCCCTGCCAGCACCCGTACACAGGGGCGGTCGGTAGTAGCGGCGCGAGGTTGTGCCATGTGTTAGCCTCACGTGTTTGCGTGGTCGTCGCGGTGGGCGATTCTGCCCGTTCCGTTCGGCTTGTGCGTGGGCTGTTCAAACCTGCCGGGCCTTCCTCGGTACGTTCCCTTGCGGAAGGCTGTTTATGAAGCATCCCAATGACTCCGGCATCGCTCACGGCAGTCCCGCCCAGCCCGGGGCAACGACCCCGGCGCTGCTCCCGGCCGTCACCTTCGCCGGTCTGGAACTGCCGACGCAGGTGCTGCGGACACTGAGCGAACTCGGGGTGCGCGAACCCTTTCCGATCCAGGCCGCCACACTGCCCGATGCCCTGGAGGGGCGCGACATCCTGGGACGCGGGCGCACCGGATCAGGCAAGACGCTCGCCTTCGGCCTGCCGCTGCTGACACGTACAGCCGGGCGGCGTGCCGAACCGAAGCAGCCCCTCGCTCTGATCCTTGTGCCCACCCGGGAGCTGGCCCAACAGGTCACCCAGGCGCTGGCGCCGTACGCCGAGGCACTGCGGCTGCGGATCGCCACGGTCGTCGGCGGAACGTCGATCGGCCGGCAGGTCACCGCGCTGCGCCAGGGAGCCGAGGTGGTCGTCGCCACCCCCGGACGCCTGCACGACCTGATCGAGCGCAACGCCTGCCGCCTGGGACGGGTGAGAATCACCGTGCTGGACGAGGCCGACCAGATGTGCGACTTGGGATTCCTGCCGCAGGTTGCCGACGTGCTCGACCAGGTGCACCCCGACGGTCAGCGGATGCTCTTCTCGGCCACTCTCGATCGCGACGTCGATCAACTGGTCCGCCGCTACCTGCACGACCCCGTCGTCCACTCGGTCGACCCGACCGCGGGCACGGTCACGACGATGGAGCACCACGTTCTGGTCGTCCACGGCCCTGACCGCTACGCCGTCACTACGGAAATCGCCGCCCGCGACGGCCGCGTACTGCTGTTCCTCGACACCAAGCACGCCGTCGACCAGCTCACCCGGCATCTGCGGGCCAGCGGGGTGCACGCCGGGGCCCTGCACAGCGGCAAGTCCCAGCCACAGCGCACACGGACCCTGGCGCAGTTCAAGAACAGCCAGATCACCGTTCTGGTGGCGACCAATGTCGCGGCCCGTGGCCTGCACGTCGACGACCTCGATCTCGTGGTCAACGTCGATCCGCCCACCGACGTCAAGGACTATGTGCACCGGGCGGGCCGCACCGCCCGCGCCGGTGGGTCCGGCAGCGTGGTCACGCTTGTGCTGGCGGGCCAGCGCCGCGAGACGAGCCGCATGATGGCCGGGGCCGGCATCGAGCCGACCGTCACCAAGGTGCGCTCGGGTGAGGCGGAGCTGAGCCGGATCACCGGCGCCAGGACTCCTTCCGGGATCCCGCTCGACGGCGGGCCGGCCGTCCCCCGCCCCAAGAACACCAACGCTCCCTTCCGCGGCCTCGGCACCAGCAAGGGCACCTCGCGCGGCGCCGGCGGCAAGTCCCGAAAGGCCGGCGAGGCCCGCAAGCTCGCCGAGGCCCGCAGGGCCGCCCTCGTGCGTCGCAATGGCTGAGAGCCGTTGCCCTGGCAGCCTGGCCACGGGATCGACAACCCTCGGCCCGGGCCGAAGCCGTCCTGTGCGCCTCACCTACGAAGTCAACGCCTTTGGCCGCGAGAGGGATACCCGCCGAAACGGAGCAGGATGACGTTGCCGGCGCCTCGCACTGGGCCCAGCATGACAAGCTGTGCTTGCCCACCCCCGAACCCAGGAGGTCACCATGACCGCAGAGCCCGCATCTACGGAAGGTTCGGAGCCGGCTGCCCCGGAGACATCCCCTCTGGAGCCGGACAGCGACGGCAACTACGACCTCAAGCGCAAGTTCCGCGAAGCCCTGGCGCGCAAGCGCGGTGCGCAGGCGGAGGCCGCTGATATTGCCGCCAAGTCCGATGCGTCGAAGGTGCGTTCGGCGCACGGCCCGGCCGCGAGTCAGCGGTCGTTCAGGCGCAAGAGCGGCGGCTGAGCCGATGAGTCCCGCGATCTAGCCGCTTCACCGGCACTCGCGCTATCCACTCGCGCGTCCCGTTCAGTGGCCCGCGACGTGCGCATGCGCATGCGCACGTCGCGGGCGGGGCCCCGGCGGACTCGCCTGGGGGAGTGGCCCAGATACGGTTGGCTCGGGTCGGTGGCGCCGCCGAACTGGAGGCATCCGCGTGGCAAGGACATTCGTTCCCCGTCCTGCTACGGCTGATCGACGCACAGTCGGTCGCGTTCCCGGCAGCGGTCGCCTTCGTACCCAGCCACGCCGTGCAGGTGCCGACCTGCCCCGAGTGGACGCTGTCCGATCTGGTGCGACATCTGGGCGGGGTGCACCGCCGACATGTCACCGGTTCCTCCCGCGGCTTCGGCCGCGAGTTCGCGCAGGCGGCCCTGGAGCGCGGCGACAGGGCCGTCGGCCGCAACACCGAATCCCTCGCGGACCTGCCGGCCGCCCACGGCGAGGCGATCCGCCTCGCCGAGCCCGGCGGCTTCGCCACCGTCCGGTCCGGGCGTGCCCGGCCTCGATGCTCGCGGGGCCGCCACCGGAACCGCGGACCGTGCTGCCGGGCTGCGGCTCAGGCGTCGATGATGACGGGGATGATGAGGGGCTTGCGGCGGTGGGCGCGGAACGCCCAGTTCGCCACGGCGCGGGCGAGGAGCTGTTCGAGTTGGCGCGCGTCCCCGACGCCCTCCTCGGCTGCGGTGGCCAGGGTCTTCTCGATGACGGGGATGACCGGCTCGAAGGTGGTCTCGTCGTGGACGAAACCGCGGGCCAGGAAGTCGGGGGCCTCGGCGAGGGCGCCGGTGTCCGCGTCGACGATCGCCACCACCGTGACCACGCCTTCGGCGGCGAGGGTGAGGCGATCCTTGAGCGACGCTTCCGTGGCGCCGCCGACTTCCATGCCGTCCACGTAGACGTTGCCGGCGGGGACCTTGCCGGTGATGGACGCGCGCCCGTCGACGAGGTCAACGACGACGCCATCCTCGGCGATGACGACCCGGTCGGGGTCGACACCGGTACGGATGGCGAGGTCGCCGTTGGCCCGCAGATGGCGCCATTCGCCGTGCACGGGCATGACGTTGCGGGGCTTGACGATGTTGTAGCAGTAAACGAGTTCGCCGGCGCTGGCGTGCCCGGAGACGTGCACCTTGGCGTTGCCCTTGTGGACCACGTGGGCGCCCCACCGCGTGAGTCCGTTGATCACCCGGTAGATGGCGTTCTCGTTGCCGGGGATGAGGGAACTGGCGAGCAGGACGGTGTCGCCCTTGCCAATGCGGATCATGTGGTCGCGGTTGGCCATCCGTGACAGCGCGGCCATCGGTTCGCCCTGGGAGCCGGTGCACACCAGAGTGATCTTGTGGTCCGGGAGCTTCTCCAGCTCCTTCGTGCTCACGACCAGACCGGAGGAGACCTTCAGATAGCCCAGGTCACGGGCGATGCCCATGTTGCGGACCATCGACCGGCCGACGAAGGCGACCTTGCGGCCGTGCTGGTGGGCGGCGTCCAGTACCTGCTGGATGCGGTGCACATGGCTGGCGAAGCTGGAGACGATGACCCGGCGCGGCGCGGTGCGCATCACCTGCTCGATCGCCGGGTTCAGCTCACGCTCGGAGGTGGTGAAGCCGGGTACTTCGGCGTTGGTGGAGTCGGTGAGGAACAGGTCCACGCCCTCCTCGCCGAGGCGGGCGAAGGCGCGCAGATCGGTGATGCGGTCGTCGAGAGGGAACTGGTCCATCTTGAAGTCGCCGGTGTGCAGCACCATCCCGGCCTCGGTGCGGATCGCGACCGCGAGGCTGTCGGGGATGGAGTGGTTGACCGCCACGAACTCGCAGTCGAAGGGTCCGAGGCCGCGCCGGTTTCCCTCCCGCACCCGCACCGTGCGCGGCCGGATGCCGTGTTCCTTGAGTTTGGCCTCCAGGAACGCCAGCGTCAGCTTGGAGCCGACGACTGGAATGTCGGACCGCTCGCGCAGCAGGTACGGCACGCCGCCGATGTGGTCCTCGTGGCCGTGGGTGAGGACCACGGCCACGATGTCGTCCAGCCGGTCCCGGATCGAGGTGAAGTCCGGCAGGATCACGTCCACGCCGGGCTGGGTCTCCTCGGGGAACAGCACGCCGCAGTCGACGATGAGCAGCTTGCCGGCGTGCTCGAAGACGGTCATGTTGCGGCCGATCTCACCCAGGCCGCCCAGGGCGGTGACCCGCAGCCCTCCTTCGGGAAGGGGCGGGGCGGCTTTCAGTTCGGGGTGCGGATGACTCATACCCTGACGGTACCCGGAGAGCGGGACGGGGTGATCCATTGCCTGTGTGATCTCCGCGCGGAGACGACGCGCCGGCGGCTTGGATGACGGACTGGCGGCACGGACCACCTCCGCTCGCGCGGAGACGACGAAGGCGGGGGCTGAGTCGTGCCGTCGATGAACGGACCACCTCCGCTTGAGCGGAGGTGAACCGATCCACCCCAACATGGTCACCAAGCTGGCCAAGTCCTCTCCGCGTGAGCGGAGGTGAACCGCTGCGCGCGCAGCGAGCCCGGAGGCCGCATGTCCTCTCCGCGTGAGCGGAGGTGAACCACCACCCCCGGCGGCTTCCGACGCACCCACCGCGTCCTCTCCGTGTGAGCGGAGGTGAACCGGACCTCCGCCATGCCGGCATTTCCTTCTGGTTGGCCTCCGGTGTTGACCCTGCCGAGTGTGCGCGTCGCGCAGGGCAGAGCATTCAGGTCCTCTTCCGTTACTACGCCAAGTTCCTGGCCGAGACGCAGAACCACGCCAACGCCCTGATCGAAGACTCCATGAAGCGGTGGGAGGAGCCGGGGGACGACGGTCGGAGCCGCGTGGCCGGGTCTTGGCCCGGAAAATGCCGTGAAGGGCGCCTGGTGGGGGTCTTGCCTGGTCAGGCGCCCTTTTGTTGGGGCTAGAAGAAGCCCAGTTTCTTCGGGGCGTATGACACCAGGAGGTTTTTCGTCTGTTGGTAGTGCTCCAGCATCATCCTGTGTGTCTCGCGGCCGATCCCGGACTGCTTGTAGCCGCCGAAGGCCGCGTGTGCCGGGTAGGTGTGGTAGCAGTTGGTCCAGACGCGGCCCGCCTGGATGGCGCGGCCCGCCCGGTACGCGGTGTTGACGTCACGCGTCCACACGCCCGCCCCGAGGCCGTACAGCGTGTCGTTGGCGATCTTGATGGCGTCGTCGAAGTCGTCGAAGGAGGCGACCGAGACCACCGGTCCGAAGATCTCCTCCTGGAAGATCCGCATGCGGTTGTCGCCCTCGAAGATGGTCGGCTGGACGTAGTACCCGCCCTTCAACTCGCCGTCGTGCTCGATGCGTTCGCCGCCGGTGAGCACCCTTGCGCCCTCCTGCCGGCCGATGTCCAGATAGGAGAGGATCTTCTCCAGCTGGTCGTTGGAGGCCTGCGCGCCGATCATCGTGTCGGTGTCCAGCGGGTGGCCGGGCCTGATCTGCCGGGTGCGCTCGACCGCCGCGTCGAGGAACTCGGCGTAGTGGCCCCGCTGGATCAGGGCCCGGGACGGGCAGGTGCAGACCTCGCCCTGGTTGAGCGCGAACATCGTGAAGCCTTCGAGCGCCTTGTCGCGGAAGTCGTCGTCCCGCGCCCACACGTCGTCGAAGAAGATGTTGGGCGACTTGCCGCCGAGTTCCAGCGTGACCGGCTTGATGTTCTCGGAGGCGTACTGCATGATCAGCCGCCCCGTCGTGGTCTCGCCGGTGAACGCCACCTTCGCCACCCGCGGGCTGGACGCGAGGGGCTTGCCCGCCTCCACACCGAAACCGTTGACGATGTTCACCACACCCGGCGGCAGCAGGTCCGCGACCAGGCTCATCCAGTAGTGGATCGACGCCGGGGTCTGCTCGGCCGGCTTGATGACCACGGCATTGCCCGCGGCGAGCGCAGGCGCGAGTTTCCACGTCGCCATCAGGATCGGGAAGTTCCACGGGATGATCTGCGCCACGACACCCAACGGCTCATGGAAGTGGTAGGCGACCGTGTCGTCGTCCAACTCGCCCAGCGAGCCCTCCTGCGCCCGGATCGCCCCCGCGAAGTAGCGGAAGTGGTCGATGGCGAGCGGAATGTCGGCCGCCAGCGTCTCACGCACCGGCTTGCCGTTCTCCCAGCTCTCGGCCACCGCCAGCTGTTCGAGCGAGGCCTCCATACGGGCGGCGATCTTGAGCAGGATGCCGGCCCGCTCCATCACCGACGTACGGCCCCAGGCGGGCGCGGCCGCGTGCGCCGCGTCCAGCGCTCGCTCCACGTCCTCCGCGGTGCCGCGCGCCACCTCGGTGAACGGCTGTCCGTTCACCGGCGACGGGTTCTCGAAGTACTGCCCGCGCGCCGGCGGGACGTACGCACCGCCGATGAAGTGGTCGTAGCGCGCCTGGTAGGAGACGATCGCGCCCTCGGTGCCGGGCGCCGCGTAACGGGTCATCCTGGTCTGCCTCCGGTGAAGCGCTGCCCGCCGTTGGGCAGCTCGCGCGGCCGAGGCTAGGGACGGGTACGTTGCAACCACGTTGCGCGGCCGGTCGGGGCGCCGGCCGGCGTGATGGCCGCGGCGGGCGGTGCCGCCAGCTCCGACTCCAGTTCCGCAAGACGCGCCCGCACCGCCGCCGTCGGCCGCACTGCGGCGAGCGCCCGCCACACCTCCAGGTCGTCCTCGCCCCAGGGCGCGTGCGCCCACTCGGCCAGCAGATCGGGGTCACGGCGGGCGATCAGCGCCGCGCGCAGCCCGTCGGCCAGGCGCCGTCTGAGCCGTACCACGGCCGGTGCCTGCGAGCCGGGCAGCAGCGGACCGGAGTACGCGGCCGCGGCCGCCGTGACCGCGCCCGCCGCCAGCCGCCGCTCCACCACGGCGACGTCGGACTCCACCAAGGCCGTCAGCCGGTACGGCCGCGACGCCAGCAGCCCCGGACCGAGCAGCCTGCGCAGCCTGGCCAGTTCGGCGCGCAGGGTCACCGGCGTCACCGACTCGTCCTCGTACAGCGCGCACCGCAACTCGTCGCCGGTCAGGCCCTCCGGGTGGCGGGCCAGCAGCACCAGCAACTCGCTGTGCCGACGGCCGAGGACGATCCGACGCCCGTCCAGCAGGAGCCGCGCCTCGTCGCGGCCCAGCGCGGTCAGGCCGGCCGCCTCTCCCGTGGGCCGCGGCGGGGCGAGCAGCGCGAGCTGGGACTCGGCGGCCCGCGCCACCGCCTGTACGAACCCCAGGCTGTGCGGATGCGCCAGCCCGTCACCGCCGGTGATGTCCACCGCCCCGAGCACCCGGCCGGTGCGCGGATCGTGCACCGGTGCCGCCGCGCAGGTCCACGGCTGCACCTGCCGGATGAAGTGCTCGGCCGCGAAGACCTGCACCGGCCGGCCGATGGCGACGGCCGTGCCCGGCGCGTTGGTCCCGACGGCGCTCTCCGACCAGAGCGCACCCGGCACGAAGTTCATCCGGTCCGCTCTGCGCCGGGTCGCCGGATGGCCCTCGACCCACAGCAGCCTGCCGTGCGCGTCGCACACCGCGAGCAGATGCTCGCCGTCCGCCGCGAACGTGCCCATCAGCTCTCTGAACAGCGGCATGACCTGCGCCAGCGGGTGCTCCGCACGGTAGGCGCCGAGGTCGCCGTCCGTCAGTTCCACGTTGGCGCTGCCGTCGGGGCCCACGCCCGCCCGTGCGGAACGCCGCCACGAGTCCGCCACCACCGACCGCACCGGACGCGGCACCGTGCCGGCCGTGGTGAACGTCTCGTGCGCGCGGCGCAGCACACGGACGCGTTCGACGGGGTCGGCCCCCGGCTCCAGGGCCACCCATGGATCGGTCACCTCGGCCTCCCCGGACGGCGATGCGGTAGGGGACATCGTCACTCGGGAGGTGGGCGCGGACAACAGTTTCGACCGCTCTCACCCGAACGATGGGCGACGGCGTGCGCCGGGCGCACAAGGTGCGACGGGGCCTCGGCGAACACCCGGCGGAGCACCGCGCCGGACGGTGGGACCGGTCAGATGAGGTTCACGAGTCTGATGTAGCGGACCCAGTCCCAGTTGGGCCCCGGATCGGTGTGGTCGGTCCCGGGCACCTCGACATGCCCGAGGATGTGCGCCCGGTCCTTGGGGATGCCGTATCTCTCGCAGATCGCCGCCGTCAGCCTCGCCGACTGCGTGTACATCGCGTCGGTGAAGTAGGCGGGTTGATCCACCCAGCCCTCGTGCTCGATGCCGATGCTGCGGGTGTTGTAGTCCCAGTTCCCCGCGTGCCAGGCGATGTCGGCCTCGCGGACGCACTGCGCCACATGCCCGTCCGCGGAACGGACCACATAGTGCGCCGACACCTTCTTCTGCGGGTTCTGAAAGATGGACAGGGTGCTTGCATACGTCTCCTGGGTGACGTGGACGATCACGCGGTCCACGGGATAGGCGCTGGGACGGCTGGACGCCGTGTAGTTGGAGGTGCTGGCCGGCTGCCACTCGGCGTACGGGTAGTCGACGGCCTGGGTCTGCGCGCCGGCGCGCGCGCCGGGAAGCACCGCATAGGGCACCGCGGCGAGCGCCGCGCCCTTCAGGATCCGTCGTCTGCTGGGCAGCGGTCGGGACCGGTCCATGGTCGATTCGCCTTTCGGTGTGGGGGGATTCGGGAACTGCCGTGGCGAGGTCAGGCGCGCAGTGCTTTCGCCCTCTCGCGCAGCCGTGCGTGTATGCCGCGGTGGGTCTCGCGGGCGGGTAGCCACTCTTTGCGGAGCTTCGCCACGCACGTGTAGTCGGTGTCGCACACATTGGCCAACGGCGAACCGCCCGCCCGGGTCGCGAACTGGTAGGCGTCCGACTCGGTGAATCCGCGGTCGCGCACCAGCCACCGCACGAGGTCCGGCTGGCTGCTGAATTCCCCCGACATCAGTGAACCCCCTCGTCCCCCTCGTCACCGTTGCGCGCCCGCGGTCCCGGTCGGTCCGGTGCCCGGCTGCGTCTCACGTGAATTACGGTACGGCGCTGGCGGGTTGGGCAGAAGGTCGGCGTGTGAATCGGTGGACGAGAGCGGAACTGTGGACAACGCCGCCACGCGGTCGGGCGAATCGGCTCCGGATGCTGGACGACTGCCCTGTCTCTGTGACAGTGCTGTGACCGGACGAGTGGTCCCGGTCACAGCACACCGTGGTCGGATCCTGGTCGACTCGGCGGATGCGTGCCACGTCACTCCCGCCGCTCGCCGCCGTCGCCGCCGCGTTGCTCCTGACGGCCTGCGGCAGCCAGGTGCCGGCTCGGTCCTCCGGTGAGCCGAGCCGTCCTTCGTGCGTTACCGGCTCACCGCCGAAGCCGATCGGGACGGGCGTAAGCGGCGGACCGGAGACGGACGGCGTCACGCTCATCGACGTCGGTGGCCCGACCGGTGACTGCGCGGTGTTCCAGGTCACCAACCACCACGACAGACCCTTCCGTTACACCCTCACCTTCCGGTTCCGGCCGCACGACGGTGCGCCGCCGGTGGACGCGTCACGAGTCCTGGCGTCCGTCGCGCCCAAGGCCACCGTGACGGGCACGGTCGCCATGCCGGCGCCGCCGGCGGGCACGGTCGGCACGGCGCAGGCGGAGGCCCAGGTGGAGGTGGCCAAGGTGCGCAGCGTCCCCACCGACGAGGCACCGGCACCAGGCGGACCCTGCCCCTCGTCCGGGGTGCGTGTGTACGCGGACGAGGGCGACGCCGCCATGGGACTTCGCGTGGTGAGCCTGCGCCTGGAGAACTGCGGCACGGACACGTACCACATCGAGGGTTACCCCCGGCTGAGCGTGCTCGACGACGCCCACCGGACGGTGGAGGGGCTGCGGATCCCGCATGACGGCTCCTCCGTCGCCGGCAGCACGGGAGCCGACGGGCCGCCCGGTCCGCTGGCCCTGAAGCCGGGCGAGGGCGCGCACGCCGGACTGGTGTGGCGCAACACGGTGCTCTCCGGAACCCCGGTGAACGCCCCTTATGTGCGGGTGTGGGCGAAGCCGGGCGCCGCGCCGGTGATGGTGACACCGGAACTGGACCTGGGCACGACCGGGAAGCTCGCCGTCGGGCCGTGGAAGAGGACCGGGCGTCCGTGACCACCCGGCAGGCCGGGCCGCGCGCGTCCAGGGTCCCGACACCTCTCCCGTGATCACCCGGCAGGCCGGGCCGCGCGCGTCCAGGGTCCCGACGCCCGCTCCCGTGACCACCCGGCAGGCCGCGCCGCACACGGCCGAGGTCCCAACACCCTTCCCGGCCGTCAGACGGGAACGCCCTCCCGCAGGTATGCGAGGGTCCCGGTCATCGCCGCCGCGTGCAGGGCGGTCAGCGCGGGAAGTAGGGCGGCGAGCGGTGTGCGCGTCAACTCGCCGAGGGTGAACAGCCCGTGCCGGTCGTGTTCGGAGCTGAGCCGGATTCCCGCGTCCTCGGCGAGGATCCCCCCGTCGAAGAAGCAGTCGAGGACCGGGCCCGTGCCGAGCACGTCCGCCCGGTGGTCGACGCCGATCAGCTGGGGCACCGGGCCGAGTTCGAGGCCCGTCTCCTCCCGCATCTCCCGCCGCGCCGCCGTCCACGGGTCCTCGCCGTGATCGAGCATCCCGCCCGGCAGCCACCAGGTCCCGGCGGTCGGCTGCCCGGGCCCGTAGCGCAGCAGCAGGAGGCGGCCCCGTCCGTCCCGCATCACCACGCACGACGCGAGGAGCGTCCGCGGCTGGGACTCGATCCACTGCTCACGGGGCACCCAGTCCGCCACGCCCGCCTCCCGGTCTCGCACGCCGCATGTCTTCCACCCGCGGCCGCCGGACAATCCGGTTGCCCGGCCCCGAACGTTCCTGCGAGGGTCTGCGCCATGCCCGCCTTCACCGCGCCCGACGGCACCCGACTGGCCTACCACGTCTTCGGCGACGGTCCACCGCTGGTCTGTCTGCCGGGCGGCCCGATGCAGGGCTCCGCGTACCTCGGCGAGTTGGGCGGCCTGTCCGCCCGCCGGCGGCTCGTCCTGCTGGACCTGCGTGGCACCGGAGCGTCGCAGGTGCCGGACGACGAGGACTCGTACCGCTGCGACCGCCTCGTCGCGGACGTGGAGGCGCTGCGCGAGCACCTCGGGCTCGACCGGATGGATCTGCTGGGGCATTCGGCGGGCGCGAACCTCGCCGTGCGCTACCTGGAGCGCCACCTGGGGCGTGTCGGCAGACTCGCGCTGATCACCCCGAGCGTCATGGCCGTCGGCATCACGATCGGTGGCGACCTCCGCCGCGACACGGCGGCGCTGCGCGCGGGCGAACCCTGGTACCCGGCCGCCCGCGCGGCCCTCGAAGAGATCGTCGCGGGCCGGGCGACCGCCGACTTGTGGCGGGTCGTCGCGCCCTTCGCCTACGGCCGTTGGGACGAGGCGGCGCAACAACACCGGGCCGCCGAGGAGCGGCAGCGCAACGACGCGGCCGCCGCCGTCTTCACCGCGGACGGTGCCTTCGACCCGGACACCACCCGAGCGGCACTCGCCGCCTTCGCACAGCCGGTGCTGCTGCTGGCCGGCGAGTTCGACCTCAACTCCCCGCCGGGCGCGCTGGCCGAGTACGTGGCGTTGTTCCGGGACGCCCGGTTCACCGTGCAGCCGGGCGCCGGCCACTTCCCCTGGCTCGACGACGCCGAGCACTTCGCGGGCGCGGTCGGGGCGTTCCTCGGCTGAGGCGCCCCGGCCGTCAGGCGACGTGTTCGGCCACCGTGGCCGGATCGTCCAGGACGGCCCGCACCACGGAGTGCGCGGCCCCGAGCAGCGGCCCCTCGGAGCCGAGCCGTGACACCGACACGGGACAGGGCGGCCCCGCCGTGCGGTCCGCCAGTTCCCCCGCCAGCGACGGCAGGAGCCAGGGCGAGAGCCCGGCCAGTGCGCCGCCCAGCACCACGGACTGCGGATCGAGCAGGTTCACCGCCCCGGTCAGGGCGATGCCGAGCGCCGTACCGGCGTCGTGCAGGGCCCGTCGTACGCCCTCGTGCCCCTCGTCGGCGCGCCGGGCGAGCAACCCGACCAGATCCTCACCGGGCAAAAGCCCGGCCGCGCGCAGGACCGCCTCCTCACCGGCGTACTGTTCGAGGCATCCGCGCCCGCCGCACGGGCAGCGCGGGCCGTCCGGGCGGACCGGGACATGGCCCAGCTCGCCCGCGAAGCCACGGGTGCCGCGCAGCAGCCGCCCGTCCACGACGACCGCGGCACCGATGCCGATCTCGGCCGACACATGCAGGAAGTCCCGCGGGGTGCCCGCGCCCAGCCAGAGTTCCGCGAGCGCGCCGAAGTTGGCCTCGTTGTCCACGGTCAGCGGCAGACCGACGGGCAGCAGGGCGCCGAGGTCGGTGTCCCGCCAGTCGAGGTTCGGGGCGCGCACGACCGTGCGGGCATCGCGCGCCACCAGGCCGGGTACGGCGACCGCGAGCCCGGCGGGCCACAGGCCCGCCGGCTCCGCCTGGGCGACGACCCGGCGCACCAGGGCGGCGAGTTCGTCGAGCACCGGCTCTGCGGCACGGCCCCGGTTGGCGCCGTGCCGCACGGCACGCGCGCGTACCTCGCCGCGCAGGTCGACCGCGCACACCGCGAGGTGGTCGACGCCGACCTCCGCGCCGATCCCGGCCGGGCCTCGGTCGCTGACGGCGAGCGCCGATCCCGGGCGGCCCACCCGGCCGGGCCGTTCGGGGCCCAGTTCCTCCAGCAGCCCCCAACGGGTCAGCTCCTCCACGAGGGTCGACACCGCGGCCCGGGTCAGCCCGATGCGCGAGGCGACCGCCGCCCGCGAGAGCGGCCCCTCGGCGCTGACTGCGTGCATCACCCTGGCCAGGTTGCGACGGCGCATGCCCTGCTGGGTGTCCGACAGTCGGCCGGAACGGGACGGGCCCTCGTGCGGCGGTGCGGTCATGCCTGCGTCGATCCTCGCTCCGTGTCCCTCAGCGGTCTTCCGGCGCGGCGCCGGTCACGGGGTGTCCGTCCCCCGGGCCAGCAGCGGGGCCGCGTCGGAGAGTACCCCGGAGATCCGGGCCAGCGTCGCCTCGTCCCGCTCCACCGGGTCCAGCACCGGACCCGCGGCGGTGTTCCAGCGGCGGGCGACCGCGGCCGGGTCCTCGCCGGTCAGCAGCCCGGCCGCCTGGGCCGCCGCGCCGAGCGCGACCAGTTCCCTGGCCTCGGGCACCTGCACGGGCCGCCCCGACAGCCGCCGTACCGTCTGCTGCCACGCCGTGCCGCGGGCGCCGCCGCCGATCAGCAGCAGGGGTGTGCTCCGGTCGGCGTCCTCGTCGAGCACCAGGTCGAGGGCGCCGAGCAGCGCGTGGACGGCACCGTCGTACGCGGCCTGCAGGAGCTGCCCCGCCGTCGTGTCGTGGCGCAGGCCGTGCAGCAGTCCCGAGGCGTTCGGCAGGTTCGGGGTGCGCTCGCCGTCCAGGTAGGGCAGCAGGGTGACGGCGGTGCCGGGTTCGACCGCCTCCCGGTCCAGGCCCAGCAGCGCGGCGATGCGGTCGACGGCGAGGGTGCAGTTCAGGGTGCAGGCCAGCGGCAGCCAGTCGCCGTGCGCGTCGGCGAAGCCCGCGACCGTGCCGGTCGGGTCGGCGGGGCGGTGCGTGGACACCGCGTACACGGTGCCGGACGTGCCGAGGCTCAGCACCGGAGTGCCGGGGCGCAGCCCGAGGCCGAGCGCTGCGGCGGCGTTGTCCCCGGTGCCGGGCGCCACCAGGGTGCCCTTGGAGAACGGCAGGTCGTGGCTGTCGCGCACGGTGCCCGCCACCTCGCCTGGCCGGACCACGCGGGGCAGCAGCGCCGGGTCGAGCCCCACATGGGCGAGGGTCTCCTCGTCGTACGTCTCGGTGCCGGACGCCCACCAGCCGGTTCCGGAGGCGTCGCCGCGGTCGGTGGTGCCCTGACCGGTGAGGCGCTCGGTGAGGTAGTCGTGGGGCAGGCGCACCGCCTTGGTGGCGCGGACCGCCTCCGGCTCGTGCTCGGCCAGCCAGGCCCACTTGGTGACCGTGAAGGACACCCCGGGCACGCTGCCGGTGCGCTCCGCCCAGGCCTTCGGGCCGCCCAGCTCCTCCACGAGGCGGCGGGCCTGCGGCGCCGAGCGCACGTCGTTCCACAGCAGGGCCGGCCGGACCGGCTCTCCCGCGCCGTCCAGGGTGACCAGGCCGTGCTGCTGGCCGCCGATCGACACCGCGGCGGCCTCGCGCGCCGCGTCGCCGCACTGGCGCAGGGCCTCGCACAGGGCCTGCCACCACTGGCGCGGGTCGCTCTCCCGGCCCGCGCCGGAGGTGACGGTGTGCGGCGCCTGGCCGCTCGCCACGACCCGGCCGGTGGCCAGGTCGACGACCAGCGCCTTGGTGGACTGGGTGGATGTGTCCACGCCGACGACGAGCGGACCATCGGCTGCTGACATCGGGCTCTCCCTTTTCCGCGGCTCGCGGGGATCTGACCTGGTCTTCTCGGGTGTGTCCTGGCGGTGATGTCCGGGGGGCGACCGGGCGTCACCCCTTTGGAGACATCTTCTCCCTTCCCAGGGCTGCGACCGCATACTAATTTGTAAATCGCCATGACGAAATAGTCGCAAGCGAGCAAGGAGCCGCGGCATGAGCTACCAGCCCACCCCTGAGGACAGGTTCACCTTCGGCCTGTGGACCGTCGGCTGGCAGGGCCGGGACCCGTTCGGGGACGCCACCCGCCGGGCCCTGGACCC
>NZ_JBIWKB010000105.1:0-15593 GCF_044765425.1 Streptomyces sp. NPDC102462 | reverse complement strand
CTCAACACCAACGCCTTCTCCCTGAAGGGCGACGGCACGGTGTACGTGGCCAAGGTCGGCAACCTCAAGGTCACGTGGTCCCGCCGGCTTCCGGCCGCCCCGACTTCTGTGACCGTCACCAAGGACAGCTCCGGCCGGTACTTCCTCAGCTTCGTCGTGGACACCGAGCCGGACATCCTCCCCGAGGCGGAGACGGACGCCGGTATTGACCTCGGCCTGTCCGCTTTCGCCGTCCTGTCCGACGGCCGGAAGATCGACAGCCCGCGCTTCCTGCGCCGGGCCGAGAAGAGGCTCAGGCGCCTTCAGCGGGAGCTGTCCCGCAAGCAGAAGGGGTCGAAGAACCGGGCCAAGGCCCGCTTCAAGGTCGCACGCCAGCACGCCAAGGTCGCCGACCGGCGCCGGGACTGGCACCACAAGGCATCCACACAGATCATTCGCGACAGCCAAGCGGTGTACGTGGAAGACCTTGCGGTGTCCGGCCTCGGCCGCACCCGGCTCGCCAAGTCCGTGCACGACGCGGGATGGTCCACGTTCGTCCGGATGCTGGAGTACAAGGCGATCAAGCACGGCCGCACCTTCGCCAAGGTGGACCGGGCCTTCCCGTCCTCCCAGGTCTGCTCCGCCTGCGGTTTCCGGGACGGCCCCAAGCCCCTCCACGTCCGGCAGTGGACGTGCGGCAAGTGCCACACCGTGCACGACCGCGACCACAACGCAGCCCGCAACGTCCTCTTCGAAGGACGCCGTATCGTCGCCGCCGGACGGGCGGAGACGCCAAACGCCTGTGGAGCGCCGGTAAGACGGGCACACGTGCCCGCACAGCGCGGTGAAGCAGGAAGCCCACGGAAGGGTCAGACGACCCAGGCCGGAATCCCCGGACTTTAGCCCAGGGAGCACGTCAACGACGAGCCGAGCCGACATGACTAGACTCGTCCCCTTGAGTTTGTCGGGTAATGAGTTGAACCCGCAACTCACTGAGCGTGTGCAAGACACAACGAAGGCTTCGCCGTTCGGCAAGCCGGGAGAGGTGGACGGCCGAGTGCCTGATCTCACGACGCCTTGGTCGAGCGGACGGCGGGCCCGAGCCTCCGCCGAATCCGTCGAACTCGCCCGGCCCCGGGCGTTGCAGGAGCAGCGGGAGAACTGGCAGTCACTGGTGATCCTTGCGCACCTGGTCGAGGCCGAGCTCGATCGACGGACGCGGCGCGACGCCGGCATCCCGCACAGCCACTTCAAGATCCTCGCGTTGCTCGCCGGCGCGGACCGGCACACCATGGGTCTGACCCGACTGAGCCGGGCACTGCGATTCCACAAGAGCCGCCTGTCACATGCGCTCCGCTCGCTTGAGGCTGACGGATTGCTCCGCCGCGAGGACACTCCCGAAAAGGGCCGTGCCTACCAGGCCGTCCTCACGCGGCGTGGTCTCGACCTCGTGGAGCGCGTGCTGCCGCTGCAGGACGTCTTCGCCTGGGACACGGTACTCGCCGGCCTCAGCGCGACCGAGGTCACGCAGCTGCGCACCATCGCCGAGAGGATCATCGCGAACCTGGACGATCAGCCGGAGTGACCTGGCCGGCGCCCGCATCTGCCGCGTGGGTCGGGGTGCTGTCGCCCTGTTCGCGCGCAGCTCCGGGGACGTCGAGGCCGGCGACCGAACTGCCGGCACTGGGACGGCCGTCGTCTTGGCGTTCGGCATGCCTGGCGACGGTCGGTTCGGCCCGAGGACGCGGAGACCGGCGCTGCGGCGCACAGGTGCGCGAAGGCGGCTTCCGAGCGGAGCCGGTCGGGGTTGTCAGCGGCGGGCCGGACGACGCAGCGTGATCCGGGTCGTGCGCCCGGGATCGGCGGCATCGCCGGTGGGGCGGGACCGGGCCAGGGACTCCATGAGCTCTCGGGTGGGCAGTCCGCGCAGCTTGTCGCGGACCGCCGAAGGCGCGGTGACCATGAGCGAGCGCAACTGGTCGATGGTCTGCGTGCGCTGCGCGTACCGGGCCGTTCCTAGACACATGGTTCGGCGAGTTCGGGAGGCATGTCCTGTGCGTGGTGGGCGCCACGACCGGCAGCCCGGGTCGTCCGCCGGGGCATGGGGGAGGGGCCTGCCGGATGGGTGGCAGGCCCGGTCACATCCCGTCCGGGTGCAGGCCGGCGTCGCGGGCGAGCAGGGCCGCCTGGACCCGGTTGTCACACCCGAGCTTGGTGAGGATCCGGCTGACGTACGTCTTCACAGTGGCCTCGCTCATGTGCAGCCTTCGGCCCGCGTCCGCGTTGGACAAACCTTCTCCGAGCAGGGCGAGCACATCGCGTTCCCGTGCGGTGAGCCCGTCGAGGCGGTGCCTGGCCTCCTCCGCACGGGCGGTGGCCCCGGGGGAGGCGAGGGCGTCCACCACGTGTCGGGTGGCGGCCGGTGAGAGGTAGGCGTTGCCGGCCGCCGCCGCCCGCACCGCGTGGATCAGCTCGTCGGGTGCGGAGTCCTTGAGGAGGAAACCCGCGCCGCCGTGGCCGAGCGCGCGCAGTACGTTGTCGCGCTCGCCGAACGTGGTGAGGATCAGCCCTCGCACATCCGGCGCGGCCCGGCGCAGTTCGGCCAGGGCCGTCAGTCCGTCCATCACCGGCATCTGGATGTCCAGCAGGGCCACGTCGACGGCGGTGCCCCGGGCGGTCTCCACCGCCTCGCGGCCGTCACCCGCCTCCGCGACCACGTCGATGTCGTCGGCCGAGGTGAGGATCATCCTGATGCCGGCCCGGATGAGCGGCTCGTCGTCGGCGACGAGGACCCGGATCACACGGCCTCCTGCGCGGTATCGGTCGGAGAGCGGACTGTATGGCCTGGCCATCATGCCCTGATGAGGCCGGATCCGTCGCGCGGATGGTGTGAGGAAGTGCGGGCCGGGTCATGTCCCCGTCCTGCGGGTCAGCTCCTGTCCTGGAAGGTCTGCTTCGCGACCAGCTTTCCGTCGCGGAAGCAGAAGCGGAAGATGGTCGTGGTGTCATCGGGGTCGTCGGACCCGAAGTGACGGCAGGTCGCGCCTTCGGGTTTCCGCGGGCCCATGTTCTTGTAGTCCTCGGTGAGCACCGAGTCCTCGTCGGGCAGTTCGTCCTGCACGTCGGCCTCGGGAGCGCCGGCCTTCGCCCGCTCGTAGACGCTCGGCGGGATCGTGGCCTTGTCCACCTCGTCCAGCAGCGCGCCCACCCCCCAGACGGCCAGGGTGATCACGCCCCCGACGAGGACGACGGCGGTGACGGCGCAGCCGATGGCCACATTCTTCTTGCTGCTCATGGTGGCGGCGAACTCCCCTTGCGGATCAGCACGGTTGAAGACCGCCTTACTGTGATCCGCCGCGCCGACCCCCGGCTGCCCTCCAAAGTCGTCGCCCGGGTACACGGAGGTCGCGCCGTCCGGGCGGGGCAGGGACTCGCCGCCGGCGTTGCCGTAGGGCAGCATGCCCGCGATGCGGAAGCCGCCGTCCGCGGTGGGCCCGGAGTGCACCATGCCGCCGACGAGTTGGGCTCGCTCGTGCAGTCCTCTCAGTCCCTGGCCGCCGCTGACCGCAGCCGGGGCATCCGGTGTCCCGGCCGGCGCGGGCCCGTTGGCGACCTCGACGACCAGGCTGTCCGGTTCGTAGCGCAGGGCAAGGGTGATCGGGGCGCCCGGGGCGTGCTTGTGCGCGTTGGTCAGGCCCTCCTGGGCGATGCGGTACGCCGCGTGATCGGCGGCGGGCGCCAGCGGCCGGACGGCGCCGGACCGGTGCAGTTCCACGGTCGCGCCTACGGCCCGGGACGACTCGACCAGGCCGTCGAGGGAGGCGACCGACCGGGAGCGCGGCTGCCCGCCGTCGGTGTCGGCTGCCGCGCCCGGCGGCTGCCAGGCCTTCCCCACGTGCCCGGTGCGGTGGTCGGGCCGGTCCCTGTCGTCCCGGTCCTCGTGGAGGATGCCAACGGCCTCGCGCAGTTCCGCCATCGCGTGCACGGAGGCGTCCCGCAGGATCCGGACCCCTTCGCGCTGGCGGTCGGTCAGGTCCGGATCGACCTGCAAGGCGCCCGCGTGCACCGAGATCAGGGCGAGTTGGTGACCGAGGCTGTCGTGCATGTCCTGGGCTATGCGGCCGCGCTCCAGCAGGCGCGCCTGCTGCGCCACCATGGTCTGCTCGCGCACGAGCTGGACGTTGTTCCGCTGCAGCGCGTCCAGCAGTGCGTGGCGCTGCGCCCGGTAGCGGGCGGCCAGCCCTGGCACGATCGCCAGCGCGAGGAACTCACCCGCGCCCAGCGCCCCCGCGGCGGGCAGCGGCAGGCCAGCCGCGGTGAGCTCGTTCCAGGCCGACACGGCGGTATGCAGCACGAGCGCGGCGGCATAGGTGGCGACCACACGCCGAGGCCGCATGATGCGGCTGCCGGCCGACCAGCTCGCGTAGAGGAGTAGTGGCACCGCGGCGATCCACGCCCCGGCCGCAGCCGCCGATACGACCAGGACGGTCGCCGGCCGCGCGCGCCGGAGCAGCGACAGCAGGGCAACGCCCGTGACGACAGCGACGGTTCGTACGCCGAACCCGGCCCCCACGGCGTCGAACAGGCCCGCCAGCCCGGCAAGGACAACGGCGAGCACGGTCTCCCCGGCGATCCGACTGCGATTCCAGGGAATCGCGGTGGCGGCAGGTCGGCGCCGTAGCCGGAGCGGCCGGGCGACGCGCGCGGTGTTTGCTTCGTCCACTCTCACGGGCCGACGATAGACAGCCCCCGGGAGCGCCCGCATCATCCCTGCGTCGTGCCGGCGGACTACGAAAGTGAACAACCCCGGCCAGGACGGGCGCGGTTGGGGCTCCCGTGCTGTCGTCGTCGGTAGTTGCGGGCCGCGACTTCCGGGGACTGATCCGGGGCGCCCGTCGTGGCGACGATGGTGCAGAGCACGAACAGCGGCGAGCAGTGCACACCTGGACCGAACACGCCGGGCAGTGCCAGAGACGGAAAGCGGGAGACGCCACGTGGACAACGCACACCTGCAGGCGCACGAGCGGTTCAACATACGGCAGAAGACGGCCCTCATCGTGAACCGGTACGTGGTGACCGTGGCCCGTCCCGACGGCTCCGACGGCGAGGTCGTCGCCTTCGCCGAGCAGAAGCGGATGACGCTCAAGGAGCATGTGACCATCTACACCGACGAGTCCATGGACCACGTCCTGTGCACCTTCGAGGCCCGCCGGATCGTCGATCTCGGCGCCGTCTACGACGTACGGGACACGTTGGGCGACATCATCGGGTCGTTCCAGGAAAAGCCCGTCGCCTCCTTGCTGCGCTCCACGTGGAGCATGGACCAGCCGGGCACGACGGAACTCACCGGGCGCGAGCGCAGTTGGGTGGTGGCCGTGGTGCGTCGGGTCTGGGACCTGCTGCCGTTCACCGACTTCGTGCCGTTCCTGTGGCCGTACCACTTCGATTTCACCGTGGGCGACAAGCGGTTGATGGCATTCGACAAGAAGTTCGGACTGCGCGACCGGTACGTGCTCGACATCGCGGACCCTGGCCTCGACCGCCGCCTCGCCATCGCACAGGCCGTGGCCCTGGACGCACTGGAGTCGCGCTGAGCCACACGGGGAGGGCCCGATCCCCCACTGGAGTGCCACCGGAATCGTCCTCCATCATGTGAGCGAGGGGTCGCCGGGGCGGTGTTCGTGCCCCCGCGAGCTTCAGGTTGCGGCTCGTACGGTCGAGACGCGCGGTGGTGCCACCGTAGAACCGCTGCCTGACGAGGCCCTGCTGCTCGCGGGACAGCTCACAGCACGTGACGGAAACCAGGGAGCCGTCGCATCCCGGCCGCCAGCAGAAAGGCGCCCGCCAGGCCGAGCACGCTGGTCGTCGCCCACGAAGCGACTGGGGAAAAGCCGCGGTCTGCCAGGTAGTACTGGACGGTGACCACCAGCGGCACGTGAAGGATGTACACACCATAGGAGTTGGCGGACAGCTCCGTCGTCAGGTGACTGCTGCGGGTCACCGTTTCACGGAACGCGGTGACCAGGCCGACACACAGGGCGACGCACAGGGCGCTGTCGTAGGCCGCCCACGCGAGGGCCGGTGCGGTGAAGCCGCCGGGACCGAAGCAGTCGGCGTCCGCGCCTGTCACGAACAGTACGGCGACCGCGGCCAGAGCGCCGCCCAGCCACACCCATCCGGTGCGGGCGTCGAACCTCTCCAGCCAGTTGTGGCGATGGGCCAGCACGCCGATGGTGAAGAAGGCGGCGTACTGCGGCACTCGGGCAGGCTCGACCTGGAGGAAGTCCAGCACCGGGACCCATGTGTCCAGCGGGTACTTCAGCCGGATCAGGAAGGTGGCGGCCGTGATCGCCGCGGTCGTCAGCAACAGGGCCCGGTGCCCGGGGGCCGGGCGCTGCCCGCGGGTCCGGGTGGGGCGGCACAAGTGCCCCAGCAGACGGCCGGCTCGGCTGCAGACCACGTACAACACGGTGTAGGCCAGCAGGTTCTGGATGAACCACAGGTGCCCGAACTGCAGGTCCGGCCAGGACGGTCCCGTCCAGTCGGCCGGCTTGTCCCCCAGTCCGAGGTAGACGTCGGTGAAGTAGCGCGGGAAGGAGATGGACCGGTAGCCGCGGTAGTGGACGTAGTACGCGTACATCAGACCGGGCACGATGGTCAGTGCGCCGACCGCCACGGGGATGCCGAGCCGGACCAGACGGCTTTTCAGGAACCGCCGGGTGCCGTGGCGTCGGTGGGAGCCGGGCACAAGGACGGCGGAGGCGAAGAAGAACAGGCTCATGAAGAACGAGCCGTCGACCGCGGACAGGGTGGCCAGGGCGGGCGTGCGCGGCTGCCCCTCGACATACCACCAGTCCGCGGGGCCGTACGGCTGGGCGGCGTGGTGGACCACGACCAGGACCGTCAGCGCGATCCGTAGGTTGTCCAGCCAGTCCAGACGGCGCGCACGGCGTGCTGCGTTCCGGAATCGGTGGTGTACATGCGTTCAGCTTGCTGAACACTTGTACACTCCCGCACTGGTGCTATCCCCCGCTTCGATCCTCGGGTGAGCCGTAGAGGCCCTGCAGCAGCAGGCGCTGGTTGGCGGCGCTGCGCTGTGCCAGGACCTGTGGATCGAACATCGGCTCGGCGTGATGCGGTTGCATGACCCGCTCCAGCAACAACGGCCCAAGGACCAGGCACAGCACCTGGAACGCCGCCCACTCGCCCTCCGGCTCGCGGCCGCCGTACTCCGTGGCCAGCCGCCCGAGCTCGGCCCGCGCTCCGTTCAGCAGCCGTCCGAACAGGGCGGCGCTCGCCGCGCTGTCCTCCATCAGGACGTGGCGCAGGTATCCGCGCAGCACGGGGTCGGCTCCGAACAGCCGGGCCGAGACCTTGCCGAGCGACTCCATCAGCCCGGCGTCCGCATCAACCGCTTTGAGTTCCGTGCCGATCCGGTCCAGCACGTATGCGTCGACCGCCGCCCGCAGCCCCTCTTTCGATCCGAAGTGCCGGGTCACCAAAGCCGGCGAAAGCCCTGCGGCCGCGGCCACCGCTCGCGTCGACGTCGCTTCGAAGCCCCGTTCCGCGAACAGCTCCAGTGCCGCCTCCCGCAACCGCGCCCGCCCCGTCAGATCACTCTTGTCCACCGCCCTCATACCTCGCAGCGTAATCACCAGCAGCGCCTCAGAACGCCGCCGCGTCGATGAGCAGGAACGGCATCGCGAGAAGTCGGGTGGCAGCGGGCGGGCGCTGTCCCTGGCACGGGTGGCTTGAGGTGGGCGGCGTGCGGACGACGGTCGTGTGGTCGGCGAACTGCCGGCGCAGCGGACGGTCCGCCGTCATCGACGGGTGCGGGACGCCGACCAGTGCTTCGGTGTCGGTCGTCAGCTGGGCGGTCTCTTCGGCGTCGGCGGTCCGCGGTTCCTTCAGCTCCCGGATCCGCCGGCGTAGCCGTTTCGCGCTGTCGGAGTGCTCTGGGCGGTCGCTGAGGATGCGGCGCGTCGCCTCCGGCCGGCCTCCGGGTGGAGGGCAGGCCCCGGCAGCCGGACCTGGCACGAATAGACCGGCCGAGTGTCGGCGGCGGGGGCGGGCTCCTCGTAACACTCAAGAAGCAGCTCGCCACGGAGGTCGTCGAGCTCGTCGGGCGCCTGCGCCAGGATCTTCAACGAGGACCAGCTCCCGATTCGGTGACGGCTGCCGTCCTCCTTGCGGTTTGTGACGGTCTGACGAGTATGAAGGTGACTGCGACCATTGACCTACGCTATTCGGTGGAATGGTGTGAAAAGTCTGCTAAGAATTTCATGAACCGTGGTCATAGACCCCCTATGAACGACCCGTTAGATGATTTAGTCGCTGCTCTGTCCCGTGCCGCGCTGGCCGAAGGCTCCGAAGCCGCCCGGCGCCCCGTTCCGCAGGATTCCCGGTGGGGATTCGAGGCGTACGGGCAGCCCGGTAATTCGGTGAGAACAACGCGAGGCGCATCGGAGTCCCCTCCGAGAGACATCCTGAACGATCCCCCGCCCCACCACAGAACGGGGCGCCCTAATTGACCGGTGGCGTTCCGGCCTCCAGTTCCCTCAGCCGCTGCAGCAGCGCGACCGCCCGCCGCACCCGGGGAAACGCCGCGAGACGAGCACGCAGCGTTTTCAATGCCATGACGGCCCAATGGGAGCGGAGCAGAGGGTAGTCGTCGGCGAACGCGGCCGCGTGGGTGCACGCCTCCTCGACCCGGCCCAGCTCCAGCAGGATCTCGGCGAACCGCGCGTGGGTGAGGGCCCGCACCCGGCGTTCGTGCGGCGCCCGCCGCTGCGCCGCATAGCTGAGGGCGGACAGCGCGGCCGAGGTTTCTCCCAGCGTGTAAAGCGTCTGGCCCCGCTGATAGGCGAATCCCGCCTTCGGGTAGGAGGCGAACGGCCCTGAGTTGCCCGAGGTCCGCTCCAGGTTGCTTTCGGCGGCGGCCAGGTCTTTCAGGGCACCGCGGGAGTCCTGGGTGAGGGCGCGCGTATGGGCTCGCTGCGCGTACAGAAAGGCTTGCAGATCCCCGTCGCAGGAGGATCCGGCGGCCTCGACCGCAGACTCCGCGAGTTCGGCCGCGTACCGCCGGGCCCCGAGCTGGGTGGCCTGGACGCTCATCGCCCGTAACGCGAGGGCCCGGCCCCGGCGGTCCCCCGCTTCGGCCGCGATCTGCAGGGCCAGCAGGTAGTAGCGCTGCGCGAGCCCGTGATGTCCGGCGTCGACAGTCATGTTGCCGATCACATGGGTGAGTTGGGCGAGCACCGTCATCAACTCCGTCCGCAGCTCGGACGGTGCGGCCGAGGTCAGCATCCGGCCCACGTCGTCGGCCACGTACGCGGCGGGCGCGGCGCGGGCGTGGCCGCCGCCGAACTGGGCGGCGCAGGAGGCGAACGAGGCGACCATGGCACGCAGGAGTTCCACGTCGGCGGTGGTGGTCCACAGCCCCTGCCGGGGCACATGCAGGGTCGTTTCCGTGCGTTGCCGCGGGACGGTCGGCGGGGAACCGGCACCACAGCCGGTGTCCACCAGGAACTGCCGGTATGCGAGGGAGAGCAGCCGGGCCCTGCGGGTGGGATCGGCGTCGATCCTGCCGAGGGCCACCAGCCGGTGCGCGGCGCTCTCCCGCATCGACGCCGTAACGGCGTGTACGTACTGTTCCTCTGGATCGGCGCCTGGGAGGAGACCGGTGTCGGCCGCCAGGACCAGGCGCCCGAGGCGGCGGGTCAGCGCCTCGGCGACCAGTTCGGGGACGGGGGCCTTGGGGCGGGACCCGGCAAGCCAATGGGCCACCGCGGTGCGGTCGTAGTGAATGTCCAGACCTTCGGCGCGGGCCACGCGTTGGACGGCTCGCACCAGGTCGGCCGCACCCCAGTCGGCCTCCGCCAGCAGAGCCGCGAGCAGTGCGTTGCGCTGATGGCGACGGGCCACCAAGACCTCCTTGTCCTGTGGGGGCATCGCGTGTCTGCTCTGTCGGATGTCACATAGCATGCGGGACGGAATGTCCTGTCTGCCAGATACGTTTGAGACATTCCTACCCAGATGCAAAGGTCACCGACAGCAGCACGCAACCTGCCTCACAGGAGGGGACCGCGGCTCCCTGTCGGGCGGTGTCGTGCGGGTCGGCCAGAGGACATCGCTACGATCGAAGACCCGCACCTGCGCACACCGCGGCCCGCGTCCTCGGGTCCGGGGGTGGTGCCGCTGACGAACGCCCCGCCCGCGCCGTTGACCAGGGGGTGCCCGGCCTCAAGACCGACGCCGGCCGGCTGATCACCCGCGGCCCCGGCCCCGACGGCGGCCGCGCGGCCGCCATCACCCTCACCGACGAACGGCCTGGCCCACTTCCAGCGGGTCCTGGCCGGTCACGTCCAGCCGCCTCGCCGCCTGCTGTTCGGCCCCCTGACCGACGACGGCCTGCGCCACCTCGGCGACATCGTGACCCGGGTACGCGACCACACGCGCTCCCAGCCGCAGAGGTGTCACTCCCCCGGCTGTGGGGCGCCGTCCTCGCCGGTGGCCCAGGCGCCGCGCACGTGCCCGATGTGCCGCCGCATCAGTTGCTCGGCCTCGTCCGCTCTGCGGGCGATGATCAGGTCGAGCAGTTCGGTGTGCTCCTGCGCGGTGGCCAGAAGCCGACCGCGGTCGGCGAGTTTGGGCATGCCGTACAGGCGCGAGCGGATGCGCAGGTTGTGCACGGTGAGGACGAGGTTCTCGTTGCCCGCGTAGGCGAGCAGTTTGAGGTGGAACTGGAGGTCGGCCACGTGGTGGGCGATGAAGTCCTTCTCCCCTGCGCTGCGGACCAGTTCCTCGGCCAGCGCGCGCAACTCGGCTATTCCGGCGGGGTCGTCGATGCCCGCGAGCGCGATGCGGCGCACGGTGGGGACCTCGATCAGCCGCCGTAGCTCGTTGAGTTCGTCGAGTTCCCGCTCGGTCAGCTGGACCACGCGGAAGCCCTTGTTGGGGACGGCTTCCACCAGGCCCTCTTTGACCAGGTCCAGCATCGCCTCGCGGACGGGGGTGGCCGAGATGCCGAGCTGCGTTCCGAGCGCGCGGGCCGAGTACACCGAACCGGGCCGCAGGTAGCCGGAGATGACGGCGGCGTGGAGCGTGCGGACCGTCGCGTCCCTGAGGGACTCGCGCGGGCGCAGCGCCGCGAACGGCTCACCCGCGTCGGTGGTTACAGACATATCGGAATGCTTCTCCTGGTCGTCGGCGAGTGCAATTCACCCGTCGGTCATAAGGTGTCGCCCGTCGCGCGCCCGGTTCCGGAACGGTCACCCACGATGCATACCCCTTCCCGCGCACGGGCCGACAGTGACCGCCAGTTTCCACGCCGACGGCACGCCGGCACAGGCTGATCGTGAGCCATCCTGCATGAGCCCGGGCCGGGAACGGCGGAGCACCGAGGCGGCAACAGGATTGTTACGTCGACGTCTTACCAACGCCGGCCCTGCCGGTCCAACGCCCCCGCTGCTATATGTCATGTCACGCCTCGGCTTGCGGTGTCCGGCTGAGGCCGAGCAGGGCCCAGGAGCGGGCGGCGGCTGATCGGGCTGCCCGCCGCCATCGACCCCGAGATCATCGGCACGGCACGTCCGGTGTTTGTGATCCAGGCCAGAAAGCCGGTACGCCGCCCCTGACGCCGGCTGGGAGACTTTCCACCGTCCCTCACCTTCATCCCGCCCACCGCCGCACGGGCGCTCCGCAGCCCACCGGCACCTCTCCTTCTAGGATCCGCCCCATGCGAGCCCTTCCCTTCGTCGACTCCGCCCAGCTCACCGACCTGCTGTCGTGGCCCACGGCCATCGCGGCACTGGGCCGGGCACTGGCACCCGCCTACGCCCAGGGCGGCTTCGTCGAGCGCACCAACGTCCCGCTGGACAACGGCGAACTGCTGCTGATGCCGGCGGCGGGCGGCGAGACGGTCGGCGTGAAGATCGTCGGCGTGGCGCCCCGCAATCCGGAACGGGGGCTGCCCCGGATCCAGGCCCTGTACACGCTGTTCGACGCGCACACCCTGGCGCCGCTCGCCGTCCTCGACGGCAGCACGCTCACCACCATCCGTACGGCCGCCCAATCCGCCTATGTCGTCCGCGAGTTGGCGCCCGAAGGGGCCCGCAGTCTGGTCGTCTTCGGGGCGGGCCCGCAGGCCGAGGCGCACATCGAGGCGGTGCGCGCGGTGCGGGCGATCGACACGGTGCGGATCGTGGGCCGCCGCCCGGAGCGGGTGGCGGCACTGTGCGAACGGCTCGGACACTCGGGTGTCGATGTGCGGGCCGGCGAGCGCGCGGACGTCGCGTCAGCGGACATCGTCGTGTGCGCGACCACCTCCACGACACCTGTCTTCGACGGCGCCGACCTCGCCGACCACGCGTTCGTCGTCGCCGTGGGCTCCCACACGCCGGACGCACGCGAACTCGACGGCAGTGTCTTCTCCCGTGCCTCCCTCGTCCTCGTCGAACACCGGCACACCGCGCTGCGGGAGGCGGGCGACATCGTGCAGGCCGTCGCAGAAGGCGCCCTGACCCCCACCCGCCTGACGGACTTCGGCGACCTCGCCGACCTGCGCGCGGACACGGGCATCTCGGTCTACAAAAGCGTCGGCATGGCCTGGCAGGACCTGGCCATCGCCCAGGCGGTATGGGACTCCCTGCCGACCCGCACCAGCACAGCGCCGACCACCGTCCCACCGGCCGAACTCCCCCGCCGGACAAGCTGACACGGGGCATTCGGTCCGGCATTCCCCGCCTGGCAAGAGCACTCGCGCCGCCCAACGATGCCTCAGACGCAATGACTGCCGCCAGATGACCTCGAAGGGGATCGGCGATTGAGGAACGATCGTTCTTGACTGATCGTTCCTCAATTGTCTACTGTGGTGGTCATGGGGAGGCCAAGAGCATTTGACGAGGACGAAGCGGTGCGTGCCGCCGTGGGCTTGTTCGGCGGACGTGCGTATGACGGTGTGTCCGTTGACGACCTCGTCGCCCACCTCGGCGTGCACCGCAACAGCCTGTACAAGACGTTCGGCAGCAAGCGCGGCCTCTATCTGATCGCTCTGCGCCGCCACCTCGCCGACGACGTCCGTCCCTTGCTCGACGCCCTCGCCGGCGCATCGGATGCTGCGGCCGCGCTGCGGCTCGTCACGTCGGCCGACCTCCGCCTGCTGCTGCTCGCAGCGATCGAACGTGCACCGGTCGACGAGGAGGTCGCCTCTGAGGTGACGGCCGCGTTGGCCGCCGTCGACCAGGCGATCACCGACGCGCTCGGCGTTCCGGCCGACCTGGCCACCGCCCTCACCGCCGCCGCGCTGGGCATCCTCCTGCGTGGCAATCCCGACAACGCTGCCACCGCACTGGCCCAACACCTCGGCCCTCTCACTTGAAAAGAGAACCCGACATGGCACTGATACGTATCGACGGCGACAACCTCGTCGTCGTGATCGAGGGTCTCGACAAACTTTGGTCCTTCAAGAGCAGCCTGACCATCCCGCTGGCCAACGTCCGTGGCGCGACCGCCGACCCCGGTATCGCCGCCGACCCCAAGGGAATCCGCGCGCCGGGCTCCCACGTACCCGGTGTGATCACCGCTGGCACCTTCCATCAGGAGGGTGAAAAGGTCTTCTGGGACGTCAAGGATCCGTCGAAGGCTGTCGTGGTCGAACTCGCCGACGAGAGGTACACACGCCTCGTGCTCCAAGTCGACGACCCCCGCGCGACTGTCGCCCTGGTCGAGAACGCCCTTGCCTGAAAGGCGGTAGATCGTCTTCAGCGCGTCCAGAGTGTTCGCGTGCCTTTCCTGTGGCGGTTGACGCCCCACAGGCGGTCGTCACCTACCGAGTGGCAGCCGTGGAAGTGCCGCACGCCGTGGGTGCGCAGACAGGCGACGAGCCTGCGCAGCGACCAGCGAGTGAAGTGACGGCCGACGGTCGGAACGGATGTCACCGCCCAACCGACCGACCAGCCCCCACCGACTCACCGGTGTAGAAGGTCTTGATCTGTTCACCTCAGTGATGAGTCAATGACCGTCGTGGTCTCTCCTCTTCTGGCGGGCAGATGGCTGCCTTCGCAGCTGTACTTGGCCTCACTCAGGGGGTCAGCACCTCTACCAAGCGGGGGGTTACCCCCATTACCTGCCGTGCCTCCACTGCATAGCGTGATCGTCGTTCCCAGTTCTGTTCAATTCGATGGAGGAATAGCGACAATGGGGTACAGGCTTCGTCGGCGGGGTGGTCAGCAAGGGAAGCGCCTCGTGGCCCTGGCGACGGTCACCGCGGCGATTGTATCGGGGATGATGGTGTCGGGAAGTGGGCCGGCCGTCGCGCACGCAGTGGTGGAGCCATCCGTTCGCAGTGCCACCGCGTCACTGCGAAGTGACCTCGAGAAATATCTGGACGCTCAGGGCACTAAGGATCATTTCTCAGCGGTCTCCCTTCGGGTGACCTATGCCGATCAGCGACCTGATATCTCGGTCGATGCGGGGACGTCCCGCTACGGCGGTGGTCGACCGGTGAACAGCAAGGCGCTGTGGCAGATAGGCAGCAACACCAAGGCGTTCACGTCCGTGCTGCTGCTTCAACTGGAGGCCGAAGGAAAGCTGTCCATACGGGACAAGCTGGGAAAGTGGCTTCCCCAGTATCCGGCGTGGCGCGATGTCACCATCAAGCAACTGCTGTCGATGACCAGCGGCATCCCCAGCTACACCGAGCAGAATGCGTTCCTGAAGGATTTCGACGCCAATCCCTCCACGCGCTTCACGCTGGAGCGCCTGATGTCCTATGTGGAGGGCCTGCCACTGGGTCCCGCGAAATACGAGTACTCGAATACGAACTACCTCCTCGCGCAGATGATTGTCGAACGAGCGTCGCACGATACTTACCATGAGCGGCTCGCCGAGCGCATCATTGAACCTCTCGGAATGAACGACACCTGCCTCCCCCCGGACTGCCCTCCGGACACGGCCTCGCGCATGCCGACGCCGTACTCCACCCATTCCGTCCTGCCGAAGCATCTCAACAAGTCACTTCCTCGGCTCCGCCTGTCCTGGGCGCAGGGGGCGGGTGGCCTGGTGAGTTCACTGAGAGACATGACGGCTTGGGACAGGGCGCTGTACAGCGGTCGACTGCTGCCCTCAGCGCAGCAGCGCGAGCTGGAGTCACTGGTCTCGGCGAAGACGAGTAAGCCCATCAAGAGCGTCACGGCCGACGATCCCATGGGTTTCGGGCTCGGTGTCGTGAAGTTCGTCCATCCTGTGGCCGGGACGGTCTGGGCCTATGAGGGGGCCACTTATGGAAACCGGGTGCTGCACATGTACTTCCCGAAGACTGGCATGATCATCGCCATTGCTGTCAACAGCGCCGTTGGCGAAGGGGACACGCTGCCCGACCTCGCCGGTACCGTCTACAAGACTCTTTCGGCGCAGAAGGCACAGGCTCTCCCACGGCACCAGTAGCCCCGGAGCCAGCTGCGTGACTTCCAGGTAGCTGCACTGCGAGGTCTGAGCTCCCTTCTTCCTGAGCTTGGCCCTTACTCAGGTTGAACTCGCGGAGTCCGGCGGTCTGATCGCGCCGTCGTCCATGGTCAGACCGGTGGGCGGGAGGCAGCCGTCGACCAGGTGAGGCC
>NZ_JBIWKB010000104.1:0-16015 GCF_044765425.1 Streptomyces sp. NPDC102462 | reverse complement strand
TCCTTCGACCAGTGGGGCGTCGAGCTGGGCAAGGTCCTCGCCAAACGCGTCGAACCCGCACTCACCGACGGCACCGACGTCCCCGGCCTCGACCCGTCCACCACCGCCCTCGTCGCCAAGTACCGGGAACTACGCGGCCGAAGCTGACCACGAACCGGCACCACGTGCGGCGCAGCTCCAGCACCGGGGGCAACTCTGGCACCGGGCGGGGGATCCGGCACCGGGCGCGGGTCAGGCGACGAACGCGGGGCGGCTGCAGACCAGCTGCCGCAGCTCGGCCTGGCCCACCGGTCGAACCGGCCTGCCGGTCGGCTCGGCCCGCTCGTCGGCCCGGCCCACCCGCCAGCCCGGCCCGCTCGTCGGCCCGGCCTGCCCGTCGGCCCGGCCTGCCCGTCGGCTCGGCGCATCCGTGGGCCCGGCCCCGCCCCGCAACGGTCGGGCTGCGGCACGCCCGGCCCCGGTCGCCTCACCGCGTGGTCAGGCCCCGGCCAGGGTCGGCCTCCGCGGGGTCGGCCGAGGGCGTGCTCGGGTCACCGTGTGGTGAGCCCACGGCATGGTGGGGGCCCTGGCCGTGCTCGGCTCCGGCCTCGTGGCGTTCGGTCCCCGGTCGGCCATGCTTGGGGCATTCCGTGGTCGGCCCACGGTGTGCTCGGCTCCTGCCGTGGCTGGGCCACGGTGCTTGGTCGGCGGAGTCGATCGGTGGGTCGTCGTGTTGCGCCGCCGCACGGTCAGGTCGCTGCGTTCAGCGTGTCCGCAAGGCGTCGTTGGGGTGAGCGGGATGCGGGGAGGGCGGCCAGTGCGGCGGAGCCCAGTACCGCGCCCGCGCCCAGGGTCAGCAGCAGGACAGGGGAGGGCGACTGGGCGATCCCGGCGCCGATCCCGCTGGAACTGCCCTGGGTGTCGATCAGCCAGCGCGACAGGGGCAGCCCCAGCGCCGTGCCGACGAGGACCGCCGCCAGGGCCGTACAGCCGGTCGCCGTGACCGTGATCGCGGTGATCTGCCGCGGGGACATGCCGATCGCCTTGAGCGCCGGCAGGTCCCGCTCGCGCTCGCGGACCGTCCCGCCGATCGCGGTGAGCAGTTCGATCAGCCCGATGAGGGCGAGCACGGCGACCACGCCGACGACGACTCCGCGCAGCGGGGACAGCCCGTCGGCCGGGTTCGGCACGGCGTGCACGTCCAGGTGCCCGTGCCCGGCCCGGGCCAGGTCGGCGGCCACCCGGTGCGGGTCGGCGCCCGGGTGCAGCCGCAGCTGGTAGAGCCCGGGGTCAAGGCGCGGGTCGTTCTCACGCAGGGTGTCCAGCGAGGTGGAGACGACCCGGCCGGCGTTCTCCGGTTCGATGCTGCGGCCCACGATGTGCAGGATCTGCGGACGGTCGCCCACGGTCATCCGCACCCAGTCGCCGACGCGCGCGTCCAGCAGATCGAGCAGCCCCTGCCCGGCCACCGCCTCGTCCGGGCCGGTCGCGGCACGGCCCTCGGCGAGCGCGTACGGGTAGGGCTCCTGGCGGGTGCCCAGGCCGCGCAGGGCGATCGTGGCGGTCTGGCCGGGGACCAGGGCGGCGACCTCGACTCCCGGATAGGCGGCGGCGACCTCGGGGTCGGACTCCAGCAGGGCCCGCGCCGCGCGGTCGCTCAGGCTGCCGTCCGTGCGGGCGGTGAGGGTGGCCGCGAGCCCCGCGCGCTGCGGATCGCGGTGGAACCGGTCGATCGTGGTCCAGGCGCTGAGGGCCACCACGATCAGCAGCAGCGGCAGCGCCAGCCGGCCCACGGTGGCCAGCGAGCGACGGCGGCCGGTGCACGCCGTGTGACAGCCGAGGACCAGTGCGGGCGGCAGCCCAAGCCCCAGGGCGAGGCGGCCCGCCCGCGTCAGCCGCCCGCCGGCCGGGGCCGCGGGCCGGGGCACCGGCACCGGCGGCACCCGCCCCGCCCGCCAGGCCGCGAGGGACGTGGTCAGCCCGATCAGCAGCACCGCGCCCACGGGCACGGCGAGCAGGGTCAGGGTGTGACCCGGAAGGCCCTGCCACACACCCACCGCGTCGCCGAGCCGCCCCGGGATCCGGCGGCCCAGTCCCTCGGTGACCGCGGCGGCGGCCAGCGCGCCGAGGACGGCGTAGGCGACGTGCTGGAGCAGGAAGATCCGCACCACCTGGACGGGGGTGAACCCGATCGCCTTCAGCACCGAGATGTCCCGCAGATGGCCGCGGATCCGGGTGCCGATCGCGCCGTGCACCGCGAACCCGGCCGCGACCAGCGCGCCGAGCCCGAACAGCCCGAGGATCTGGCCGAGGAGCCGGTTGTCGCCCTGCGCCTCGGCCCGCGCCTGCTGCCAGGTGGAGACCTCGCCGACCGCGCCGGCGCCCAGGACGGTGACGGTCCGCTGCACCGCGTAGTCGGTGTCGCCGGGGTCGGTGAGGCGCAGCCCGACGACCTGGCCGCGGGGGTCGCGCAGGGCGGCGGGCGGGGCCCAGACCAGTCCCGGTTGCTCGCCCGGACGGTAGCGGGGCTCGGGGCTGTCGGCGACGCCCACGACCGTGAGGGTCCGGGCCGTGTCGGGCAGTGTCAGCACGTCGCCGGGCTCGGCCAGCAGGGCCCGGGCGAGCCTGCTCTCCAGGACCACGCCGTCGGGGTCGGCGGGCCGCAGCCAGTGGCCGGAGACGAGCAGCGGGCGGCCCACGGCCGGTTGCTCCGCGGTGCCGCGCAACTCGACGGAGGCGCGGGTGCCGCGGGAGGAGACGGTCACCTTCTCGGTGGCGTAGGGGCCGGCGAGGGCCTGGACGCCGTCCAGCCGGGCGAGCCGCGCGGTGTCCGCGTCCTGCGCCGCGTGGATCCACACGTGCGCGCCGCGGGACTGGGTGAAGATCCGCTGCCAGGGGTTGGTCGCATAGCCGAACAGGGCGGCGGCCAGCAGCAGCGAGCCGACGATGCCGGCGGTGGCGAGCACCAGGAACAGTGCCTCGCCGCGGTGCGTCCGCAGATCGGAGTGCGCCCAGCGCAACGCGGCCCGCACCGGCTCAGCCCCCCGTCCCGCGCGGGACGGGGCGCCCCGCCCCGCGGCGGGCCCCCGGGCGGGGGCCGTGATGGTCGTCGTACACCGCGGCTCAGTCCCTCAGCTCCAGCACGCCGGATATCCCGGTGCGGCGCGGCGGCGCGGCGTCCAGCGCGGCGTCGTCGGCGATCCGGCCGTCGAAGAAGCTGATCACCCGGTCCGCGGCGCTGGCCATCCGGGCGTCGTGGGTGACCAGCAGGATGGTCTGGCCGCGGCCGTGGAAACGGGACAGCAGCCGCATCACCTCGCGGGTGCCCCTGCTGTCGAGGCTGCCCGCGGGTTCGTCGGCGAGCAGCAGGGGAGGGTGGTTGACCAACGCCCGGGCGAGGGCGACCCGCTGCTGTTCGCCGCCGGACAGCTCGCCCGGCATGCTGCGTTCCTTGCCGGTCAGCCCCAGTTCGTCCAGCAGCTCCCGCCGTTCGGCCCGGGCGCGCCTCGGCGGGACGCCGACGAGCAGCGCGGGCAGTTCGACGTTGTCGGCGACGGACAGGTCGGAGACCAGGTTGAAGAACTGGAAGACGATTCCGATGCGCCGTCTGCGCTCCACCGCCCAGCGGGCCTCGCTGTAGGAGTCGGTGCACTCGCCGTCCAGCCGGATGCTGCCCGCGTCGGGCCGCTGCAGCCCGCCGAGCAGATGGAGCAGCGTCGACTTGCCGGCGCCCGAGGGGCCGGTGACGGCCACGAACTCGCCGCGTGCCACGGACAGGTCGACGCCGCGCACGGCGTGCGCCGGCGCGCCACGGCCATGGTGGGTCTTGACCAGACCCTCGGTCCACAGCGCCGGAGCGGTGGGGCGGTTGCTCACTCCGGCTCCTCCAGTTCCTCCTGGCACCGCTCCAACCAGTCCAGGTCGGCCTGCAGATGCAGCATCGCGCCCTCGATGAGCAGCTGGGCGATTCGGTTGTCCCGGTTCTCGGCGGCGGCCAGTCTCGACAGGCTGCGCATGGTGTTGAGGTACTGGCGCCGCTGCTTGTTGATGAGGGCGAGCTGGTCGGCGAGACCGGTCTGCGGGGCGAGGGCCAGCTTCATGAAGAACTCGTCCCGCACGCGCGGCTCGTCCTCGGGTTCCGCGAACCAGGCGCGCAGCGCCTCCCGCCCGGCGTCGGTGAGATGGTAGATCTTCTTGTTGGGCCGGCTGCTCTGCTCGACCTCCTCGCCCTCGATCAGGCCCTGCTTCTCCAGGCGGCCGAGGGTCACATAGATCTGGCCGACGTTCGGCTGAGGGTACGCGGAGCCCAGCAGTTGCTCAAGGTCCTGCTTCAGCTCGTAGCCGTGGGCGGGACCGCGTGCCAGGAGGGCCAGGAGGGGCAGGCGCACTGGTGCAGTCCTCCTGTCCTCGTAATGTGCTCCAGGCCCTAGTATCGCCCATACCTAACAGGTATACATGGCCTCTGACGCCGGGCGAGGGTGCGCGGCGCCGGGGGTGCAAGGAGGAACCTATGCGGTGGATGCGTGCCGCCGGTAGGGGCCTCCTTTCGCTCGCCGTGGTCCTGGCCGGTTATCTCGCCTCCGGCGCCCGTGCCGACGAGGGCGGCGCGGACCGCGGGCCGCTCACCCTGGCCACCGCGGGCGACCTCACCGGCTATCTGGGCCCGCTGCTGGAAGGCTGGAACCGTGCGCATCCCGCCGAGCGGGTCACCCTCGTCGAGCTTCCGGACTCCGCCGACGAGACCCGCGCGCAGATGGCCACGGACCTGCGCGGCGGCGACCGCAGCCGCTTCGACGTGCTGAACATCGACGTCAACTGGACCTCGGAGTTCGCCGCGGCCGGCTGGATCCGTCCGCTGCCGCGCGACCGGTTCCCGCTGGGGACCTTCCTGCCGCCGGTCGTCGACACGGCGACCTACGACGGCCGGCTGTACGCGGTGCCCTACATCACCAACGCGGGCCTGCTGCTGTACCGCGCGGACGTCCTGGCGAAGGAGGGGATCGCCCCGCCGCGCACCTGGGAGGAGTTGGCGCATATCGCGCGGACCGTCGCGCCGAAGTACGGACTCGACGGCTACGCGGGCCAGTTGCTGCCCTACGAAGGGCTCACGGTCAACGCGGCCGAGGCCGTCTACTCGGCGGGCGGCACGATCCTCGGCGACGAGGGCACCCGGGTCACCGTGGACTCGGCGGCGGCCCGCGAGGGCATCGGCTTCCTGGTGCGCGGGGTGCGCGAGGGCTGGATACCCGAGCGGGCGCTGACGTACAAGGAGGAGGAGTCCAAGCAGGCGTTCCAGGACGGCCGGCTGCTCTTCCTGCGCAACTGGCCGTACGCGTACGTCGGCGCGTCGGCCGAGGGCTCCGCGGTCGCCGGGAGGATCGGCGCCGTACCGGTGCCGGGTCCGGACGGGCCGGGCACCAGCGTCCTCGGCGGCTCGAATCTGGCCGTCAACGCGCATGCCCGGCACCCGGATTCGGCCGCCCGGCTGATGGCCTATCTCACCGGGGAGCGCGTCCAGCGCCAGGTCCTCACGCGCGGCGCCCTGCCGCCGGTGCGCGCCGCGCTCTACGAAGACCCCGACCTCGTACGGCGGTTCCCCTACCTGCCGACCCTGCGGGCCGCGGTGCTCTCGGCGGCGCCGCGTCCCAAGAGCCCGCGCTACGACCAGGTCAGCCTGGTGGTGCAGGCGGTCGTGCACGACGCGCTGACGGGCCAGGAGACGCCCGAGAGCGCGGTGCGCCGGCTGGCGCGTGAGCTGGCGGCCATCTCCCGCCGATAGCCCGACAGCTCGACGGCCCGACAGCTCGATAGTTACTTGTTAGGTAACGCGCGCATCTCATCTGCGACTTCGGTCGGCGGATATGTCGAGATATGAAGCCCCAACTCCGCAGTAGCTTCCGTCCACTTCATTGACACCCTCGTGAAACGGATACCTAACATGCATGCATAACCGTTAACTCACACAGACAGGTCGACGGGGTGAGTTCCCAGCACATCGAGGCCCACCGCTGGTGGCGCGACGCAGTGATCTACCAGGTGTACGTCCGCAGCTTCCTGGACAGCACCGGCGACGGCATCGGCGATCTGGCCGGGGTCAGGGCCGGGCTGCCGTACCTGAAGAAGCTCGGCGTCGACGGCATATGGCTGAGCCCCTTCTATCCGTCCCCGCAGCACGACCACGGCTACGACGTGGCCGACTACTGCGACGTCGACCCGGTCTTCGGCGACCTCGCCGAGTTCGACCAGCTGATGGCCGCGGCCCGGCGCCTCGGGATCAAGGTGCTCCTGGACATCGTCCCCAACCACTGCTCCAGCGAGCACCCGTGGTTCCGCGCCGCCCTCGCCGCGGCGCCCGGCGACCCGGCCCGCGCCCGCTTCCACTTCGCCGACGGCCGCGGCCCGGACGGCGCCGAGCCGCCCAACAACTGGCACGCCATGTTCGGCGGCCCCGCCTGGACCCGGGTCACCGCACCCGACGGCCGCCCCGGCCAGTGGTACCTGCACATGTTCACCCCCGAGCAGCCCGACTTGAACTGGCGCAGCCCTCAGGTGGCCGCCGAGTTCGAACGCACCCTGCGCTTCTGGCTCGACCGGGGCGTCGACGGCTTCCGCATCGACGTCGCCGCCGGCCTCTACAAGCACCCGCACCTGCCCGACTCCCCGGACCCCGAGGCCGACGCCCGCACCCGCGACTCGGTCAACCCGCTCGCCTGGAACCGGCCCGAGGTGCACGACGTGTGGCGGCGCTGGCGCGCGGTGTGCGAGGAGTACACGGCACGCGACGGCCGCGAACGGCTGCTCGTCGGCGAGGTCTCCGTGCCCAGCGCCCGCGAACACGCCCGCTACGTCCGCCCCGACGAACTCCACCAGGCGTTCTTCTTCGACCTGCTCAGCGCCCCCTGGAACGCCGACGCCTTCCGCAAGGTCATCTCCGAGGCCATGCAGGACATCGTCGGCACCGGATCCACGGTCACCTGGGTCCTCAACAACCATGACCAGGTCCGCACCGTCACCCGCTACGGCGAACCGGCCACCGGGGGCAGCGGGCTCGGCGCCGCCCGCGCCCGCGCCGCCGCGCTGCTCATGCTGGCGCTGCCCGGCGCCGCCTACATCTACCAGGGCGAGGAACTCGGCCTGCCCGAGGTCGTCGACCTGCCCGACGACGTGCTCACCGACCCCATATTCCGGCGCACCGGCAGCCGTGCCCGCATCCGGGACGGTTGCCGGGTGCCGCTGCCCTGGTCCGGACAGGCATCCCCGTTCGGCTTCAGCTCCGGCGCCGAGGGCGCCAAGCCGTGGCTGCCGCAGCCCGAGTACTTCGCCGAGTACGCCACCGACCGGGCCGTCGCCGACACCCGCTCCTTCTGGCATCTCTACCGCGACGGCCTGCAACTGCGCGCCGCACTGCCCCAGTTGGGCGAGGGCACGCTCGACTGGCTGGAGTCCCCGCCGGGCGTGCTGGCCTTCGTCCGCGGCGACGGCCTGGTCTGCGCCGTCAACTTCACCACCGCCCCCACCCCCGCACCGGTCGCCGGCACGCCCCTGCTGTCCAGCGGGCCCTGCCCGGCCGGGCTGCTGCCCGGCTCCACCGCGGCCTGGTGGATGCGCGACCTCTGAGCCGGGCGCACGGCCCGCGCCTCCCCGCCCGTCCGCTTCCCCCGTCCAGCCATCCCGAAGGGACATCAACGATGATGCGACGACGCACCACGCTGCTCACCTCCTGCACCGCCCTCGCCCTGACGCTCGGCGCGACCGCCTGCGGCGGCGGCGAGCCCGTCTCGGCCGGCGGCGGCGACAAGGCGCTCAGCGGCCAGACCGTCACCGTGGCCGGTGTCTGGTCCGGCACCGAGCAGAAGAACTTCCAGAAGGTGCTGGACGCCTTCACCGAGAAGACCGGCGCCAAGACCCGGTTCATGCCCACTGGCGACAACGTCTCCACCGTCGTCGGCAGCAAGATCGAGGGCGGCAACGCCCCCGACGTGGTGATGGTCCCGCAGGTCGGCGTGCTCCAGCAGTTCGCGCAGGAGGGCTGGCTCGAACCGCTCTCCGAGACCGCCCGGCAGAGCATCGACGCCGGCTTCGCCCGTGTGTGGCGCGACTACGGCAGCGTCGACGACACCCTCTACGGCCTCTACTTCAAGGCCGCCCACAAGTCGACGGTCTGGTACAGCCCCGACGCCCTCGCCCAGGCCGGCGTCGAACCGCCCACCACCTACGACGAGATGCTGAAGGCCGGCCGCACCGTCTCCGACTCCGGGCTCGCCGCCTTCGCGGTCGCCGGACAGGACGGCTGGACGCTCACCGACTGGTTCGAGAACGTCTACCTCTCCCAGGCCGGTCCCGACAAGTACGACGCCCTCGCCGCCCACGAGCTGAAGTGGACCGACCCGAGCGTCGTCAAGGCGCTCACCACCCTCGGCAAGCTCTTCAAGGACAAGCAGCTGATAGCAGGCGGTCAGAAGGAAGCCCTCAACACCGACTTCCCCGGCTCCGTGGAGAAGGTGTTCGGACCCGAGCCCGAGGCCGGGATGGTCTACGAGGGCGACTTCGTCGCCGGTGTCGCCCACGACCAGTTCGGGCGGACCATCGGCGAGGACGCGGACTTCTTCCCGTTCCCGGCGGTCGACGGCGGCAAGGCGCCCGTCGTCAGCGGCGGCGACGCGGCCGTCGTCCTCAAGGACGGCAAGAACGCCAAGGCCGGCATGAAGCTCCTGGAGTACCTGGCCACCCCGGAGGCCGCGGCCGTGTGGGCCGAGGCGGGCGGCTTCCTGTCCCCGAACAAGAAGCTCGACCTCGCCGCCTACGGCGACGACGTCACCCGGGCCACCGCCGAGTCCCTGGTCGGCGCCGGCGACTCGGTCCGCTTCGACATGTCCGACCAGGCACCCGCGGCCTTCGGCGGCACCAAGGGCACCGGCGAGTGGAAGCTCCTCCAGGACTTCCTGCGCGACCCGTCCGACCCGAAGGCGACCGCGGCCCGGCTGGAGGCCGCGGCGGCCAAGGCCTACCGGGGCTGACCCGCCATGACCGCGACCACCCTGACCACACCGAAGGAGACGGCCCCGCCCGCCGGAGACCCGGCGCGCGGGCGCCGCACCCGGCGGCGGGGCCGGACCATCGCCCTGCTCTTCGTCCTCCCCGCGCTGCTGCTGCTCGGCGCCCTCGTCGTCTACCCGGTGCTGTTCTCCGTCGGCCGCAGCTTCTTCGACGCCTCCGGCACCCGCTTCGTCGGCGGCGACAACTACGCCGAGATGTTCCGCGACCCGGCCACCCTCAAGGCCATCAGGAACACGGCCGTCTGGGTCGTCGTCGCCCCGACGCTGCTGACCGGGCTCGGCCTGATCCTCGCCGTCCTCGTGGAGAAGGTCCGCTGGGCCACCGCGTTCAAGCTGCTGCTGTTCATGCCGATGGCGGTGTCCTTCCTCGCCGCCGGGATCATCTTCCGGCTCGCCTACGACGAGGACCCCGACAAGGGCGTGCTGAACGCCGCCGTCGTCACCGTCCACGACGCCGTCAAGGGCTCCTCGTCGTATCCGACGGCACGCGCCCGCGAGGGGCACGGACTGATCCGGGACGGCGACGGCTCGTACCGGACGAACGCCGCGCCGGGCGACTCGGTGACGCTACCGATGGTCGGCGTGCTGCCCAAGGACCTGCCCGCGGGCGCCACGCCCGCCGCCCCGGCGGCCGGCCGCGGCGCCGCCCCCGACGAACTGCGCGGGGTCGTCTACCTGGACTTCACACCCGGCGGCGGAGGCACCCAGGGCAAGGTCGACCCGCGGGAGAGCGGACTGCCCGCGATGACGGTCGAGGCGGTGCGCGACGGGCGGACCGTGGCGAGCACCACGACCGCCTCCGACGGCTCCTTCCGCTTCGGCGGGCTCGCCGCCGGCACGTACACCGTGAAGCTGCCCGCGGACAACTTCGCACCGCCCTACCAGGGCGTCTCCTGGCTCGGTCCCGCGCTGGTCACCCCGGCGATCATCGGCGCCTACCTGTGGATCTGGACCGGCTTCGCGATGGTGCTGATCGGCGCCGGACTGTCCACGCTGCCCAGGGACGCGCTGGAGGCCGCGCGGATCGACGGCGCGAACGAGTGGCAGATCTTCCGGCGGATCACCGTGCCGCTGCTGGCGCCCGTGCTCACCGTCGTCTTCGTCACCCTCGTCATCAACGTGATGAAGGTCTTCGACCTCGTCTACATCATCGCGCCGGGACCGGTGCAGGAGGACGCGACCGTGCTCGCGACGCAGATGTGGCTGGTGTCCTTCGGCGGCGGCAACAACCAGGGCCTCGGCAGCGCCCTCGGGGTGCTGCTCCTGCTCCTGGTGATCCCCGCGATGGCCTTCAACGTCCGCCGCTTCCGAAGGAGTCAGCGATGAACGCGGTCAGGCGCGGCCTGGGCAACGGGCTGGTCCAGGCGTTCCTGGTGGTGATCGGCCTGATCTGGCTGACTCCGCTCGCGGGACTGTTCCTGTCCTCGCTCAGATCGGCCCAGGACACCGTAAAGGGCGGCTGGTGGACGGCGCTGGCCGCCCCCGGGCAGCTGTCCTTCGACAACTACTCGGCGCTGCTGAAGAACGCCGGGATCACCCAGGCGTTCTGGAACACCGTGCTGATCTCGGTGCCGACGACCGTGCTCGTGGTCGTCATCGCCGCCCTCGCCGGATACGCCTTCGCCTGGCTGGACTTCCCGGCCCGTGAACCGCTGTTCCTGCTGGTGGTGGCCCTGCTGGTGGTGCCGGTGCAGATCGGTCTGCTGCCGGTGGCCAAACTCTTCGGTCAGCTCGGGCTGTTCGGCACCATCCCCGGCGTGGTGCTGTTCCACGTCGCCTACGGACTGCCGTTCGCGGTGTTCCTGCTGCGCAACTACTTCGCCGAGATGCCGAAGGAGATGCTGGAGGCGGCGCGGATGGACGGCGGCAACGAATGGCGGATCTTCACCCGGCTCGTGCTGCCCGTCGGCCGGCCCGCCCTCGCGAGCCTCGCCATCTTCCAGTTCCTGTGGGTGTGGAACGACATGCTGGTCGCCCTGCTGTTCGCGGACACCTCCGCACAGCCACTGACCGTGGAACTCCAGTCCCAGATACGGCAGTTCGGCAGCAACATCGATGTGCTCGCGCCCGGCGCCTTCCTGTCCCTGATCGTGCCCGTGGCGGTGTTCTTCGCCTTCCAGCGGCACTTCGTGCAGGGCGTGATGGCGGGGTCCGTGAAATGACCCGGGCGGCGGGGCACCGGCCCCGCCGCCCGTCGTCTCACGCCGAGGCCGGCGGGTACAGCGAACGCGGCAGCCCGGAGGCCGCCGCCGCGTCCAGCAGCCACAGGGTGCGCTGCCTGCCGTACGCGCCTGCCGCCGGGGCCTGGATCTCGCCCGCGCCGGACAGCGCGATCTGCGCGGCCTGGGCCTTGTCCTCGCCGGCCGCGAGCAGCCACACCTCGCGGGCCGCCCGGATCGCCGGGAGCGTCAAGGAGACCCGGATCGGCGGCGGCTTGGGCGCGCCGTGCACGCCGACCACCGTGCGCTCGGTCTCCCGCACCGCAGGCAGCTCCGGGAACAGCGAGGCCACATGGGTGTCCGGGCCGACGCCCAGCATCAGCACGTCGAAGGTGGGCACGGCCCCGTGGTTCTCGGGGCCCGCGGCCCGGGCCAGCTCCGCCGCGTACGCGTCCGCCGCCGCGTCCACGTCGCTGCCGTACCGGCCGTCCGACGCGGGCATGGGGTGCACGCGCTCGGAATCCAGCGGCACGGCGTCCAGCAGCGCCGCGCGGGCCTGGGTGACATTGCGTTCCGGGTCGCCCTCGGGCAGGAACCGCTCGTCGCCCCACCACACGTCGAGCCGGGCCCAGTCGACGGCGTCCCGGGCGGGCGCCGCCGCCAGCGCGGCCAGCAGGCCGTTGCCGTTGCGGCCGCCGGTCAGCACCACGGACGCGGAGCCGCGCGAGGTCTGCGCGTCCACGATCTTGGTGATCAGGCGGGCCGCCGCGGCCTGGGCCATCAGCTCCTTGTCGCGGTGCACGACCAGCTGCGGGGTGCTCACTTCGCCGTCGCCTTCTTCGCCGGGGCCTTCTTGGCCGCCTTCTTCGCGGGGGCGGGCGCGGCCTCGGCCGCCGCGGCGCCCGCCGTGACGGACTCGGCCTGCGCGGCCGGTGAGCCCGCGGCGGGTGAGCCGATCAGCCGCCCCACGCCGTAGCGCAGCGCCGACGCGTAGGTGTCGTCCGGGTCGAGCCGGCGCAACTCCTCGGCGATCAGCTCGGACGTCTCGCGCCGCTTGAGCGCCACCGCCCGGTCCGGCTGCCCCTGGATGGACAGCGTGGCCAGCGAGCCGTCCGCGCGGTCCAGGGCGATCGGGCCGCAGTCGGTGTCCAGCCGGACCGCGGTCAGACCGGGTCCGGACGACAGCGACCGCCTGACGGGGACGTCCAGCCGGTCCGCGAGCCACATCGCCAGCAGCTCACAACTCGGGTTGAACTCCTCGCCCTCCACCTCGACGCCCTTGACCTCGCAGTCCACCTGGTCCATCGCCGCGGCCAGCATCGAGCGCCAGGGCGTGATCCGGGTCCAGGACAGGTCGGTGTCGCCGGGCGTGTAGGTGTTCGCGCGGGCGGACAGCTCCCGCACCGGCTGCTCGGACGCGTAGGTGTCGGTGACCCGGCGCTGCGCGAGGGCGCCCAGCGGGTCCTTGGCGGGATCGAGCGGCGCGTTCACCGGCCACCAGACGACGACCGGGGCGTCCGGCAGCAGCAGCGGCAGCACCACGGAGTCGGCGTGGTCGACGACCTCGCCGTACAGCCGCAGCACCACCGTCTCGCCGGTGCCGGCGTCCGCGCCCACCCGCACCTCGGCGTCCAGCCGCGAGGTGGTGCGGTCGCGCGGGGAGCGGGAGACGCGCCTGATGACGACCAGGGTGCGCGAGGGGTGCTCGTGCGAGGCGTCACCGGCGGCCTTCAACGCGTCATAGGCGTTCTCCTCGTCGGTGACGATGACCAGGGTCAGCACCATGCCCACGGCGGGCGTGCCGATCGCGCGGCGGCCCTGCACCAACGCCTTGTTGACCTTGCCGGCCGTGGTGTCCGTGAGGTCTATCTTCATGGCCGGCGCCAGCTCCGTCCGTCTCGTGCGAGCATCTCGTCGGCCTCCGCGGGACCCCACGTGCCCGACGGGTACTGCGCGGGCTTGCCGTGCTTGTCCCAGTACTCCTCGATCGGGTCGAGGATCTTCCAGGACAGCTCGACCTCCTCCGTGCGCGGGAAGAGGTTGGCGTCGCCGAGCAGCACGTCCAGGATGAGCCGTTCGTACGCCTCCGGGCTGGACTCCGTGAACGACTCGCCGTAGGCGAAGTCCATGGACACGTCCCGGATCTCCATGGAGGTGCCCGGCACCTTCGAGCCGAACCGGACCGTGATGCCCTCGTCGGGCTGGACACGGATGACGACCGCGTTCTGGCCCAGTTCCTCGGTCGCGGTGTGGTCGAAGGGGGAGTGCGGTGCCCGCTGGAAGACCACCGCGATCTCGGTGACCCGGCGGCCGAGCCGCTTGCCGGTGCGCAGATAGAAGGGGACGCCCGCCCAGCGGCGGTTGTCGATCCCCACCTTGATCGCGGCGTAGGTGTCCGTCTTCGACTTGGCGTCGATGCCGTCCTCCTGGAGGTAGCCGATGACCTTCTCGCCGCCCTGCCAGCCCGCCGCGTACTGCCCGCGGACGGTGTGGCGGCCCAGATCCTTCGGCACCCGTACCGCACCCAGCACCTTGGTCTTCTCCGCGGCCAGCGCGTCCGCGTCGAAGGAGGCCGGCTCCTCCATGGCGGTGAGCGCCATCAGCTGGAGCAGGTGGTTCTGGATGACGTCACGGGCGGCGCCGATCCCGTCGTAGTAGCCCGCCCGGCCGCCGATGCCGATGTCCTCGGCCATGGTGATCTGCACATGGTCCACGAAGGACCGGTTCCAGACCGGCTCGAACATCTGGTTGGCGAAGCGCAGCGCCAGGATGTTCTGGACGGTCTCCTTGCCCAGGTAGTGGTCGATCCGGAACACCTGATCCGGTTCGAACACCTCGTGCACGACCTTGTTCAGCTCCTCGGCCGACTTCAGGTCGTGGCCGAACGGCTTCTCGATGACCGCGCGCCGCCAGGAGCCGCCCGTCTGGTCGGCCAGGCGGTGCTTCTTCAGCTGCTGGATGACCACCGGGAAGGCGCCCGGCGGCACGGACAGGTAGAAGGCGAAGTTGCCGCCCGTGCCCTGTGCCTTGTCCAGCTCCTCGATGGTGGAGCGCAGCCGCTCGAACGCGTCGTCATCGTCGAAGGTGCCCTGGACGAAGCGCATCCCCTGGATGAGCTGCTGCCAGACCTCCTCGCGGAACGGCGTCCGCGCGTGCTGCTTGACGGAGTCGTGGACCTCCTGCGCGAAGTCCTCGTTCTGCCACTCGCGGCGGGCGAAGCCGACGAGGGAGAAGCCCGGCGGCAGCAGACCCCGGTTGGCGAGGTCGTACACGGCGGGCATCAGCTTTTTGCGTGACAAATCGCCTGTGACACCAAAGATGACCAGGCCCGACGGCCCCGCGATGCGCGGGAGCCGTCGGTCCGCGGGGTCACGAAGCGGATTCGCTCCGGAACCGGAAAACCCGGAAAACGGGGACAAGATGTCAGCCCTCCGAGGGGGCGAGACGGTCGAGCACCGCCTCGGTCGACTTCAGCAGGTCGTTCCAGGACGCCTCGAACTTCTCGACGCCCTCGTCCTCCAGGACCCGGACCACGTCGTCGTACGGGATCCCGAGCTTCTCGACGGCGTCGAGGTCCGCGCGGGCCTGCTCGTACGTGCCGGCGACGGTGTTGCCGGTGATCTCGCCGTGCTCCTCGGTGGCCCGCAGGGTGGCCTCCGGCATGGTGTTCACCGTGTTCGGCGCCACCAGGTCGTCGACGTACAGGGTGGGCTTGTACGCCGGGTCCTTCACGCCGGTCGACGCCCACAGCGGACGCTGCCGGTGCGCGCCCGCGTTCTCCAGCGCGCTCCACCGCTCGGAGGAGAAGACCTCCTCGTACGCCTGGTAGGCGAGACGCGCGTTGGCGACGGCGGCCTTGCCGCGCGCGGCCTTGGCCTCCGGGGTGCCCAGGGCGTCGATCCGCTTGTCGATCTCGGTGTCCACGCGGGAGACGAAGAACGAGGCGACGGAACGGATCAGCGACAGGTCAAGGCCGCGCTCCTTGGCCTTCTCCAGGCCGGCGAGGTAGGCGTTCATGACCTCGCGGTAGCGCTCAAGGGAGAAGATCAGCGTGACGTTGACGCTGATGCCGAGGCCGATGACCTCGGTGATCGCGGGCAGACCCGCCTTGGTGGCGGGGATCTTGATGAGGGTGTTGGGGCGGTCGACGAGCCAGGCCAGCTGCTTGGCCTCGGCGACGGTCGCCCTGGTGTTGTGGGCCAGCCGCGGATCGACCTCGATGGAGACCCGGCCGTCCTGGCCGTCGGTCGCGTCGAACACGGGTCGCAGGATGTCGGCGGCGTCCCGGACGTCCGCCGTGGTGATCATGCGGACCGCTTCCTCGACGGTGACCTTGCGGGCGGCGAGGTCCTTGAGCTGCTGCTCGTAACCATCGCCGCTGCTGATGGCCTTCTGGAAGATCGTCGGGTTGGTGGTGACGCCCACGACGTGCTGCTGGTCGATCAGCTCGGCGAGGTTGCCGGACGTGATCCGCTTGCGCGACAGGTCGTCCAGCCAGATCGCGACGCCTTCCTCGGAGAGGCGCTTCAGTGCGTCTGTCATGGAAAATGCATCTCCTACGTGTCGTGTATCAGCGTCAGCGCTGTGCGTCAGCGAGGGATTCCCGGGCCTTGGCGGCGATGTTGTCGGGGGTGAAGCCGTAGGTGCGGAAGAGGGTCTTGCCGTCGGCGGAGGCTCCGAAGTGTTCGAGGGAGACGATGCGTCCGGCGTCGCCGACGTAGCGGTACCAGGTCAGGGCGATGCCGGCCTCGACGGCCACGCGTGCCCGGACGGTGGGGGGCAGTACCTGGTCGCGGTAGGCCTGGTCCTGTTCCTCGAACC
>NZ_JBIWKB010000103.1:0-16332 GCF_044765425.1 Streptomyces sp. NPDC102462 | reverse complement strand
GTCCGACAACCGCTCACCCGCAGGCGCCTTGACCTGCCCCACCCTCGCCATACGAAGGACAACGAGCCACAGCCACTTAAGTCACCGGCATTGGGCCTAGGACGCTCCTGGCCGCCGCAGCAGGTCCAGGGCGCGCTCCCACCCGAAGTCCGGCCGGTGACCGCTCCCGTCGGGTTCCCCGGTGTACGGCTCGCCGATGCGCACGCCCATCGCGCGCAGCCGATCCAGGCTCGCCCGGTAGGCGGGGTGGGCGGCCAGCGCGTCGCCCACGCAGGGCAGGGCGGCGATCGGCACGCCTAGGCCGTACGCCTCGCACAGGGTGCCGAGGGCGAGGGTGTCCGCGATCCCCGCCGCCCACTTGTTGAGGGTGTTGAAGGTGGCGGGCGCGACGACCACGGCGTCCGGCGGCGGGAAGGGGCGGGGTTCGCCGGGCGTGCGCCACGCGGAGCGGACCGGGCGGCCGGTCTGCGCCGCGACGGCACCGGAGTCGAAGAAGCCGCCCAGGGCGTTCGGGGTGGCCGTGACACCGACCGCCCAGTTCCGCTCCTGGGCGGCGGTGATCAGTTTGCCGACGCCCGCGGCGATCCCGGCCGCGCACACGACGAGCTGGAGGAAGGGCTTCTCGTCCGGTTCGGTCATCCGGGCACCCTACGCCGCCGCGGGCCGCCCGGTCCGGGGTCAGGCCGGCTGGTCGGTGACCGTGATGGCGCCGACCGGGCAGGCGCGGGCGGCGTCGCGGACCAGGGGGTCACCGCCGCCGTCCTGCCGCCCGGGCAGCAGCGTGCTGTAGCCGTCGTCGTCCTGGGTGAAGACGTTCGGGGCGGTCAGCGCGCACTGACCCGCGCCGATACAGATGTCCCTGTCGATCTCGATGTGCATGGCACAAGCCTCTTACCAGGTCACGGGGAGTTCCAGCATCCCCTGGATCGTGTCGCCGGGTTTGAACGGGATCTCGTCCGCCGGCGCGGCGAGGCGGAGCGTGGGCAGCCGTTCGAACAGGGCGGCGAGGGCGATCTCCAGCTCGGTGCGGGCGAGGTTCTGGCCGAGGCACTGGTGGATGCCGAAGCCGAAGGCGACGTGATGGCGGGATGGGCGGTGCCAGTCGAGCGTGTCCGGTCCGGGGTAGGCGTCCGCGTCGCGGTTGATCACCGAGGTGGAGAAGACCACGCCGTCGCCCGCCCGGATGGTGGCGCCGGCCACCTCGATGTCCTCGGTGGCGAGCCGCAGCAGCCCGTCCGCGATGGACAGCATCCGCAGCAGTTCCTCGATCGCGGCGGGCAGCAGGGAGGGGTCGGCGCGCAGTTCGGCGAGGCGTTCGGGGTGCTGGAGCAGCGTGTAGGTGCCCAGCGAGATCATGTTGGCGGTGGTCTCGTGGCCGGCGACCAGCAGGATGATCGCGAGGGCGACCAGCTCCTTACGGCCCGGAGTGCCCTCGCGCGCCTGCTGTTCGACCAGTTCGTCCAGCAGGCCCTCGCCGGGCTCCTCGCGCTTGCGGTCGATCAGGTCCCCGAGGTACTCCTCCAGCCGGGCCCGGGCGTCCTGTGCCGCCTCGGCCGTGGGGCCGCGCAGCAGCAGCCGGGACTGCTCCTCGAAGAACTCGTGGTCGGCGTAGGGGACGCCGAGCAGCGCGCAGATCACCATGGAGGGCACGGGCAGCGCGAACGCGCCGACCAGTTCGGCGGGCGGGCCCTGGGCGACCATCCGGTCCAGCAGGTCGTCGACGATGCGCTGGATGCTCGGCCTGAGCGCGGTGGCCCGCTTGAGCGTGAAGCTGGGGATCATCATCCGGCGCTGGTCCCGGTGCTCGGGGTCGTCGACGCCGACGAGGGCGGTCGTGACATCGCGGATGCCGGCGAACCGGGGTGTCGTGATGGGGAAGCCGGCACGGGTGCGGTTGCTGGACAGACGGGGGTCGGTCAGCAGGTCACGGGCGAGCGCGTGCCCGGTGACGAGCCAGGCGGGGCGCCCGTCGTAGAGGGTGACGCGGGCCAGCGGGCGGGAGGCGCGCAGCGGGTCGTAGCCGGCGGGCGGCTGGTAGGGGCAGGTACGGTCCTGTGGAAAGGCAACGGGCTCCGACAATTCCGTCATGGAAGACCTCACAGACGAAGAGTGCTTCGGCCGATCTTCATTAGATGCCCGAGGCACCTAGCGTGCGACGCAAAGTTCGGCCAGATCGGCTACCTGCGGAATCTGGCCGGGAAGCGACTCTTCCGTTTCGTGGTTCGATGGCCCTCACGGGGGTGCCGGCCATCCGGAATCGGCCATTCCACGATAGTCCATCGCCTGCGCCGCGATCCGGATGAAATCCGCGGTCACCGGTGTTGAAGGTGGCTGTCAGTGAGCCTGTGTCGCGACGAGGAGAACGAGCAGCATGCCTCTTGAGGGTGAGTACGAGCCCAGTCCTACCGCGTGGGTCCGGGAGCAGGTCGAGTTGTACGAGGGTTCCGGTGGCACCGAGGGGACGACACTGCTGGACACGGGGCTGCCCGTCATCCTGCTGACCACCCGGGGCGCCCGCAGCGGCAAGATCCGCAAGACGCCGCTGATGCGGGTCGAGCACGCGGGGCGGTACGCCGTGGTGGCCTCGCAGGGCGGTGCGCCCAAGCATCCGGTCTGGTACTTCAACATCACCACCGATCCGCGGGTGGAACTGCAGGACGGGCCCCGCAAGCAGGACATGACGGCACGGGAGGTCACCGGCGCGGAGAAGGCCGAGTGGTGGGAGCGGGCGGTGGCCGCGTATCCGCCGTACGCCGAGTACCAGGAGAAGACGTCCCGCGAGATCCCGGTCTTCGTGCTCGAACCGGTCGCCGGAAGCTGAACCCTGCGGGGCCTCGGCGGGTGGTCGTCTGCGGGGCCGTCGTGGCTGATCGCGCCGTTCCCCGCGCCCCTTCGGGGTGGTGCCGTGGCGTGGTCGTCTGCGGCGCCGTTGTGGCTGGGCGCGCAGTTCCCCGCGCCCCTTAGGGGTGGTGTCATGCCGTAGTCGTGTGCGGCGCCGTCGTGGCTGATCGCGCAGTTCCCCGCGCCCCTTCGGGGGCGCCTGCCCCTGTGCCGCATGTGCGACGCCCGACAGCACGACGCGTTCACAGGGAGCGGGAGAGTGTACGCGGGGCGGGGGGTGTGAGCAGTAATTCACATCACGGCGATCTTGGGGGATAGATCATTTAGGCTCTGGGCAGCCTCGTACTGCTGCCGGTCTCAACTTACGGGTCAGAAGGCTGAGTTCGAGGGCGCGGACGGCCGAGGCGGCCGCCCGCTCGCAGGGGCGGGGGGACTCTGCGTTCCGTCTCCCGAAAGGAACCGCATGCCGCAGGACGTCACCTTCGACCTGCCCTTCGAGACCCCCGTCAGCCCGCATCTGGAGTACGCGCGCTCACGCCATCTGCGCTGGGTCTGGGACATGGGCCTGGTCCGCAGCCAGGCCGGGTTCGCGGAGTACCGGTCCTGGGACCTGCCGCAGGCAGCCGCACGCACCTATCCGCACGCCTCGGCCGACGACATGGTCGTCCTGATGAACTGGTTCTCGCTGGCCTTCCTCTTCGACGACCAGTTCGACGCCGGCCGGCCGGACCGTGCCGACCGGATCGCGGAGGTGGCGCGCGAGCTGATCGTCACGCCGCTGCGCCCGGCCGGCACCAGGCCCCGGGTGGTCTGCCCGATCACCGTGGCCTGGGCGGAGGTCTGGCGCCATCTCTCGGATGGCATGTCCCTGACCTGGCGGTCCCGGTTCGCCGCCTCCTGGGGACGGTTCCTGGTGGCGCACTGCGAGGAGGTCGATCTGGCGGCCCGCGGGCTGGCCGGAACGCTGACCCTCGACGAGTACACGGCCTTCCGCCGCCGCACGGTGGGCATCCACCACAGCATCGACGCGGGCGAGCGCAGCCGCCGCTTCGAGGTGCCGGCCGAGGTGCAGGCCCATCCGGTGATGGAGCGGATGCGCGATCTGGCCGCCGACACCATCGGGTTCATGAACGACATCCACTCCTTCGAGCGCGAGCGGCGCCGCGGCGACGGCCACAACCTGATATGCGTCCTGCAACGGGAGCGGGGCGGCTCCTGGCAGGACGCGGCCGACGAGGCGTACCGGATGACCACCGAGTGCCTCCAGGAGTACGTCGCCCTGGAGGCGCGCGTGCCGCGGATGTGCGACGACCTCGGCCTGGACGAGGCGGCGCGGCAGCGGGTGCGGATGGGCGTGGAGGCCATCCAGCACTGGATCAACGGCAACTACGAGTGGGCGCTGACCACCGGCCGCTACGCGGCGGCCAAGGAGGGGCCGGCGGTGAACGCCGAACTGGCCGGGCGCGGCTCGGTGGACGACCTGCTCGCCGTGTGAGGGCGACGCCGCGGGGCCGCCGTCCGAAGAGGACGGCGGCCCCGCGCGCGTTTCAGACGGCGAACTCCACCGGCAGGCTGTCCAGCCGGGACTCCCAGGTGGAGGCCGTCGAGGTCAGCTCCTCCGCGGGCACGGCCAGCCGCAGCCCGGGCAGCCGGTGCAGCAGCACGTCGACGGCCGTCTCGATGATGCCCTGGCCGAGGTTCTGCCCCGGGCACTCGTGCGGCCCGGCGCTGAACGCCAGATGCGACTGGTTGCCGACGACCGAGACGGCCGGGTCCGGGCGGATCTGCGGATCCGCGTTGCCCGCCGCGAGGCCGAGCACCAGCAGATCGCCCTCCTTGACCGGGCAACCGCCGAGTTCCAGGTCGGAGGTGGCGAACCGGCCCGGCAGCACCGCCAACGGAGGGGTGTTCCACATGACTTCCTCCACCACGGAGGACATGTTCAGCTGCCCGCTGACCAGTTCGGAGCGCCGCTCGGGGTAGGTGAGGACGAGTTGCAGGGCACGCGCCAGCAGATTGCTGGTCATGGTGTGGCCGGTGATCAGCACCAGGCGCAGATGGTTGACGAGTTCGTCCTCGTCCAGGTCGGCGGGGTGGTCGATGAGCCCGGAGGCGAAGTCGGCACCGGGTTCGGCGCGTTTGCGGGCCGCCAGCTCGGCGAGGACACCCATGATCTTCTCGTTGTGCGCGAGGGCGTCCTCGCCGCCCTTGAGGATCTGGTTGCTGGACTCGGCGAGACTGCGCCCCTCCCGCTCGGCCAGCCCGAGCACCCGGGTGAGGACCAGCATCGGCAGATAGTCGGCGAAGTCCGTCACCAGGTCGGCGCGGCCCGCGTCCGCGAACGCGTCGATCTGCTTGTGCGCGAAGTGCGTGACGTGCCGCCGGATGCCGCGGCCGGAGACGCCGAGGAGGTTGTCGGTGACCGCGCCGCGCAGCCTGCGGTGCGGCTCGCCGTCCTGGGAGACGCAGTCGGGTCGCCAGCCCAGCATCTGGATCAGCGGCGAGGTCTCGGCCACCCGGCCCTCCTGCCAGTCCCGCCAGATCCGTGAATCCCGGCTGAACTGGAGCGGGTTGTCGAGCACCCGCCGGTTCTCCCGGTAGCCGAGCACCAGCCAGGCGGGGATGTCGCCCTCCAGCAGGATCGGGGCGACCGTGCCGTGCCGCTCGCGCAGCCGCGCGTAGATGCCGTGCGGATCCCGCTCCGACTCCGGGCCGTACAGCCGGGTGACGTCCGCGCCGTGGGCGACCGGGCAGCCGCCCGCGGCGCCGGGGCCGTGGGACTCGTCGTTCATCGGGACTCCACTGCGCCGGCCGAGCGTTCCTGCAGATGACGGATGAGCGCGAGGAGCACGTCACGGCTGGAGGCGCGGTCGCGGGCGTCGCAGACCACGACCGGGGTGTGCGGGGAGATGTCCAGGGCGTCCCGGATCTCCTCGATCGGGTGGTCCTTGGAGTCGGGGAAGACGTTGAGGGCGATGACGAACGGCACGTCCTGCCGTTCCATCTCCTCGATCGCCCGGAAGCTGGAGGCCAGCCGGCGGGTGTCCACCAGGACGATCGCCCCCAGCGCGCCCTTGAACAGGCCGTTCCACAGGAACCAGAACCGCTCCTGGCCCGGGGTGCCGAACAGGTACAGCATCAGGCTGTCGTTGAGGCTGATCTTGCCGAAGTCCAGGCTGACGGTGGTCTCGGCCTTGTCGGTGATGCCGATGAGATGGTCGTCGCCGACGCTGGCCTGGGTGAGGGTCTCCTCGGTGGTGAGCGGCTTGATGTCGCTGACGGAGCGGACCATGGTGGTCTTGCCGGTACCGAACCCGCCGGCGATCATCACCTTGACCGAGCGGGTGCCTCCGGCGGCGGATCGGCCGGATTGGTCAAAGCCTTTCAAGTCCACTGAGTACCTCCTGAAGGAGCGCGAGGTCGGGCCCGCGCCCGGCGTCGTGCGCCGGGATGGGATCACGGGCTTCGACGCGGCCTGCGTCCAGCAGATCCGCCAGCAGCACCGCGAGAATGTTGAAGGGCAATCCGAGATGGGCGCCGAGTTCGGCCACCGACAGCGGATCGCGGCAGCGCCGGACAATCTCCTCGTGCTCGTGCTGCATGCCCGGGGCGGGGGCGGTGCGGGAGACGATGAGGGTCGCCACGTCGAGGCTCGACGCCGACCCGCCCGGCCTGCTGCGTCCCTTGGTCAGGACGTAGTAGCGCTCAAGACCTTGGGGATCTCCCCCGCCCGAGCGCAGCCGGGAGCTCGGGGGAGGATCCGTGGGCCGGCGGGGAGCACTCATCCAGAGTGCTCCTCCAGGCGCGGAGTGGTGCCGAGCAGCTCGCCCATGCGGCGGGCCAGGTCCCTCATCTGGTGGCCGAGCAGGCCCTGGTCGAGTCCCTCGCGGGCCAGCACGCCCAGGTAGGTCTCGACCCCCGCGCGGACGACGAACAGATGCCCGCCGTCGACCTCGATCATCGCGAGCCGCAACTGGCCCGCGTACTTGGGGAACTGCTCGGCGACCGGCTGGGCGAGGGCCTGCAGGCCCGCCACCACCGCCGCGAAGCGGTCCACGTCGTCGGGGTCCTCGGCGCCGAAGGAAGTGATGGCCTTACCGTCGCTGGAGGCCACGAGGGCGAAGCGGATCTCCGGGATGCTCTCCACCAGATCGCGGAGCGCCCAGCTCACGTCGGTTCCCTGTTGCGTCATGTGGACTAGTCGCTCTCTTCAGTGCGGTGCTCGGTGGACTCACGGGCGGCGGACGGCGCGGTCGCCGCGGCGGCTTCGGGCGCGGGGCCGGGGGCGGCCTGGCCGGACTCGGCGAACGTGTGCGCGTCGGCGGCGGGCGCGGTGCCGTCGCGCTCGTCCTCGACGGATCCGGAGCGAGGCGAGGCCGTGCCGGCGGCCGGGTCGCGGCCCGCGGTGGCGAACGCCGCCAGGCCGGCGAAGGACGCGTCCGGTGGTACGGCGGAGACGGCGTCGGCGGCGCCGCGTCCGGCCTCCGGGGACGGCTCCGTCTCGTGCCGTCTGCTCCGGCGCCGGGGCAGTCCGCCGGGCGTGGTGTCCAGGGTGTCGGCGGGCTCGGCCGCGGGCGCGGCGGTGACCGGGGCGTGGGCCGCGGCGGGCGCAGGGGCCGCGGCGGGCGCAGGGGCCGCGGCGGGCGCAGGGGCCGCGGCGGCGGGCGGGCCGGCGGGCGCGGCGGTGGCCGGGGTCGCGGGCAGCGGGCTGAAGTACTTGTGCGGCACCACGACGACGACCGAGGTGCCGAGCCAGGGCGAGTCCGCGAAGGTGACGCGGATGCCGTAGCGGCGGGCGAGGATGCCGACGACGCGCAGACCGATGGTGGCGTCCTCGGAGACGCCGCCGAGGCCGGGTCCGGCCGCGGTGCCGGCGAGGGAGTGCTCCGCCTCGCGCTTCTTCTCCTCGCTCAGTCCCTTGCCGGAGTCCTGGATCTCGATGCCGACGCCGTTCGGGACCTCCTTGCCGGAGACCACCACCGGCTCGGTGGGCGGCGAGTACCGGGCCGCGTTGTCCAGCAGATGCGCGAAGATCAGCGTGAGATGGTCCACCAGACCGCCGTCGACGCCGAGTTCGGGCAGATGGCGGACCTCGACGCGGTGGAAGTCCTTGATCCGGCCGATGCCGCCGCGCACCACGCTCAGCAGCCGCTGCGGCTCCTGCCACTGCCGGCCCGGCCGGTCCGAGCCGCCCAGCACGCCGATGCTCGCGGCGAGCGAGTCGGCGGGGCCGAGCTCCTGGTCCAGCTCCATCAGGCCGCGGGCCACGGCGGGCAGCCGGCCGTGCTCGCCCTGCATCTCGTGCAGCCGGCCGCGGAGCTTGCTGGTCAGTACGTGGATGCGGTTGCCGATGCTGATCACGGCCTGCTCGGCGGAGGTGGAGCGGTTGAACTCCTCCTCGATGCCGATCAGCGAGGTCCGCAGGATCCGCCGCAGGTCGGCCTGGAGTTCCGGCGCGACCTCGGTCTTCGGGGCGGCGGCCGGCAGCACGTCGTCGATGGCGTCGCCGGCCCGCAGCCGCTTCAGCGCCTCGGGCAGCTGCTCGTCGGCGAGCCGGGCGACCGCGGCCCGCTGGTGCGCGAGTTGTTCCTCCCAGATCTCGGCCCGATCGGCGAGCTGGGCCTCGTAGGACGTGGCCTGGTCGGCGAGCCGTTCCTCAAAGGCCCGTGCGGTGTCGGCGAGTTGGGCCTCGTGGGCCGCGGCCTGCTCCCCGGCCTGGGCCTCGAAGGCGGCGCTCTGCTCGGTCAGCCGTGTCTCCAGCGAGGCGCGCTCGGCGGCGAACTTCCGCTCCAGGCCCGCGACATGCTGCTGCCACTGCTGCGCGTGCTCGGCCTGGGTGGTGCGGGAGCTGTCCGCGAGGCCGCGCAACTGCCGCTGCGAGCGGATCAGCAGCCGTACACACACGGAGCCGGCGGCGGTCGCGGCGGCACCGGCGACGGCGGCGGTTATGCGCTCCGAGCTCATGAAGGTGGCGGCAACCGTCCCGCCTCCCAAGGCCAGTGGCATCAGCCACCAGCTGTACCAGGCGACAGGGGCCCGCGCCGCCGGTGGCGAAGTGGCGAGTTCCATCTGCATCCTTCGAAAGCGATCACGACAACGGGGTGCGCGAGGGCCGCACTCATGAGTGGGCACGGCGAGCCGACCGCTCGATGGAACGGTCACGTCAACTCGCGGTGACTTTCCGGAGCTTATCTGGTTCCAACTCGAAAAGATCAACTTCGCCGGGTGGCGGAGGTGAGGATTCCGTCACTCTCCGGAAGGCCCCGTCGAAGCTCCAAACCTCCTGTTGATCAGGGGACTTGGCCGCAGCACCCGGCGGTCTGCCGGACACCGGCCGGGGGGTGCCGGTGGGCGGGCGGCGGCCGGGGCGACGGCGGGTTCGGGGCTGTGGGCCGGATGGGTGGCGGGATCCGGGCCGCACGCTGCACGGGTGACGGGGGTCCGGACCGCGGACCGAGGGGTGACCGGGGCGCCGGGGCGCGGGCCGGACGCTTGGCGCAATCCGGACTGCGGGCCGGGGCGGTCCGGGGGACCATGAGTGCTGTGAACACGATGCGCGCAATCAGCCAGGACGCCCTCGGCGGCCCCGACGTGCTCAAGGAGGTACGCCTTGAGCGGCCCGCGCCGCGCCCGAACGAGGTACTGGTCCGGGTCCGTGCCGCCGGGGTCAACCCCACCGACTGGAAACACCGGGCCACCGGCGGCTTCCTGGGCCGGCCGCCGTTCGTGCTGGGCTGGGACGTTGCGGGCACGGTCGAGGAGACCGGGATCGGTGTGGCCGCGTTCGCGCCCGGGGACGAGGTCTTCGGCATGCTGCCCTATCCGTTCGGGCACGGTTCGCACGCCGAGTACGTCGTCGCCCCGGCCCGTGCGCTCACCCGCAAGCCGGCCGGGATCGACCATGTGCAGGCGGGTGCGCTGCCGCTGGTGTCGCTGACCGCGTGGCAGGCGCTGGCCGAGACGGCCGAGCTGGCCGCGGGCCAGCGGGTGCTGGTGCACGCGGCGGCCGGCGGGGTCGGCCATGTGGCGGTGCAGATCGCCAAGGCGCGGGGCGCGTATGTGATCGGCACGGCGAGCGCGGGCAAGCACGACTTCCTGCGGAGCATCGGCGTGGACGAGGCGATCGACTACCGCGGCACGGACGTCACTGAGGCCGTGCGCGGCGCCGACGTCGTGCTGGACACCCTCGGGGGCGACAACACCGTCCGGTCGCTGCGGGTGCTGCGTCCCGGTGGGATCGTGGTGTCGATCGCGCCGGTCGGCTCGCGGGAGCTGTACGACGAGGCCGCCCGGCTGGGCGTGCGGGCCGTCCGCATGCTGGTGGACGCCGACCGCGCCGGCATGCGGGCGATCGCCGCGCTGGTGACCGAGGGCGCACTGCGGGCGACGATCGCACAGACGTTCCCGTTGGCGGAGGCCGCGCGGGCACATGAGCAGGGAGAGACCGGCCGGACGACCGGGAAGCTGGTCCTCGTGACGGCCTGAACCGCGCAGCGTGCACCCAAACCCGAAGACATATGTCAATCGAACATGCTCAAATTCCTTCTATCGAGGGTAACTTGCAGGGCGGGGAACGGATTTCCCGGCACGGGTGGGAGGTGACGTCGTGCGCCCGGAACCGCGGCAGGAACCCGCACCGCTCACCCGGTACCTGCGCGTCCATCAGGACCGCGGGGCCACGGTGCTGGAGTTCCACGGCGAGATCGACATCGCGGCGGCCACAGAGATCGGCCCGTACCTGGACCGGGTGACGGACCGGCCCGGCGCCCGCATCGTGATCGACCTGCGGCACATCGAGTTCTTCGACTGCTCGGGGCTGCGCCTGCTCTACCGGGCCCGCGGCCGGGTGCTGGAGCACGGCGGGCGGCTGCACCTCGTATGCACCCACCCGCTGACCCTGCGCGTCCTGCGGGTCACCGGCCTGGCCCGGCTGCTGCCCCCGCGGCCGACGCTGGACGCGGCCCTGGACCAGCCCGAGACCACCTCCGGCTCGTGGTGAACGCGCGGGGGCGTGCGCCCCCGCGCGCTCCCGGTGAGTCCACCGTTCGGCCAACCGGCCGGTCTGGTACGGGCGTTCGGGGGCATCCGAAAGGCAGGAAGGGGGACCGCCGACATGACGACTGCCATCGGACGGCTGCCCGGACGCATGCCGGGCTGGGCGAAGGCCCTGACCGCCGTCGTAGCGGTGCTCGCGGTGCTCTTCGCCGGGATCCGGCTGGCCGTGCTGCCGGGCATCAGGGACCTGTTCGGCACCGAGACGCACGACCGCTCGGGACCGGCGCTGCTCAGATCGATCCGGGACATGAGCCGTTACGACGCCGCGTCCGGCACCTTCCAGGTCGTCGTGGACCTGGAGAAGGACGCCAAGTACCTGCCCGACGCGATCCGCGGCACCCGGACCCTGTACGTCGGGACGGGCACCGTGGACGCCTACGTCGACCTCGGCCGGGTGGGCGAGCGGGACGTGGCGGTCGACGGCGACCGCACCTCGGCCACGCTCCGGCTGCCGCACGCCCGGCTGGGCACTCCGGCCCTGGACGCCGACCACTCGTACACCGTCTCCAAGCAGCGCGGTCTGCTCGACCGACTCGGGGACTTCTTCTCGGACAACCCCAACAGCGAGCAGGCCGTCCAGCGGCTCGCCGTGCGGCACATCGGCGAGGCGGCCCGGGGCAGCGGGCTGACCACCCGGGCCGAGACCAACACGACCGCCATGCTCGAAGGACTGCTGCGCTCGCTCGGTTTCACCAAGGTGCACGTCTCCTACGGGAGCTGACCGGACCGCCCGCGACGACAGGAGGACCGATGGCCCGCCCCGCCTCGCACCCGCGCACCGCCAAGGACGCCGGCCCCACGGGGCCCGACCGCCCCGCCAAGGGCAACCGCTCCCCCAGGGCCGCCAGGACGCCCACGGCCGCCAAGACTGCCAAGGGCGCCAAGGGCGCCAAGGGCGGCCGTACGGCCAGGACGGGGGCCGCCGCCACGTCCCGGCGGGCCGGCGGGTTCACGGCACTGCTGCGGAGACTGCGGTCGGCCGTGCGCCTGGGCTCCGCGGAACCGCGCGGCACCGGGAAGGCCCACGGCGCGCCGGGCCGCACCCGCCGGAACGGGCGCGCGGCGCGGCCGGCCGGCCGAGGGCGGCGCGCGCCGGCATGGCCCGTGCGGGCGTTGGCGATGCTGGTCGCCTTCGCCTGCATGGTGGCGTTCGCCGCCGCGCTGGCCCGGCTCACCCTGGAGCCCTCCCCCGCGTCCGCGGCCCTCACGCACAGCAATCTGCGCCCGGGCAACTCCCTGAGGGCCTATCTGGACCAGCCGGCGCTGCGCGACGCCGTCCAGCAGATCGGCGGGAATCTGCTGCTGGGCGTCCCGTTCGGGGTGCTGGTGCCGGTGCTCGCGCCGCGGGCCCGCGGCATCGGGCAGGTGCTGCTGCTCACGGCGATCGTGATGCTGCTGGTGGAGCTGGCGCAGGGCGCGCTGATCACCGGCCGCGCCTTCGACGTCGACGACGTGCTCCTCAACACCGCGGGCGCGCTGCTGGGTCATCTGTTCCTCGGCCGACGGCTCGGGCGGGCGGTGCACGCACGCGAGAAGCGGACGTGAGGTGCCGCCACCGGGACGGCGGCACTCGGCCGCCGCAGGGGCACGCGCTCGCCCGACACTGGTCCGTACCAAAGTATTGACGCTCCCTTACCTCACTCCTTAAATCAAGAGGCGCCACCTTCATCCCCCCACCCCGGCCCGGCACGTGCGCGTTCCGGGCCGCCGTATGGAAGGGCGAGCCATGGCCTCCCCACGCCTGCTCCGCAGCTGTCTGTTCGCCGCGCTGTCCGCCGCGCTCGTCGCCTCCGCGGCGGTCGGTCCCGCCCAGGCGGACTCCTCCGACGCCGGCGTCACCGCCGTGACGTTCTCCGACACCTTCGACGGTCCCGCGGGCGCGGCCGTCGACTCCTCGAAGTGGCAGACGGAGACCGGCGACAACGTCAACAACCATGAGCGGCAGTACTACACGTCGGGCACCAAGAACGCGGCCCTGGACGGCCAGGGCCATCTGGTCATCACCGCCCGGCGCGAGAACCCCGCCAACTATCAGTGCTGGTACGGGACATGCCAGTACACCTCGGCCCGGCTGAACACCTCCGGGAAGTTCACCGCGCAGTACGGGCACGTCGAGGCCCGGATGAAGATCCCGCGGGGGCAGGGCATGTGGCCCGCGTTCTGGATGCTCGGGACACCGGTCAACTGGCCGGACTCCGGCGAGATCGACATCATGGAGAACGTCGGCTTCGAGCCCTCGACCGTGCACGGCACCATCCACGGCCCCGGCTACTCCGGCTCGGGCGGCATCGGCGCGGGCTACACCCTGCCGAACGGGCAGGCGTTCGCGGACGGCTTCCACACCTTCGCCGTCGACTGGGCGCCGGACTCGATCACCTGGTCCGTGGACGGCAACGTCTACCAGCGGCGGACCCCGGCCGACCTCGGCGGCAGGACATGGGTGTTCAACAAGCCGTTCTTCCTGATCCTGAACCTGGCGGTGGGCGGCTACTGGCCCGGCGACCCGGACGGCTCCACCGCGTTCCCGCAGCAACTGGTGGTGGACTCGGTGTCGGTGACGACCGGCGACACCGCGGCAGGCGTCGCGATCAAGGGACTGGCGGGCAAGTGCGTGGACGTGGCCGGCGCGAACGCCGCCAACGGCACCGCCGTACAGCTCTACGACTGCAACGGCACCGCCGCCCAGCAGTGGACGGTCGGCTCGGACGGCACCATCCGGGCGCTCGGCAAGTGCCTCGACGTCACCGGCAACGGCACCGCGGACGGTGCGACGGTGCAGCTGTGGGACTGCACGGGCGGCCCCAACCAGAAGTGGGCGGTGTCCGCAGCGCACGACATCGTGAACCCGCAGGCGGACAAGTGCCTGGACGTCACCGGCAACAACTCGGCCAACGGCACCCGGCTGCAGATCTGGACCTGCTCGGGCGGCGCCAACCAGAAATGGACGGTCGGCTGAGCGGGCGGGGCCTCAGTGCGGCGTCCAGGTGAATTTGTCGCCGCCGACCCAGCGGACCACATCCGGATCGTCCAGGTCATGAACGATGATGCCGTACGCGGCGGCGACCTCCAGGACGTCCGTCACGGTCCGTGCCGCACCGACCACCTGGCCGTCGACCTCCATGATACGGAAGGGCGGGTTGCCCGGCCTGCCCCGCATCACCCCGTGGACCAGGATGCGCGGTCTGGAGATGTGCGGGCTCGCTATCTCGGTCATGTCATCGAGCCTAATTCGCAGATGAGCGATACGGGCGATATATCCGGTTGATCGCTGTGCGTCGCACGACGCCCGCGGGTCGCCGTGCGGCGCCGCCGCGCCTGGGCAACCCTTGAGGTGGAGGTGGCGATGGATCCCGTGGAGGCGCTGGACCGGATCGCCTTCCTGCTGGAGCGGTCCCTGGCACCGACGTACCGCGTGCGCGCCTTCCGTACCGCCGCGCGGGTGCTGGGCGCGCTGCCCGCGGCCGAGGTGGCCGAGCGTGCCGCCGCCGGGACCCTTCAGTCACTGAAGGGCGTCGGCCCGAAGACCGCCCAGGTGGTGCGGGAGGCGCTGGCCGGCGAGGTGCCCGGCTATCTGCGCGCCCTGCGGGACGAGGCCGGCGCGCCCCTCACCGAGGGCGGCCGGCTGCTGCGGCAGTTGCAGCGCGGCGACTGTCATCTGCACTCCGACTGGTCGGACGGCGGCAGCACGATCGAGGAGATGGGGCGCACGGCGGCGCGGCTCGGGCACGAGTGGGCGGTGCTCACCGATCATTCGCCCCGGCTGACCGTGGCCCGCGGGCTGTCGCCCGAGCGGCTGCGGGAGCAGCTGGCCGCGGTGGCCGCGCTGAACGCGGCCTGGGCCCCGTTCCGGCTGCTCACCGGCATCGAGTGCGACATCCTTGAGGACGGTTCGCTGGACCAGGAGCCCCAGCTGCTGGAGCTGCTGGACGTGGTGGTGGTGTCCGTGCACTCCAAGCTGCGGATGGACGCCGCCCGTGCGATGACCCGCCGCATGGTCGCCGCCGTGCGCAGTCCGCACGCCGACGTGCTCGGCCACTGCACCGGGCGGCTGCGGGGCGAGCGGGGCCGGCCGGAGTCCCGGTTCGACGCGGACGCGGTGTTCGCCGCGTGCGCCGAGTCGGGCACCGCCGTGGAGATCAACAGCCGCCCGGAGCGGCTGGACCCGCCCCGGCGGCTGCTGCGCGCGGCCGTCGAGGCGGGCGTGCTGTTCTCGATCGACACCGACGCGCACGCCCCCGGCCAGCTCGACTGGCAGATCCTCGGCTGCGCGCGGGCCGAGGAGTGCGGGGTGCCCGCGGAGCGGGTGGTGACCACCTGGTCCGCCGAGCAGCTGCTGGGCTGGACCCGGGAGGGCCGGATCCCGGGGCACGGAGCGGTACGTGCTTCGCCGGGGTGACGCGGATCACGGTGGCGGGCGGCCCGCGGCCGGAACACCGAGGGGTCGTTGCCCGTTGAACAGACCGTGGGTGCGGACGGGACAGTGTCCCCGGGCCTCATCTTCCGCCCACAGGGACGATCGTTCGGCTGAAGCCCTGTGGAGCCTTTCGCCGAGAGGCGACCGCCGTGCGCGCCCACCCTCTGGCCGCCCCGGCCGTGATTCCCCCGTCGCGGTCGGGGCTTCCCCCTGTCCGGGCCGCGTCGCGCGGCGGCCGTCAGTCTGAGGGCTCCTCCGGTACCGGGTGGTCGGGGTGCACCGTCGCCGAGAACGGCGTGTCACCGCGTCCCGTACCGGCCTCGTCGGTGTCGGGAACATCATCGGCACTGTCGTCGGTGTCGTCCGCGGGGTTCCGCGGTGTGGCCTCCCACCGGTCGGGCCCGGCGTCGGCCTGCTGGTCCGGCATGTCACGGGGGACGGGCGCCCCGTCCTCGGCGGGCCCGCCACGGCGCTGTCCGGCCATGATGCGCTCCCCTCACGTGCGATCGAGCCCGGAGCGGGTACCACACGGCACACCCCCGAAACACAGGTCGCCCAGACGCCGAGGCGCGGGCCCGACAAGCGGCGCGAGAACGCCCGTCGGCGGGGCGGGCCGGGGTCGTCGGCGGCGGAGCGGGCCGATGCGCGGGCGCGACGAGGGGCAGGACGCACATCAGCGGTGCCGAGCCAGGACGCGCCGTCCACGGGGCGGGCCCCTTCATCACCGGGGCGAGCCGGGCAACGCCATCAGCGAGGCGCGCCGAGGCCCGACAGGGCAAGGACGCCCGTGCGCGGCGCCGGACCTGGACGCGCCGTCCACGGGGCGGGCCGCGCCGGCAGCGGGGCACGCCGGGCGCGGGCCCGCCGGGGGCAGGACGCACATCAGCGGTGCCGGGCCGGGGCGAGTCGTCGGCGGGGCGGGCCGATGCGCGGGCGCGACGAGCGGCGCGAGAACGCCCGTCGGCGGCGAGCCGGGAGACACCATCCACGGGGCGGGCCCCTTCATCACCGGGGCGAGCCGG
>NZ_JBIWKB010000102.1:0-16884 GCF_044765425.1 Streptomyces sp. NPDC102462 | reverse complement strand
GGGCGAGTAGACCTTCATCACCATAAGAGATCCCTCCTGCCCGGCCCCTGCCGGGGCCGGGCTCAGAGGTGTCCACCACTCGGGGACAGGTCCCGGTGACCCGCCTCGTGGAGCAGGCCGAGGCGATGGAGGGCCCGCGCCGATCCTTGCCGTCCTGACCCGCAGTCGGCCTATTCCGGCTGGCTGACGACGCCCTTGCAGGCCGGGGTGTTGTCGTTGACGCCCGGCTTGGCCGCCGCCTTGACGGTGTTGAAGTTGGCCACGTAGGCGTCGTGCGCGGCCGAGTCGTCGACCTTGAGCAGTGCCTCATCGTTCTCCCGCAGCGCCGGACCGCTGTAGTTGTGGCTGCCCGTCCAGAGGACCTTGTTCACCGCGCCGTCGTACTTGCCATCGATCAGCAGGTATTTGCTATGCACGATGCGGGCGGCGGTGGCGGGATTGTTGTCGTGGTCGTCGTAGTAGCAGATCGGCGAGAGACCGGAGACCGAGTGGAGCGTCTCCCAGGTGCCGGCGGATCCGCTGCTGTCCTTGCTGTCCGTGGACGTGTACACGAGTTCTACCGAGCATCCGGCCTTCTTCAGCTCGACCAGCTTGTCGGCCACACCCTGCCGGGTGAACTTGAACATGGCGACCCTGACCTTGGTGTGCTTGGTCGCGCCGTCCTGGGTGTAGGTGCAGGTGACGTTGTCGAGGGTGTTCCAGATGGTGTCGGTGGTGTTGCCGGTGCCCGGGTAGTACGGAAAGAAGTAGGCCTTGTACGGGCTCCAGGCACTGGAGGTGTAGCGCCAGTTCTCCCAGTCCTTGCCGACGAGGGCGGAGAAGTAGCCGCTGTAGGCATTGTGGATCCCGGTGTTGTAGGCGACGACATAGGCGTCGTTCCAGAACGCGCTGTACGCCGAGGGCGACATGTTGGAGGAGGTCTGCAGCACGACGTCCGATGCCCCGTCGACCTGCGAGAACAACCAGAACTTGTTGTGGTTGATGGACGCCCCGAACTCCGGACGGCCGAGGCAGGACTTGCCCTCGGGACACAGGGTGACGAAGGATCCCTGTGTGGTGTCGGTGCCAAGGGCGTCCCGCAGGATGCCGTAACTGACGTCGCTGGGACGGGAACTGACGGTGGATTCGTCCAGCACCATCTGCACGTGGACGCCTCGCTGGCGCGCGTCGGCGAGAGCCTGCGCCACCTCCTGGTCCCACAGGTGGTACAACGCGACCTTGATCGACGAATCCGCCGGGGCCGATCCGACGTACGCCAGGATCTTGGCGCGGATGGCGTTCTGCTCCGCCGTCGTTCCGATCGGGTTGTTGAAGATGGGGCCGGATTGTTCGACGGTGGCGGCCGGTGCTGCGCCGGTCTCGGCTCCCGCGGCCGTTGCCGGTGACAGCCCGACCATCAGCAGTGATGCAGCCGTAGCGATGGCCTCGGCTGCGATTCTCCCGCGTGCACCAGGACGCATGGGTCCCCTCCCGTGTTGGTGAGCACGCCGTCCTCACACCCTCGGGACGGCTGTTCATGACAGAGATCGCGGCTGCGCGACAGCCCTCACCGTACCCCTCGAAATCGCGCCCTTATTGCGGAGTTGACCTCGACCGCCCCCATTCGCACGCGTGCGGTCTGCCGCAGTTTTGTCAAGTTCACATCATCTTCGAGTAAACAGCGAGTATCTTGGCATGTCTACGTCGACATGTGGGGGGCTTGTGAGTGTGAGACGTAAAGCCGTCGCTCTGACGACGGTCAAGGTACTGCTGGTGGGGATGGCCTCGTCCGTCGTACTGGCACCCGTCGTGGCCATCGCTGCGGAGCGCCAGCCCAGCGTTCCGGGCCGTTCGACGGGGCAGGCGCTGTCGCAGCCCGTGGAGCCGGGCATGGCCAGGGCCCCGAAGGTGACTTGGCCGCGATCGCAGTCGGCGACGCTCGACGTCCCCGCGGTCGGCTCGGCGCCCCGGGCGATGATCACCAACGGGGCGTCAGGGGCGGAACCGGCCGACAATCCCTCCGTGGTGTCCATCGGCGCCGCGGCCACGGCGGTGCCGAAGAAGATCGTCGGACCCATCGACACCTCACCGGCCTCGGTCCGGGTGGAGGTCCTGGACCGCAAGGCCGTGGCGCCCGTGGGCGGCGTCGGCATGGGGCTGAAGGTGACGCGGAAGGACGGTGTTCCGTCCGTCGGTACCGTCAACGCGACCCTGGACTACTCGGGCTTCGCGCACGCCTACGGTGGCGACTTCGCCTCGCGTCTGCGCCTGGTCCAGTATCCGGCCTGTGCCGTGACCACCCCGCACAAGAAGGCGTGCGGCATGGCCCGGACCGTCCCGGGGCAGCGCAACGACGTGCGGTCCGGGAAGCTGACCGCGCCGGTGCAGGCGGCCCCGGACGCGGCGACGCCCCGCTCCCCAAAGCTCCCGGACGCGGTCACCGGCCGCTCCCTTGCGGTGGCTCCCGCGGTTTACGCGCTCGTCTCGGGTTCGTCGTCGGACGCGGGTGACTATCGCGCGACCGCGGTCAAACCGTCGGGCAAGTGGGACGTCGCCCTGTCCTCCGGCGCATTCACCTACTCCGTGCCCATCGAGGTGCCGCAGCCTCCCATGGGCATGGCGCCGGAGCTGTCCCTGTCGTACAACTCCCAGAGCGTGGACGGCCGCACCTCGGCCTCCAACAACCAGGCCTCATGGGTCGGTATGGGCTGGGACCTCAACGTGGGCGCCATCGAACGCCGGTACATCAACTGTGCCGACGACGGCCACAAGACCTTTGGTGACCTGTGCTGGGACTCGCCCAACTCCACCTCGGATCCCAACGGAGCCGTCTACACGATCCAGTTGGACGGTGTCACCTCGGAACTCATCCAGGACGGCACCGGCACCGGGTCATTCCGTGTCAAGGACGATCCCGGCTGGCGGGTGCAGAAGCTCAACGGCGGCTACGGGTCGGACAACACCGACGAGTACTGGGTCGTCACCAAGCAGGACGGCACCCGCTACTACTTCGGCTGGGGCCGTACCGAGCGCCTGAACCTGGACAACGTGCGGGAGAAGACCAATTCCGTGCTCACCGTCCCGGTCATCGGCGACGACGAGGGCGAGCCCTGCCACGCCTCCTACCCCGAGCCCTGCAAGCAGGCCTGGCGCTGGAGCCTCGACCGTGTCGTCACCTCCAACGAGGTGGAGAACTCCTACTTCTACAACAAGGAGACGAACCACTACCGTTCGGTCGCCGCGGCGGACAAGGCGCGCGGCTACGACGCCGGGTCCTACCTCTCCCGGATCGACTACGGCTGGTCCTCGCAGATCCCCGGCGCGCAGTTGCCCGCCATGATCGACTTCCAGCATGTCAACCGCTGTGTCGAGCGCATGACGGAGAAGGACCCGCTCAACAACGTCGCCCCCGACTGTCCCACCATCGACGCCAAGCCCGCGTCCTACCCGGACGTGCCCGTCGACCTGATCTGTGACGGCCCGGAGGACGGCGAGACCTGCGCCGGCAAGACGTACTACCCCACGTTCTTCCAGCGCGACATGCTGTGGGACATCACCGTCCACGTCCGCGACACCAACACCTCTGGCTGGGACCTGGTCAAGCAGTACCAGTTCAAGTACGCCCTGATGAACCCGTCGGGCTCGGTGGGCGACCAGCTCTGGCTGGACTACATCCAGCGCCGCGGCTACGCCGGGGATGACATCGACATGCCGACCATCAACTTCAACGGTGAGTGGCAGGACAACAAGGTCGGCAGCGGGGAGCTCAACTTCCGGCGCGTCAACAAGATCTTCACCGACGCCGGTTCCACCGTGACCGCCACGTACGGCCACGCCACCGACGAAGGCGGCACCGTCGACCGTACCTGCCCTGAAGGGGGTGCGCCCTCCGAGTCGGACAACCACTACGAGTGCTTCTGGCAGAAGTGGGTCCCGGAAGGCGCGGATGCCGAACGCACCGGCTGGTTCAAGAAGTTCGTCACCAAGCGCGTCCAGGTGGACCCGGGCAAGGCCAACGACGGCGCCCCGCCCATGATCACCGACTATGAGTACGACGGAGCCCCCGGCTGGCGCTACACCGACGACCCCCTGGTCGATGACGACGACGAGACGTGGTCGGACTGGCGCGGTTACGGCAAGGTGCTTGTCACGACGGGTGCCAACGAGAACAAGCACTCCACCTACCACTGGCTCTATCGCGGCCTGAACGGCGGCCGGACCTCCAAGACCGACGCCTCCAAGACCGCGAGCGTCAAGGTCGCCGACTCTGACGCGAAAGAGTGGACCGACAGCGCATGGCTGGCCGGACAGACCTTGGAGACCTCCAGCCGCGACCACAACGGTGACTCCCAGGAACGGGAGTGGCACGAGTACTGGGCCCACAACACGGCCCAGTACACGGGCCTGCCCGACGCCCGGATGGTGCGCGAGGACAAGGTCCGCACCCTGGAGAAGGTCACCAACTCCGCCGACGGCTCCGGCTGGCGCGAGCACATCGTCGAGACCGAGTACGACGACGCCGAGAAGGCATCCACCGTCTTCGGCCTGCCGATGCGCGTCGACGACTGGGGCGAGACCAACGTCTCGGACAACAGCTGCACCGAGTACGGACGCGCCTACAACACCGACGACCTGACCGACGCCGACGACGGCGCCAAGCGCTGGATGGTGTACCAGGACGACGAGCGCCACTACAGCGTCTCCTGCAGCACCGTGGCGGACGACGAGACCGCCGGCGCCCCCGCAGCCCACATGGACAAGCGGGTGACCACGTTCTACGACGGGGCCCTGTCCTTCGCCGAGAACGACAGAGCGCTGGTTGACGGCAACGTGACCGAGGTGCGCACGTACACCTCGGAGACCGCCTGGCACACCATGAGGGCCCAGTACGACGCGGCGGGCCGGCAGACCAGGACGTGGGACGGCAAGAACCAGGCCACCATGATCGCCTATAGGCCGCAGACCTCCTGGCCGGTGGACGGGATCACCACCACGACCCCCGACCCCGACGGTTCCGGCCCCGGCGTCCCCCTGACCACGACGCGCTACCTGTCGCGTTTCTGGGGCCAGGCGTGGAAGACGGTGGACGCCAACGGCAACACCACCCAGCTCGTCTACGACGCCGTGGGACGGCTGTCGAAGGTCTTCAAGCCCACCGAGACGGCGAACTATCCCGACGGAACGGCCTCGATGACCTTCGACTACCAGGTTCCGGTGGCATCGTCGGACACCGGTGTGCCGCGGGTGGCCACCGGCGACCCCGTGCGCACCACGACCCGCGTGCTGCAGTCGGGCACGACCTACCTGGCGTCCTACTCCTACAGTGACGGGCTCGGCCGCGAGCGCGAGACGCAGACCGTCGCCCCCGAAGGAACCGGACGGGACGTCCAGGTCACCCGCTACGACTCCTCGGGCAACGTGGCCGGCACCTCCGCCGTGTTCTACAACAGTGGGACCGCCGGCTCCGGTCTGGTCAACCCCGCCGTCGCCGCCATCCCCTCCTACACCGACCTCAAGAGCGACTGGGCGGGACGCACCATCCTCTCCCAGATCCAGGCCAAGGGCGTGGTCCAGGCTTCCGGCAAGACGGTCACCCAGTACCAGGGTGCCGACGAAGTGACCGTGTTCCCGCCGGTCGGCAGTCCGACCAAGACGGTCCGGGACGCCTTCGGCCTCACCAGCAAGGTGGTGGAGAACCTCGGTGCCCAGCAGTTCACCACCACATACGAGTACACCCGCAAGGGCCAGCTGAAGTACGTCCACGACGCGGCGGGCAACACCAGCCACTACGCCTACGACTGGGCCGGTGAGCGGGTCCTCAGCGAAGAACCGGACACCGGCAGGACCACCACCGGTTTCGACGCCAACGGGCAGATCCAGACCGTCACCGACCAGCGCAACATCACCCTCACCTACGACTACGACACCCTGAACCGCCCCACCACCGTCAAGCAGGGCGCAAGCGTGCTGACGGAGAAGAGCTACGACACCGCCGCTCAGGGCAAGGGCCTGCTCGCCACCGCGACGAGCTACGGCGCGGGCAAGCCGTACACGTCCAGGATCGACGGATACGACGTGCGCGGGCGGGCGACCGCCAAGACCTTCGTGATGCCCGACGACGGGTCCGGACTCGCGGACTCCTACCAGACGAAGTACCACTACGACCTGGCCGACCACGTCACCGCGGTGGACTACCCGGCGCTCGGCGGCCTGCCGGCCGAGACCGTCACCACGACCTACAAGGACGGACGGGCCACCAAGGTCGCCAGCCCGCTCGCCACGTACGTCGCCGACGTCGGCTACGACAACATCGGCCGTCTGACCTCACGGAGCCTGGGCACCACGGGGACCGACACCAGCGTCGTGCGCCGCTTCGGGTACGAGGACGCGAACGGCTCCGGCTGGCTGAAGAACATCACCACCGAGACCACCGCCGGCGGCGCCACGAAGACGGTCCAGAACGACAGCTACACCCGCAACAACGGTGGACAGGTCACCGCCCTGCGGGAAGGGACCGACAGCCAGCAACAGTGCTTCACCTACGACGAACTACGCAGGATCACCGGGGCCTGGACCACCGCCTCCACCACCTGCACCGGCACACCGACGTCGGACTTCGCCGGTCCCGACCCCTACCAGAGCAGCTACACGTACGACCGGATGGGCAACATCCAGTCCGTCACCGACAAGGCGTCCGCCTCGGCAGCCGCCGTCACGAGCGACTACAAGTACCCCGGCTACAGCGCCGACGAATCGACCTACACCCCCGACCAGGCCCGCCCGCACGCCGTCACCGGCGTGACGCGCAGCAACGGCGGCACCGACACCTACAGCTACAACGACGCCGGGCAGATGACCGGTCGCACCGTCGGCTCCGTCTCCTCCGTCCTGGACTGGGACGCGAGGGGGAACCTCACCAAGGTGACGCAGCAGAAGACGAGCGGGAACGAGGTCTCCACCTACGTCTACGACGCCGACGGCAACCCCGTCGTCCGCAACACACCGAAGGAGAAGGTCCTCTACCTGGAGGGAACCGAACTCCACCGCACCGACAAGACCCGCGCGACGCGGTACTACGCCGTGGACGGCAGCAGCGTCGCCATGCGCACCGCCACCGACTCCGACCCGAACGGCAAGCTCACCTGGCTGCTCTCCGACGGTCAGGCCTCCACGCAGCTGATGATCACAGCGGTCGGCGGCGTCCTGGTCCGACGGCGCACCACTCCCTTCGGCAAGCAGCGCGGGACCACGGCGAACCTGCCGGCTGAGACGGACCGCGGTTTCGTCGGCAAGGCGGAGGACGACAGCACCGGGCTGTCCCTGATGGGGGCACGCGTCTACGACCCGAGCCTCGGCCGGTTCCTCAGCACCGACCCGGTGACCACACCGGAGCAGCCCCAGACCCTCAACCTGTACAGCTACGCCCGCAACAACCCCGTCAACCTCACCGACTCGACCGGCCTGTACTCCTGGGACGACTTCACGGACGACGTCAAGAGCACCGGCAAGGCAGTCTTCGCCACCACGTGGGTGGCAGCGGTCGACACCGTGGGGCACGGCGTGGGCAACGGCCTGAAGATCGTGGACCGCCTGGTCGACGTGCCCGACCCGATCGCCAACTTCATCTTCGGGCCCCCAGACGACCCCAACGCCCTGCGCATCGGCTGGGAATGGGCCACCGACACCGGCCCACGCCACCGTGATCTGACGGGCAACAGCCGCTTCACCAAGACACTCAAGTCGCACGCGCATGTGAAGGCGACGCGAACCAAGATCGCTCAGGACCTGCGCTCCGGCAAATTGCAGGCCGGAGACTCCGGGTTCAACAACTACAGCCTGGGCGGTCCGATCTCGGACAGCATCGGCAAGCTCTACAGTGACTTCACCAGCAACCTCTCGGCAGCCTTCCTTGGCTCGTACAAGCTCAAGTACAAGGTGACCTCTATCGATAAGGCGGAGGGCACGGCCCGCGTCCGCTTCACCGTGAAGAACGAAAGTACGATCAACTCCGCCACCCACCTCGGCGGTATCGGCTACGGCACATGGTGGGCCAAGAACATCGGTGATCCGCTCGACAACGAGCTGTTCAAAAAGGGAGTGATGTCCAAGAGGACCCAGACGATCACCTGGACGGAGACCATCCACTACGGACCCTCCAGTTCCGGCGGGGGTGGCGGCCACGGAGGCGGCGGTGGCGGTGGCGGTGGCGGTGGCTACCTGTCCTGGGCAGTCACGCTTACCCTCTGGCTGTTCAGTTTCTTCTTCTAGCCCGGACAGCACCGACAGCAACGAGTGAGTGAAGGAGGACGAGACAGGTGTCCATGAGATGGACCGTCGCGGCGGTGGCGTGCACGACCCTGCTCGGGTCGGTCACCGGGTGCGCCGGCCAGGAGGAACGTCTGGCACCTGTTTCGTCCTCGGCCGTGATCGGCCACTGGAGGGGTGACTGCGGCGCCACGCTCGATGTGGCGAGGAACGGTCACTTCACGTTCGCCGAATTCCCGTCAGGTGAGGGACCACACGACGAGCGGCGGCTCAGCGGGAGCGGCCGGTGGTACCTGTATCGCGGAGGGAAGGGCGCCCCGCCCCCTTCCCTCGACCTGAAATACGACAGGACCCTCTTCTCGCTCCTTTTCACCCGATCGCCCGACGGTGCCCTCACCGGGATGCGGTTCGAGGAAGAGGATCACACCTGCTCGTTCACGCGGAAGGGATAGCAGCCGCCGACTCTCACCACCACCGACTCGCGTCGTGCCACGCGTGCCCGCGGGTCGGGACTTTCCGGCGCCGGGAGGGGCTTGTCCAGCAGGAAGGCCCGCAGGAGCGCGGTGCACAGGCGCAATGGCGTGCCCCGCGCCCAGGACACGGACCAGCCGCACGTCCGGCAGGGTCTGGCGGTACTCCTGAGTGACCTCGGCTTTGACGAAGTCGCACTGGCCGCGCAGGATCAGCGACGGGACGTGAACCGTGCGCAGCACGGGACGCGGGTCGGGGAGCTGTTCGAAGTCCTTGACGGTCATCTGGTTGCGGAATAGCCGACAGAGCCTCCCCAGCGTCCGTGCTCCCACCTCAGCCAGAAACGGGCATCACCTTACGAACCACGTCGGATGACGATGCGTCCACGTCTCGTCTTCCCTTCCAGTGAGTCAGGAGGAGTGCTTCTCGATCCGTCCTCGTCGGTCCGTTCGGACCAGACCGCCGGAGACGGGCGTGGTGCCCAGGCCGCTGTCACCGTCCTCGTGACGCAGTACCCAGTCGTCGAGGTCGAGGGCCACTTCCAGCGGTTCCCTGGCCATATAGGCGCGCAACCGACTCACCTCACCGGCGGCGTCGGCCCCTTCGGGACAGAGCAGTTCCCGGAAGACGGCCTCGGCCATCGCGAAGCGCACCCGCGCGGTATGCGCGGACACCTGCAGGACGTCGCCGACGAGCTGCCAGTCGGCACCGCCCATCCGCTCGAACACGGCCGCGGCCTCGAAGAACCGCTGTGCGGCCGCGAGCACTCGGGCTGCGTCGGCCAGTACGGTGCCCGGCGAACGGTTGGTGCCGTCGGGGTTCAGCTCCTGCTCACCGATCGGGACGGCTGCACGTGCGAGTTCGGCCAGTTCGCATGCCTCGTAGGCCATCACCAGCCTCGCTCGGGCCGCATCCGTGTACGGTGCAGTGGCTCCCGTGTCACCTTCGGTCATGTCAGTCAGCCTCAGCTCCCGACGATGGGGATGAGCAAGCACGGCTTCCCCGCAGGGTCAGCCGCGCAGGAAATACAGGACGGTCATGGTCACGGCGGTGGTCAGGAGGACGCCCCGCAGCAGCCAGGCGGGGAGGCGGCGAGCGAGATGGGCGCCTGCGAAGCCGCCGACCACGGCGCCGATCAGCATGGTCGTGAGAAGAGGCGGAGCACTCAGTGCGTCCGAGGCGACCAGGAACAGAGCGGTCGCGCTGAGATAGACGGCCGCGAGCTGCGCGATCCGCATCGGGTTGCTGACTGCTGCATCGAGGCCGAGGCCGATGCTCCACAGAGCCAGCATCATGATGCCTACGGCTCCACCGAAGTATCCGCCGTACACGGCGAGGAAGAACTGTCCGATCAGGACAGCTCGGGGACTCATGTGGACCGAGCGGCCCAGCGCACTGCTCAACAACTGGGAGAGGCGGCGTCCGCAGGCGAGGATCACCGTGGCAAAGGCTAGCAGCCATGGCGCCGCGGCGTCGAACGACGATGCCGGCAGTGCCAGTAGCAGGCCGGCACCGACTCCGCCACCGATCACGCTGATTGCGGTCAGTGCCTTCGTGGACGTCGCCCCGACCGGGGTGAGTTCACGTCGGTACACCCATGCGCTGGTCACGGCCCCGGGCACGAGGGCGATCCGCGACAATGTGTTTGCCGTCACCGGTGACAGGCCGAACGCGACGAGTGCGGGCAGCGCCACGAACGTGCCGCCGCCGCCCACGGCGTTCAGTACTCCGGCGGCAACACCGGCCAGCAGGACGAGAAATAGCTCGGACACACGCCGAGCATCGCTCCGTGACCAGCGGGCCCGCAATGCGTAATCGGTGTACTCAGCCTAAGGCTGAACCTTAGGCTAGGAGGGTGCGCTATGACTTGGACGACCTGCGGCTCTTTCTCCACATCGTGACGGAGGGGTCGATCACGGCGGGCGCTCACCGGATGCACCTGAGTCTGCCCTCGGCCAGCGCCAGGGTGCGCTCGCTGGAGCACCATGCCGGAGTGACGCTGCTGATCCGCGGCCGGCGGGGCGTGCGGCCCACGCCGGCGGGGACGACCCTGGCCCGCCACGCACGCGACGTGCTCGACCGGACCGCGCGGCTCGAAAGCGCCGTCGCGAGCTACACCCGGTCCCCGACCGCTCCGCTGACCCTGCTGGGGGGCGGCTCCGCGATGCACCGGCTCGTGCCACGGGCCCTGGTCTCGTTCCTCCGTGTGCACCCGGACGTCGACGTGACGGTGTCCGAGAGCCGCACTCCTTGGACCGTGCGGATGCTCGCCGACGGCGAGGCGGACCTGGGAGTCGTCCTCGACGACGAGGCCCGCGACTGCGGCCTGCGCATGGAGCCTCTCGGTGACGACTCCCTCGTCGTGATCGGCCAGGCCGGAGGGATCCTCGCCGGACGGACCGCGCTGACCTACAGCGAGGTCGCCGAACACCCTCTCGTCGGGCTCGACGCCAATTCCTCGCTGCGCCGCTGGATCGAGAAGCACCTTGGGCCGCACGCTCCGGTGGTGCGCTACCGCACCACCGTCGCCAACCTCGGCGTCCTCGTCACCCTCGTCGCCGCCGGTGCCGGGCTCGCCGTCGTACCGCGTCGCGCCGTCGACCCCCACCAGCCGCTCGACGTGTGCGAACTGCAGGACCCCTGGGCCCGCCGCCACCATCTGCTGGCCTGGGGCGTCAAGGACCGCACCTCGCCGGCCGCCGCGGCGCTGGCCGAACACCTCCGCCAGGCGGCACTGTCCGAGCCTTTCTCCCCCTCCGCACACCAAGACCCCGCCGGCCGGCGCCCCTTCCACGACGGCTGACCGGCGGGTCCGGGTCGAAGCCGGACCCGCTGCTCGGCCACGGCGAGCCGAAGCCGGCCGATGCCGCGGCGCTGCTGCCCGATCTGACCGGCATCGCTCCGTTCGCGGCCCGGACCACCGTTTCGGTGGGCCATCCGCCCGACTCGGTGGGTTTCCCGTGAGGGGCTGGCCGAGGGCTTGACTTCGCGCACTCCGGTACGACGTATGCGCGGCGACGGTGTCGGAGCCGGGCGGGGCCACTGGCAGCCGTGGCCGGCCGGTCTGGAACTGCCCGGCACGGGGGTACGCGGCACGGTGGTCTGGTTGCTGGTGGCGATCTCCGGCCTCGGTCTCGGCGCCCGTGGCGGCCCGGCACCGCAGGTACCGTGGCTGACGCGGGGCAGTGCTCAGCGGTGGGGCGGGTACGCGGATTCGCAGTACGCGGCCAGCCCTTCCGCGAACGCGGCCAGATGGTCGGCGGCGTAGTGGGTCGGCTCCCACGCGGCGGTGAGTGTCATCGTCAGCGGTGAGCCGTCCGGGCCGCGCAGGCGCAGCGGCTCGATGGCGTGTCGCTGGTCCTCCGAGGCCACGGCGACACCGTGTCCGGCAGCGGCCAGGGCCTGCGCGAGTGGCGGCGTCGTCGTCTCGAACACCTCTGAGTAGCCGAGGTTCGCTTCCTCCGCGGCGCGGTCCAGGATGCGGCGGGTGCCGTACTCGGCGACCGGCAGCAGAAGCAGCGGCTGGGCGAGAAGCTCAGCGAGGTCCACGGTCGTGCGGCCGGTGTCCCGGTGCCAGGGGTGGTCCTCGGGCGCGTACACCCACAGCGGTGGGTGGCCCACCGTCCGGGTGGTCAGGCCGCTGGGCGGGGGAGAGGAGGAGACCGCCATGTCGGCGCCGCGCGCCAGCGCCGCGTAGGGGGCCTCGCCGCGCGCCTCGACCGCGTCCGTGAGGGGGCCGTCGGGCCCGGCCGACGCACTGATGAAAGGCGCTCGCCGTGGCCCTCAGCCGCCGTACCCTCCTCGGAACCACCGCAGTTCTGGCTCCGGCGGCCCTCTCCGTCCCGGCGTGGGCCGCCCCACGCGCGCGGCAGCCGGCCGAGCGTACCGTCCTCACCGCCGATGAGCTCCGAGACGGCGACGCCACCGCGCCCGTCGACGACTCGGCCTTCGCCATGCCCAAGGGTGCCGCCCGGCCGCACCACACCTTCTCCGGCACGCTCACCCTCGCCGCCGAGGACGCCAGCGGCGACTGGACCGTCCTCAAGGACACCGCGGGGCTGACCTCGCAGGCCTCGTACGTGGCGGCGCTCAAGTCGCTGCCCCAGATGGACCTGACCTTCGTGCAGACCGGCAGCCACCTGGTGCCGGTCACACAGGGCCTGCAATGCACGGGGCACGCGGTGTGGAACGCGATCGTCGGTCCCGGCCGGATCTGGCACGAGGACGGGGACGCCGGCGCCGACCGTGCCGCCGTCCCGTTCGCGCTCTGCTACCGCCACTCCAACGACACCTTCAACGGCGTCATGACCTTCCTCTTCGACGGCGCCTGCGTCAGCGACGTCCGCTTCCAGATCACCCAGGAGATCTCGGTCTGGCTGAGCTTCGACCGCTGGGGGCGCCGCGCGGCCCGGTACAACGAGAAGCCGGTGGCGGACGCCGCACGGATCCGCGCCGCACACCTCGCCGAGGTCGCCCGCCGTATCCCGGAGAAACCCCTCGCCGCGCTCGCTGACACCCGCCCCGACGCCGGGATCGACACCTCCAACTTCGGTCGCGGCGTCACCGAGAGCGCCCTCAGCCTCCTCGGCGTCTACTACGACGGCGTCAACTACGTCGCCGAGACGAAGACCCGCTACGGCGTCCATGCCTTCCCAGAGTCGCTGCGTCTCGCCTCGTACTCGCTCGCCAAGACCTCCTTCGCGAACCTGGCCCGGCTGCGGCTGGCCCAGAAGTACGGCGAGGACGTCGGCAAGCTGCGGATCAAGGACTACGTTCCCGAGGCCGCCGCCTCGCAGGGCGACTGGTCGGCCGTCACCATCGACAACGCGCTCGACATGGCGACCGGCAACTACACGAGCGCCGGATACGAGACCGACGAGAACGGCACGCGCATGGACCAATTCATCGGTGCCGAGCCAGAAGCCACCAAGACCCGACTCGCCTTCGACTGGCCGCACTCCGCCGAGCCGGGCACGTACTGGAACTACCGCACCTCCGACACGTACATCGCCACCCTCGCGCTCACCGCCTACCTGAAGAGCAAGGAGGGCGGCGACGCCGACCTGTGGGAGTTCATGGACCGCGAGGTGTACCGGCCCGCCGGGCTCAGCGCGGGCTTCCGCGCCCAGTGCATGCGCACCGACAACAGCCCGAGCGGCCAACCGATCGGCGGCTACGGCCTGTTCTTCACACGCGACGACGCCGCGAAGATCTCCCGGTTCCTGAACGTGGACCTCGGCCGGGCAGACGGGCAACAGCTCCTGCACCGCGCCTCGCTGCGCGCGGCCCTGCAGCGCGACCCCGACGACCGGGGCCTGCCGTGCGCCTCCTCCGGCCTGAGCCACCTCCACTACAACCAGTGCACCTGGGCCGCCCACTACCAGGCGTCCAACCCGGCCTTCGCCCAGTACGGGTACGCGGACGGCACCGACTTCTGGGTGCCGTCGATGTCCGGCGTCAGCGGCAACGAGATCGTGATGCTGCCCAACGGCGCGACGTACTACTACTTCTCCGACGCCTTCCAGTACGTCTACGGCTGGCCCGTGTACGAGCTGCACAAGCTCCCGGCCGCCGAGCGCACTCCCGGCATCTGACGACTGTCAACTCCGTTATCTGTACCCTTCCTTGCTCGATTGGCTGGTGCTCCCCCGCATGTCCCGCCCACTGCCCCTGATCCTCGCCCAGGCGCCCGGCCGCCCGGCCGACGATCTCGCGGGCTTCGCCGCCGACGTGGAGCGGCGCGTGAAACTGCGCGCGCCGGGCGCCCTCGTCGTCTACCCCGAACTGCACCTGGGCGAGAGCGGCCCCGGCGTCGTGGCCGCCCCCGAGGAGGCCACCGAGCCCCTTGACGGAAAGCGGGACGCGGTCCTCGCCGAACTCGCGGGCGACCTGGACATCTGGCTGGTACCCGGCAGCCTCTACGAGCGCGGCACCGACGGCCGCGTCTACAACACGACGCCGGTCTACTCACCGCGGGGCGAACGCCTCGCCGCGTACCGCAAGATCTGCCCGTGGCGCCCGTACGAGACGACCACGCCCGGCAGCCGGTTCGAGGTCGTCGAGCTCCCCGGGGTCGGCCGGATCGGGCTCTCCATCTGCTACGACTCCTGGTTCCCGGAGATCTCCCGCCATCTGGCGTGGATGGGCGCCGAGTTGATGGTCAACGTGGTGCGCACCTCGACGAGCGATCGCGCGCAGGAGATCGTCCTCAACCGCGCCAACGCCATCGCGAACCAGGTCTTCGTCGCCAGTGTGAACTCCGCCGCTCCCTCGGGTGTCGGCCGCAGCCTCCTCATCGACCCGCAGGGCACGCTGCGCACCGAGACCGTCGACGACGGCGACTCCACCCTCACCGACGTGATCGACCTCGACGAGGTCAGCAACGTCCGCCGCTACGGCACCGCCGGGCTCAACCGGATCTGGGAACAGTTCCGCCCCGGCGACCCCGCCCTCGAACTTCCGCTGTACGGGGGCCGTATCGACCCCGCCACGTGGAACCCCGCCCACGCCACCGCCCACGCCACTGAGGAGCCCCCGCGATGAGTGAGAACAACACGAGAGTGCAGGGTGACCCGCGACTGAAGGGCGACCTCAGCCTCTTGTCCGTCATCCTGTTCGGCCTGGCCTACATCTCTCCGGGTATCGTCGTCACGATGTTCGGCGTGGTGGCCGCCACCAGCGGCGGCGTCGCCCCGACCGCGTTCGCCGTCGCCACCGCGGCGATGCTGCTGACCGGTCTGTCGTACGCGAAGATGGCGCGCGCCGTCCCGGGCTCCGGTTCCGTCTACACGTACGCTCGCAAGATGCTCGACAGCCGCATCGGCTTCCTGTCCGGCTGGGCGATGCTGCTCGACTACTTCTTCATCCCGATGGTCGGCTGGCTGATCACGGCGATCTACTTCAACGCGCAGTTCCCCGACGTGCCCAAGTGGGTGTGGCTGATCGTCTCGGTGGGCCTCACCACCGGCATCAACGTCTTCGGCATGAAGCTCGCGGACCGCGTCAACAAAGCCCTGATGTTCATCGCGGTCGGCTCGCTGATCCTCTTCGCCACGCTCTGTGTCGTCTTCCTCGGCAAGCACGGCTCCGCCGCCCCGGTCACCGACTCCGTCTGGAACTCCGGCACTTCCCTCGGTGCCGTCACCGCAGCCGCCGCCATCGCCGCCTACTCCTTCCTCGGTTTCGACGCCGTCTCCACGCTCGGCGAGGAGGCCAGGGGAGGGGCACAGACGATCGGGCGCGGCATCATCGGCTGCGTGGTCGCCGCGGGTGCGATCTTCGTCGTGCTGTCGTTCGTGATGCAACTGGTCCACCCGGGCGCGAAGTTCGCCGACGTGGACGCGGCCGCCTACCATCTGAAGGTCCAGGTCGGCGGCGAGACATACGCGGAGATCATCAACTTCGTCACCATCGCCGGGTCGATCGCCTCCTGTATCGCCCTGCAGGCATCTGCCGCCCGCCTCATGTACGTCATGGGTCGCGACGGCGTCCTGCCTAAAGCCGTCTTCGGCACGCTGTCGGCGAAGACCGGGACGCCGGTCCTCGGCCTGCTGCTTACCGCGGTCGCCGGTGTCATCGCGATGAAGCTGGACCTGACCACGGCCACCTCGTTCATCAACTTCGGCGCCTTCCTCGGCTTCGCCCTGGTGAACGTCTGCGTGATCGCGCATCTGGTCCGCGAGCGCGAGCAGGGCCGCAGCCCGAACCTCTTCTCGTACCTGGTGATGCCGCTGATCGGAGCCGGCGTCTCCGTCTACCTGCTCACCAAGCTCGGTGACGTCGCGCTGAGGATCGGCGGCGTGTGGTTGGCGATCGGCGTCGTCTACCTGGCCTGCCTCACGAAGGGCTTCCGGCGGCCCGCGCCGGAGATGACCTTCGACGACGGTACCGAGGAACCGGCACCGGATGCCGTCACCGTGTAACGCCGGCCCCGCTCCTGGAGTTGGATCACGACTGGCACCCCGCCCCCCGCTTACCGCCCTAGGTGCGCCCCAACGCCCATGTGTGTGGGCGGTTCGTGGGTCTTTGGATGGATATGGTGTCGCTTGATGGTGTGGCGGCGGGGCGGAATCTGCCGGTCCGCAATTGTTGATCTGGTGATGTGATCGGGTGAGCGAACGCAAGCCGCATCCCAGCGACTTATCGGACGAGCAGTGTCCTTGATCGAGC
>NZ_JBIWKB010000101.1:0-17414 GCF_044765425.1 Streptomyces sp. NPDC102462 | reverse complement strand
GTCAACAGCCGCTCCGTCCCCGAGAAGGGCGCGAAGGTGCACGTCGTGCCGCGGCCGGGCGAGACCCACGTGTTCTCGACCTCCACGGGCGAGCGCCTCTCCGACTGACCTCCGCCCGGCCTCCCCACGGAGCGGACCAATCCCGGGTAATTCACCCAGGTTGACGAATCAGGGCCCCGCAGGCTGCTGCGGGGCCCTTCTCGTTGTCGACAAATTCCCCGGCAAACGAGTGCATTTCGAGCAGTGTGCGTCAACTCCCCACCCAGGAAAGGGCACTTCCCTGTCCCTCGAACCGGTGACTAAATGTCGCCAAATCATTACCGGGCGCTACTCTCACACGCGTGAAGCACTCCACCACCCAACAGACGCGGCGCGGTCGCCGGGGCCCCGCCCACCGGATCGGCCGCACCCTCGCCCTCGTCCTGCCCGTCGTCCTGGTGCTCTCCGGGACCCTCGCGGTCACCCGAGTCAACTGGTCGGGGAACCCGTCGGACTCGGTGCTCGCCGCCTCGGACGTCTCCTCGGTGAGCGGTTCCGTCCGGGCCGTGCAGCGCGCGCCGCAGGACGTACTGCGCGACCAGTTGATGGCCGAACTGCAGGAGAAGAACCCGGGCGCGGTCCTCACCCACCTCCAGCAGGCCGTCAACGGCCACCCGTCGCTGGCCAGGCACTGCACGTCCATCGCCCGCGCCCTCGGCCAGGCGGCCGTGCGCATCTACGGCGCCTCACGCGCGCAGTCGTACGCCCGCCCCGTCTGCGACACCTCCTTCGCCTCCGGCGTACTGGCCGCGCACGGCTAGCCGCACCGCCGCCGGGCAAGGGGCCGTCGAGAAGTGGGTAACGGCTGCCCAAGGAGCCGGTCGCGACGGACCCCCACGGGTGGGGCGCCACGTACAGTTCGGGCATGACCGATCCGAACGCCGCGTCGCGCCCCACCCAAGCCGTCGTCCTGGCCGGCGGCCAGGGCTCCCGGTTGCGCCCCTACACCGACGACCGGCCCAAGCCGATGGTCGAGATCCCCGGCACCGGCACCCCGATCATCGGCCACCAGTTGTCCTGGCTCGCCGAGGAGGGCGTCACGGATGTGGTGGTCTCCTGCGGGCACCTCGCCGAGGTGCTGCAGAAGTGGCTGGACACGGCCGATCTGCCGGTCCGCGTCAGCACCGTCGTGGAGACCGAGCCGCTGGGCCGCGGCGGCGGGCTGAAGTACGCGGCGGCCCACCTTCCCCACCCCGACCGGCCCTGGTACGCCACCAACGGCGATATCTGGACCCGTTTCTCGCTGCGGGAGATGGCGGACTTCCACACCGAGCGGGACGCCGTCGCGACCCTCGCGCTGGCCCGGCCGCGCATCCCGTGGGGCGCCGTCAAGACGGACGGCTTCGGCCACATCACGGATTTCATCGAGGCGCCGCCGTCGACCTTCGAGATCAACGCGGGTGTGTACGTGTTCTCGTCTGAGTTCGCCGCGATGCTGCCCGAGCGGGGCGACCATGAGCGCACCACGTTCCCGCGTCTGGCCCGCGAACGCCGCCTGGCCGGCTTCCCGATCCCCCACGGCGCCTACTGGCGCGCCATCGACACGGCGAAGGACCTCACAGAAGCGGCCAAGGAACTGACAGCCCTCAGCCCCTGAGCCCCCACCGGACGGCCCCTCCAACCCACAGTCCCGGGGAGGGGCCGCGCGTCCATCACCCGTACGGATGAGACGCACCCCCCGAGGGAAGCGAGCCGGCCCGGCACCGCCGCACACCGAAGCGACCGAACAGCTCCGCCCACCCAAAAACCCAGGAAGACGGCTGCGTTACGGCACGGCGTGCCCCACCGGGGAGTCCAGGGCACGGGTCCCCCATCGCCCGTACGGATGAGACGCACCCCCGAGGGAAGCGAGCCGAGAGGCCCGGCACCGTAAAGGAGCCGGTTCGGGGAAGGTCCGCGCGTCGAAGGGCCCGGACAGGTCCGCGCCCAGGATTCCCCGCCCGCCCGGAAGCCCTCGGAACACAAGCTTCGCCCCGGCGTGCCGCGCGGGCTCCGTCCCGCGCACGGCCACGGGCCCCTCGGGACGCCCCCTCCATCACGAGATACCCCCGGCACGGCGTCCCTCAGCCCACAGCCACGGCCCCCCTACCGCCGCGGGCGGCCCCGCTGCGGTGGGGGTTCTCCGGGCCGGGGCTGTCTTCGGTGCGGGGTGGGCCCCCTTGTGGGGGTGGGTCAGCCGAGGAGCCCGCCGACCAGGCGGCCCGGCTGGCCCGAGGTGGAGGAGCCGCCGTCGTCCGACCCGCCCGTACCGCCCGTGCCGCTGGGCGAACCGCCCGAGCCCCCGGAGCCTCCGGAGCCGCCCGAGCCGCCGGTCTGCGTGCCGCCGGAACTGGGGCCCGCGCTGGTGCTCGGGGCCTGCCCGGCCGGCGAGGTCCGCCGCGGCGGGGCCTGGCCCACGGCGCCCTGGGTCTGGCTCGGCGATCCGCCGGTGGCGGTGCCGGACGAGCGGGCCGCGCCCGGGGTCGTCGCCGCGCCGGACCCCGACGGGTCGGCGCCGGCCGTGGTACCCCCGCTCGGCGCGTTGGAGGCCGACGGGCTGCTCGGGCGCCCGCTGCCGGACTCGTCGGGCAGCGGCGAGCCGGGCGCATTGTTGCGCGGGGCCTCGCCGGGTCGGGGCACCACCACCCGGCTGGAGTCCCGCACGGCACCGCCGAGGAGAGACCCGATGAGCAGGGTGAGGCCCACGGTGATCGCGGTGACGAGGGCGCCCCGGCGCAGCACATAGCGGCGCAGCTCCCAGATGTCGGAGCGTGGCCCGAGGGTGCGCCAGGCCCGGCCGGCGAGCCGCCCGTCGACGGAGTAGACGGGCGCGCCGGCGATGATCAGCGGGGACCAGGCGGCGAGGTAGATGATGTCGGGCGCGTCGTAGGCGGGGACGGTCTTCCAGCTGACGGTGACGATCAGCGCGGCCGAGAGCCCGGCGCCGACCACCGCGGCGACCCGCTGCCAGCAGCCGAGGATCGTCAGGACGCCCACGACGACCTGGAGGAAGGCGATGACCAGCCCGGAGCCGACGGGGTGCTGCAGGGCGAACTGGCGCAGCGGTTCGGCGACGTCCCACGGGTGCAGGGTGTTGAGCCACTTCACCATCGAGCCGCGCTTGCCGCCGTCGAAGTAGACGGGGTCGCAGAGCTTGCCCATGCCGGCGTAGACGGAGATGAAGCCGAGGAAGATGCGCAGCGGGAGCAGGACGACGCCGAGGTTCATCCGGCGGCCGGGGTAGTAGGCGTGCCGGGCCGGGTCGTCGCCCTGCCGCTTGCCCGAGGGCTCGTCGTCCGTGCCTGCCGGCTCGTCGAAGTCCTCGAACCGCTCGTCGGCGTAGCCGGGTTCGTCGTACGCGCTGCCGACGGTCCGCATGTGCGGCAGCAGTCTGGTCTCGCCGGAGCCGGGCGTGCGCTGGTGGCCGACCACGGGCGTCTCGACGGTCCGGTCGAGGTCGTCATAACCGCGGTAGCCGCCGTGGTCGCCATAGCCACCGTGGTCGCCGTAACCGCCGTACGTGCCGTAGTCGGTGTCGATCCGCGGGATGACCTGGGTGCCCGCGATGTCGAGGGACGGCTCGTCGGTGTGGCGGACGCTGCCGCCCCGCACCGCCTGGAGCAGCCGGTGGGCGCCGCTGTCGTCGGGGGCCGAGCGGCCGCTCCAGATGACCGGCCGGCGCCGCGCCACGGCCGGGCCCACGCCACCCGCGGCGCCGCCGACGGGGACGCGCGCGGTGTCCTGGGCGGCGCTCGACTGCCCGCCGATGCGCGGGTATTGGCTACGCCATGTCGAGGCACCCAGTTGCACGCGGAAGCTCGCGTGGTTGACGATGACCTGCGCCGGATCGCTCGGCACCTTCACCATGCTCAGCGCGGGAGCGTCGTCGAATCCCGACGAGCGGTCCCCCGTGGGTGTGCGGGGTGTTCTGGTGTCCACACTCATCTAACCGAGTGATGCGGAGTTAGGACACTGCCTGGACCCGGCGGATCTGTCCGGACCGCGTCAAGCATGTCCTGGACGCCGGAATTAACCCGTACGGGTGGACTGACGCATGCGCGTTCAGGCCCGTCGGCGAGCCGCCTCGTACAGCACGATGCCGGCCGCCACGCCCGCGTTCAGCGACTCGGCGCCGCCCGGCATGGGGATGCGGACCCTGAAGTCGCAGGTCTCGCCGACCAGTCGGGACAGCCCCTTGCCCTCGCTGCCGACGACGATCACGACCGGGCCGTCCAGGGCGTCCAGGGCGCCGAGTTCGGCCTCCCCGTCGGCGGCGAGGCCGACGACGACCATCCCGGCCTTCTTGTACGCCTCCAGGGCACGGGTCAGATTGGTGGCGCGGGCGACGGGTGTACGGGCCGCCGTACCGGCGGACGTCTTCCAGGCGCCGGCGGTCATGCCGGCCGCACGGCGCTCGGGGACGACGACGCCGTGCCCGCCGAAGGCGGAGACGGAGCGGACGACGGCACCGAGGTTGCGCGGGTCGGTCACCCCGTCGAGGGCCACGATCAGCGGGTCCTCACCCGCGTCGTGGGCGGCGCCGACCAGGTCCTCCGGGTGGGCGTACTCGTACGGCGGGACCTGAAGAACCAGCCCCTGGTGGTTGAGGCCGCCCGTCATCCGGTCCAGTTCGGGGCGCGGCGCCTCCATGAGGTTGATGCCACCGCGCTCGGCGGCGAGTTGCAGGGCCTCACGGACCCGCTCGTCGCTGTCGATGAACTGCTGCACGTACAGGGTGGAGGCGGGCACGCCCCCGCGCAGCGCCTCGACGACCGGGTTGCGGCCGACGACCAGTTCGGACGACGACTTTCCGGCGCCCCGGCGCTGCGGCGGACGGCCCTGTGCGCGGCGGGTGCGCGACGCGGCGGCGCGCTGCTTGGCGTGCCCCTTGCGCATCTCGGCGGGCGGGGTCGGTCCCTTGCCCTCCAGGCTCCGGCGCCGCTTGCCGCCGCTGCCGACCTGCGCGCCCTTCTTGCCGGACATGCGGCGGTTGTTCGCGGCCATGACCCACTACCTGTCTGTTGAAGCGTCGTACGTATGTCTGTGCGGTGTGCCGCCCGGACGGCCGGGTGGCACCGATCACCGGGTTCCCGGCGGGCTCAGCGCGGGCCGAGACTCCAGCGGGGACCCTGCGGGCTGTCCTCGATGACGAGGCCGGTCTGGTTGAGCTGGTCGCGGATGGCGTCCGCGGTGGCCCAGTCCTTGCGGGCGCGGGCGGACTCGCGCTGGTCCAGGACGAGCCGTACCAGGCTGTCGACCACGCCGTGCAGGTCCTCGCCGCGGTCGGCCTCGCCGGCCCAGTGCGCGTCCAGCGGGTCCAGGCCGAGGACGCCGAGCATGGCCCGCACCTCGGCGAGCCTGGCCACGGCGGCCTCCTTGTCGTCGGCGGCGAGGGCGGAGTTGCCCTGCCGGACGGTGGTGTGCACGACCGCGAGCGCCTGCGGGACGCCCAGGTCGTCGTCCATCGCCTCGGCGAAGGCGGGCGGGACCTCGGCCGCGGGCTCGACGACTCCCCCGGCCTTCTCCATCACGCGCTGCACGAAGCCCTCGATCCGCGCGAACGCCGACTCGGCGTCGCGCAGCGACTCCTCGCTGTACTCGATCATCGAGCGGTAGTGCGGGGTGCCGAGGTAGTAGCGCAGCACGATCGGACGCCACTGCTTGACCATCTCGGAGACCAGCACCGAATTGCCCAGCGACTTGGACATCTTGTCGCCGGCCATGGTCACCCAGGCGTTGTGCACCCAGTACCGGGCGAAGTCGTCGCCGTACGCCTTGGCCTGGGCGATCTCGTTCTCGTGGTGCGGGAAGATCAGGTCGAGGCCGCCGCCGTGGATGTCGAACGCGGCACCCAGGTACTTGTGCGCCATGGCGGAGCACTCCAGGTGCCAGCCCGGGCGTCCGGGCCCCCACGGCGTGGACCAGGTCGGCTCGCCGGGCTTGGCCGCCTTCCACATGGCGAAGTCGCGCGGGTCCCGCTTGCCGGTCTCGCCGGCGCCGGCGGGCTGCTGGAGGTTGTCCAGCTCCTGCCGGGACAGCTCCAGGTACTGCGGGAAGGACCGTACGTTGAAGTAGACGTTGCCGTCCGCCGCGTAGGCGTGCCCGCGCTCGATGAGTCCCTGCATCATCTCGACCATCTCGGGCACATGGCCGGTGGCGCGCGGCTCGTACGTGGGCGGCAGGCAGCCCAGCGCCTGGTAGCCGTCGTTGAACGCGCGCTCGTTCTCGTACCCGATCGACCACCACGGGCGGCCCTGTTCACGGGCCTTGGCGATGATCTTGTCGTCGATGTCCGTGACGTTCCTGATGAAGGTCACGGCGTAGCCGCGGTACTCGAACCAGCGGCGCATGATGTCGAAGTTGAGGCCCGACCTGATGTGCCCGATGTGCGGTGCCGCCTGCACGGTGGCGCCACACAGGTAGATCGAGACGCAACCCGGCTTGAGCGGGGTGAAGTCACGAATCTGCCGGGCGCTGGTGTCGTACAGGCGAATGGTCACCACTCCAGGGTAGTGGGCGCGGGGCAGTGCCTCGCGACCCTTGCGCCCAAGGGCCACGCATTCGTGACATCGCGCGCGCCACCGCGCCGCGCCGGTACCGCTCGGCCCTCGGGACGACCCGAGCGCCCGGGCCGGTCACCGAGCGGGGCGCGGGCCGCCTCGCCCGGTGCCGTCGGGCGGCCGGTCCGGCCCCTCCTCGCGATGGTGCGGGGTCCGCCCCGGGTCGGACACGCGTCCCGGGTCACACGGAGCCGGCGACCCTGCGGGGGGTGATCCGGACCACGACCCGCTCGGCGTCCTGGGCCGACGCGGGGTTGAACTCGGCGTACTTCTTGCCCGTGTACTTCAGGCTGAGTTCGTCGATGAGTTCCTGGCCGCCCTCGGTGGTCAGTTCGGCGACGCCGCGGATCTCGGCGTACTCGTAGGGCGAGTCGGGGTCCTGCACGACGACGCTCACCCGGGGGTCGCGGTCGAGGTTGAGCTTCTTGCGGCGGTCGGCCGTCGTGGAGATCAGGATCTGGTCGCCGTCCCGCTTCACCCACACAGGGGACAGCTGCGGGCTGCCGTCGGGCTGGAGCGTGCCGAGCACGATGAAGACGGGGGTGTCGAGCAGGGCCTTGAGCCGGTCGGACAGGGCGGCGGACATGCGGGGTACCTCCTGGTCTGCGGTGACGATGCGGTAACTCTGCGGGTACCCTCGCACGCCGTCAATCCACCCGCACGACGAGTGCCGTGGCGATCGCCATCAGCCCCTCGTCCCGGCCCGGGAAGCCCAGGCCGTCGGTGGTGGCGCCGGACACCGAGACGGGGGCGCCGGCCGCCGCCGAGAGGATCTTCTGGGCCTCGTCGCGGCGCTTGCCGATCTTCGGGCGGTCCCCGACGACCTGCACCGCGACGTTGCCGATGCGGAAGCCGGCGGCGCGCACGATGCGGGCAGCCTCCGTGAGCAACGTGATGCCGGACGCGCCGGACCACTCGGGGCGCCCGGTGCCGAAGTGCTGCCCCAGGTCGCCGAGGCCCGCGGCGGAGAACAGCGCGTTGCACGCGGCGTGCGCGACGACGTCCGCGTCGGAGTGGCCCGCGAGGCCGGGGCCCTCGCCCTCCCACTTCAGGCCGGCGCACCACAGTTCGCGGCCCTCCTCGAAGGCGTGGATGTCGGTGCCGATGCCGACCTGGGGCAGCACCGGCCCCCGGTCGGCGGTGCCCGCAGCGTCAAAGGCGCCGGGGGCACCGGCACTTCCGGAAGCGTCAGAAGCCATCGTTGAGCCTCCTGCGGGCGAGGACCGCCTCGGCGAGGACCAGGTCCAGCGGGCGGGTGACCTTGAACGCCTCCTCGTGGCCCGGCACGACCACGACCTGCTCGCCGAGCCGTTCGACCATGCTCGCGTCGTCGGTCACGTCGTCGGTGACCGTCTCGTGGGCCCGCACCAGCGTCTGCCGGTCGAAGCCCTGCGGCGTCTGCACCGCGCGCAGCCTGGCCCGCGGGGGCGTGGCCACCACCGGTTCGGGCGCGCCCGGCCGCGCGGCGGGCTCGACCTCCTTGACGGTGTCGGCGAGGGGCAGCGCGGGCACGACGGCGTGCGCCCCGTCCCGGACCGCCTCGATCACGCCGTCCACCGTGTCCACGGGCACCAGCGGGCGGGCCGCGTCGTGCACGAGGACGATGCCGTACTCCGGCGGCAGCGCGTCGAGGCCGAGCCGCACGGACTCCTGGCGCGAGTCCCCGCCGGGCACGACCAGGAAGTCCGTCCTGCCCCAGCTGCCGCTGGGGGTGTCCCCGGGCAGCGCGTACGCGTCGAGCAGCGACTTGACCTCGGCGGCGCCTTCCGGCGGGGCCACGACGACCACGAGGGAGACGGCGCGGGACGCGGCGAGCGCGCGCGTCGCGTGGATGAGCATGGGGGTACCGCCCAGCGCGCGAAGCGCCTTGGGAGCGCCCGGACCGAGGCGTACGCCCCGGCCGGCGGCCGGAATCACGGCGGCAACGAGGGACGGCGCGGGGGAAGGGCGCGAAACGTCAGACATCGGTTCCTGTCAGGTTTGTGTGCTCGGCCTACGTGGGTATGGCCTGGAGAGTGCCGGGCGCGACGGCTTGACCGGACCCTTCCGTGACCCCGGTCGAGCCTGCTGCCCGGGCCCGGCACATCGAGTATCCGGGGGTTCCCCGCGGTGCGCGGGGGGCTTTTCCCCGAGGCGTACGACCTTCAGGACACGCATATCCGGGACGTCGGATGCCTGCGGGGACGGACATGCCGCAGCGCCCGGCGACAGGAGATCGTCATCGGGCACCGCGGCATTTCACTGTGCTGAGCAGAGCGGGCGTAGCCTGCCTCGTGTCAGGACGCGAGCACCTCGTCGAGCAGGGCCTCGGCCTTGTCCTCGTTGGTGTTCTCCGCGAGGGCGAGTTCGCTCACCAGGATCTGGCGGGCCTTGGCGAGCATGCGCTTCTCACCGGCGGAGAGTCCGCGCTCGCGCTCGCGACGCCACAGGTCACGCACGACTTCCGCGACCTTGATGACATCGCCGGAGGCGAGCTTCTCCAGATTTGCCTTGTATCGACGCGACCAGTTCGTGGGCTCCTCGGCGTACGGCGCGCGCAGCACCTCGAAGACCCGGTCCAGCCCGTCCTGACCGACCACATCACGCACGCCGACGAACTCCGCATTGTCCGCTGGCACACGCACCGTCAGGTCACCCTGGGCGACCTTCAGCACCAAGTAGGTCTTGTCCACGCCTTTGATCTGACGAGTTTCGATGGCCTCGATCAGCGCGGCCCCGTGATGGGGATAGACCACGGTGTCGCCAACCTTGAACGTCATGTGACAGGTACCCCTTCCGTGGCTATCCAGGGTAACACGGATACGGCGTCTTCTGAATGGCGTTTTCGCAGGTCAGGGCATATCTCGGGGCTTGACAACTGCGACAGGAACGTGCTTCGCGAGGCCACCGGAAGCTGGTATTCGCAGGTCGGAGCACTTCTTCGGCCGACGAGAAACGCCTGCGTTACACACCTCTGGAGGCACCTCCAACTGGACGAACGTCCCCATTTGTCCGGTTCCAGGCGTGCGACTTCCGCTACTCCGTTCGGCGGCCCGAGCCGGGTACGAGACGAATCCGGAATTGATCACAGCCCTACGGACGAGCGGTACGTGATCAATATCCGAAGCGTCCCTGCATTCCTTCACGGAAATTTTGCGCCACCTGTTATGTGAATGCCGGACGAGCACGGAGCCAATCGGAGTCAAAGTGACTCTGGAGTCACTTGTGCGGCGTGAGGCTGCTCCTGCCCAGTACCCCTGCGCACCCCCGCGTACCCCTGCGGGAGGGATGCGGGGCGCTTGGGGAGGGTCGGGTGCGGGCGCGCGGGAACGGCTCGGTAGCCTGAGCGCGCCGACAGATACTTAGGGCGGCTTTATCAGGGAGCCGCCCCTGCGTTCAAGGAGTTGCCGCCGCCGTGAGCAGCAGCCTTCGACGCGGCGCCCTCGCCGCCTCCGCCATCGTGTTCTCGATCGCCTCGCTCGCCGCATGCGGCGCCGGAAACAACGCCCAGACCCTGGAGATCAAGCCGGACAACGCGGCCACGAAGGTCGGGGATCTCAAGGTGCAGAACGCGATCGTCGTGACCCAGCCCGAGCTGCAGTCCACGGGACCCGCGGTGATCGCCGCGACCATCTTCAACGACGGCAGCACCGACGAGACGCTGCAGTCGATCGTCGTCGCCGGCACCAACAAGTCCGCCCAGCTCTCCCCCGCCAAGGGTCAGTCGCTCACCATCCCGCCCGGCGGCTCGCTGATCATCGGCGGCAAGAACAACGCCTCCGCCGTGCTGCCCAGCAGCCGCGAGGCGGTCCAGGACGGCAACGCCCAGAAGATCACCTTCACCTTCAGCAAGGCCGGTGATGTGAGCCTGCGCGCCTTCGTGGTGCCCGCCGAGAGCTTCTTCAGCTCCTGGGGCCCGAGCGAGATCCCGTCGGCCACCGCCTCCGCCCCGGCGGCCCCGGGCGCCGCCGCGAGCAACAGCGCCAAGCCGTCGCACAGCGGCACCTCCGCGGACCCGTCGGCCTCCGCGGGCGACGCGGCGGCGGGTGACGCCTCCGCGAGCGACCCGGCCTCCGCCTCCGCCTCCGGCACGCCGGCCGGTCACTGAGCGGGTCGGCCAGGCCGCCGGCCCGACCGCGACGCCACCGCCGTACGGCAGGAGGACATCGCCGTACGGCGGAACGGGACGACATCGCCGTACGGCGGGATTGACACCGTCGTACGGCAAAGGGCGGCGCCTTTCGGGCGCCGCCCTTCACTGTGTGCACTGTGTGCGCGGAGGTTTACGGCTCGAACTTGTAGCCGAGGCCGCGGACCGTCACCAGGTAGCGCGGCGCGCCCGGGTCGGGCTCGATCTTGGCGCGCAGGCGCTTGACGTGGACGTCCAGGGTCTTGGTGTCGCCGACGTAGTCGGCGCCCCAGACGCGGTCGATGAGCTGCATCCGGGTCAGCACCCGCCCGGCGTTGCGCAGCAGCATCTCCAGCAGGTCGAACTCCTTGAGCGGCAGGTCGACCTTGGAGCCGGAGACGGTGACCACGTGCCGGTCGACGTCCATCCGGACCGGGCCGGCCTCCAGGGCCGCCGGAGCGACCTCCTCCGGCTCGCCTCGGCGGCGCAGCACGGCCCGGATACGGGCCACCAGCTCGCGCGAGGAGAACGGCTTGGTGACGTAGTCGTCGGCTCCTATTTCCAGGCCGACGACCTTGTCGATCTCACTGTCCTTGGCGGTGACCATGATCACCGGGACGTTGGAGCGGCCGCGCAGCTGGCGGCAGACCTCCGTGCCGGGCAGCCCCGGCAGCATCAGGTCGAGGAGGACGAGGTCGGCGCCGTTGCGCTCGAACTCGTCGAGTCCGTCGGGCCCGGTGGCCGCCACGGCGACCTCGAAGCCCTCCTTGCGGAGCATGTACGACAGGGCGTCGGAGAAGGACTCCTCGTCCTCGACGACGAGCACTCGGGTCACGGAAGGACCTCCGGGGCGGAAAGCGTTTCGTACGCGGTCGGGTCGGGGGTTGGGGACTGCCCGTCCTCTTCGTCGAGGTCGGGGTGCTGCTGAGCGCGGTCGCGGGCCGCACCCGCCTCCGGCAGCCTCAGGGTGAACGTGGAGCCCTGGCCTTCGGCGCTCCACACCGTGACCTCCCCGCCGTGCGAGGCGACCACGTGCTTGACGATCGCGAGACCCAGACCGGTGCCACCGGTGGCCCGGGAGCGGGCCGGGTCGACGCGGTAGAAGCGCTCGAAGATGCGCTCCTTGTCCTTGTCCGAGATGCCGATGCCCTGATCGGTCACCGCGAGTTCGATCATGTCGCCGCCCGACCCGCCGATCCGGCGGGCGGCGATGCCGACGCGGGTGCGGGCCGGTGAGTAGTTGACGGCGTTCTCGACAAGGTTGCCGAGGGCGGCGGCGAGCTGGCCGCGGTTCCCCCAGACATGCAGGTCGGCGGTGCCGCCCGCGGCCATGGTGATCTGCTTGGTGCCGGCCTGGTGGCGGCAGCGGTCGATGGCCTCGGCGACCAGTTCGTCGACCCGGACGGGTTCGGCGTCCTCCAGCGGGTCGTCGTTCTGCACCCGGGACAGGTCGATCAGCTCCTGGACCAGGTTGGTCAGCCGGGTCGCCTCGATCTGCATGCGGCCGGCGAAGCGCTGCACGGCCTCCGGGTCGTCGGAGGCGTCCATGACGGCCTCCGACAGCAGGGACAGCGCCCCGACCGGGGTCTTCAGCTCATGGCTGACGTTCGCGACGAAGTCGCGGCGCACCGCCTCGATGCGGCGGGCCTCGGTGAGGTCCTCGACCAGGAGCAGCACCAGTCTGGAGCCGAGCGGCGCCACCCGCGCGGACACCGCCAGCGCCTCGCCCCGGCCGGTCCCGCGCCGGGGAAGATCCAGCTCGACCTGCCTTATCTCGCCGTCGCGCCGGGTGTCCCGCGCCATCTGGAGCATCGGCTCCACGGCCAGTTTGCCGCCGCGCACCAGCCCGAGGGCGTACGCGGCCGAGCTGGCCTTGACGACGGCGTCGGCCTCGTCGAGCACGACGGCGGAGGAGCGGAGCACGGACAGCACGGTGTCCACACCCGGCGGAAGCACCGGGTCCGTGTGCAGGGAGGTCCGTGTCGGGCGCTTCTGCTCCCGCTCGCTCCAGCGGAACGCCAGCATGGCGATGACACCGGTGAGCACCCCGGCGATCGCTGCCGCTGCGGCGACCGCCGCGTTCACGTCCATGCATCCAGGTTAGGCATGGGGTACGACATGCCCACAGCCGTCGGAGTGCGACCTCGAACACTCGTCGCCCAGAGTTCACCTTGGAGCCAGTATTGGTTCATTTGGGGTGGCACAAACGGACGCGTACGAGCCGGACCGTGGGAGCGTGGGGTCCGCACCGCCTGGTTTCACCACGGGCTCCGGCCCCGGAAACCCCACCGAAGGACACGTACGAGAGGGAACCCTGATGCGGGACGCGTACCACGAGGAACTGGACTCGATCGGCGACGGACTGGTGGAGATGGCCCGGCTGGTCGGATCGGCCATCGGGCGCGCCACGACGGCGATCCTCGACTCCGACCTCAAGCTGGCCGAGAGCGTGATCGAAGCCGACCAGAAGGTCGACGAACTCCAGCACGACCTTGAGGCACGGGCGATAGCCCTGCTGGCTCGGCAGCAGCCGGTGGCCACCGACCTGCGGATCGTCGTCACGTCCCTGCGCATGTCGGCCGACCTGGAGCGGTCCGGCGACCTGGCGCAGCACGTCGCGAAGCTGGCCCGGCTGCGCTTCCCGGCGCGCGCGGTCCCGCACGACCTGCACGCCACCATCCTGGAGATGGGCCAGCTCGCGCAGCGGCTGATGGCGAAGGCCGCCGAGGTCATCATCACCAAGGACGTCGACCTGGCGCTTCAGCTGGAGCAGGACGACGACGAGATGGACCTGCTGCACCGCACCCTGTTCCAGCACCTGATGGACGACCGCTGGAAGCACGGCATCGAGACCGCCGTGGACGTCACCCTGCTCGGCCGGTACTACGAGCGGTACGCCGACCACGCGGTGGCCGTCGCCAAGCGCGTGGTGTACCTGGTCACGGGCGAGCACGCGGACGAACTCCAGCCGGACATCCAGCCGGTCACGGGGGTCGAAGGAGCGTAGCCCTCCGGGGGTCGGGCCGGGAACGAACGGCCCCGGCTGGTACGGCCGAGCGGGCCGGGGCCGGACCTGGCTGTTCGGGGACGCTCCCGGCTCCTTCAGGGGTGCTCCCGGCTCTTTGGCCGGGTTCGGATGACCGGGCCGGGGTCGGTCCTGGCTCCTTGGCCGGGTTCGGGCCGTGGGGTCGGGGTCGGCTCTGGCTCGGGTGGTGGGGGCGCGGGGGTCGGACGTGTGCGCTCCGGATGTGCGGGCGCCTCCGTGCGCCGTTGATGCGCCCGAGGGAACGGGCATGGAATGGGCAAAAGGCACCAGGCGCCAGCCTCTAGGCCTCCAGGAGGACCCATGGCCGAATCCCCCAGCACCATGCCCGACCCCACGCGGGAGCGCGAGACCGAACAGCCCGCCGAGATCAGGAACCTCCCGCTCATCGGCGCGTGCGGCTGCGGCTCGGGCTGCGGCTGCGGGTGCCAGTCGGGCAACCCCTGCCAGTGCGGCTGACGACAGCCATCGCTTCACAAGGGCCCAGGTGACCTACGTCGCCCGGGCCCTTCCGCGCCCGCCGGCCGGCCGTACCGGTCGCTCACAGCCGCGAGGCGGTCCCGCACCCGGCGTCGCCGGCCTCCCGCATCCGCGCGTCCATCGACGTACTCCGGTCGTACGGGTCCACTTCGGGCCCGTCTCCCGCGCCCGCGCGGTCCGTACCGAACCGGGGGGTGAGGTAACCGGTGAAGGTGTCGCAGCCGCCGTTGGTGGTGTCCACCTGGTAGGAGACGAGGGAGAACGTCCCCGGCTCGACGACCACCTTCGCCGGGTCGTCCCAGCTCATCACGACCTCACGGCGCACGATGGTCCGCGTGACCTCGTCGCCGTCCCCCGCCGCGGGTGCGACCGGATAGACGTACGTGACGTCGGTGGACACCTCGACCGCACCGCGCTCACCCTCCCGGTACGTGATCCGTCCCCGTGTCTTGACCACGTCCCCGACGAGCCGTACCCGCGCCGCGTCGAACCGGCTGAACAGCAGCAGCGGGTCGTTCTCGCGGCTGGGCGCGCGGAACGCGGTCGCCAAGTAGTCCTGCACGTCCCGCTGATGCGGATTGATCAAGGCGATCGCCCTGCCCGGCCGCTCACCGCGCAGCACGGCGGGACTCAGGCTGGACGCGGCAAGGAAGTCCCTGGTCCTGTCGAGTGCCTGCGCGACCTGCTTCTCGCTCATCCAGCCGGTCGCCCGAGCCTCGGGCAGACCGATCCCGGCCGTCCCGTCCCCCCACCGTGCGGCGGGCGAGCCCTTGAACGGTTGGTCCAGAGTGGGGAGCCGGGCCGCTTCGGTCGGCGGCGGCCGGTCAGGACGCGCCGACTCCACGGCGAGCGGCGAGCCTTCGCCGCCGCCGTCACCGCCCCCGAACCAGCCGGTCAGCCGGCCCGGTGCCAGCGCCACGACCAGCAGACCGGCCGCGGCCAGCAGACCGACGACGTACCAGCCCTTGCGCCCCCGACGCCGGGCCGGTCCCTGACCGCGCCACGGCTCCGGCGGACCGGTCTCCTCCCGCAGCCGCCGCGCCACCATCCGGGCCCGCGCCGACGGCTCCTCCGGCGCGCCCGGCACCCCGGCCTCCGCTTCCCGCAGGAACCGCTCCCACTCCTCGTCCGATATGGACCCCGCACCCTCACCCACGAAGCGTCCCCCGCCCCTCTCATCTCCCCGGCCCCACCCCAGGACCACGCACAACCCCGCATCATCACACACCCCCACCCGACCGCTGTCGGCTTGCCTCGTGGAGTGAGACCGGGCAGAGAACACGATTTGCACGTGTGTTCACGTGTGTTGGTGGCAGCCAGCGCTGAGAGTGCGGGTCATGACCGGGCTCCCTAGTGTGATCGTGCGAGGGTTCCCGCGAGTGCCCAGGAGAAGCCGATGGCGGATGAGCAGCTGGAGCAGTTGGCCACGGAGGCGTGGCTGTACGGGTACCCGCTGATGACGGCGGCCGTGTCCAAGGACGTCATGACAGCGGTCGCGACCCGTGACGATGATCGGCGCAAGGCTCCGGTCAACCAATTCAGCTACATGCGCCGCCCCCCGGATGCCTCATTCACCGAGGTCGTCTCCCCGAATGCCGACACGCTTTACTCCAGCGCATGGCTGGACCTCGCCGAAGAGCCGCTGGTGCTCAACCTGCCCGACTTCGGGGACCGGTTCTGGATGGTGCCGATCCTCAACGCCTGGTCCGATGTCTTCGCTGTCCCCGGCAAGCGCCAGCACGGCCCGACGGCCGGCCCGTTTCTGCTGGCGGGACCTTCCTGGTCCGGGCAGGCCCCGGAGGGCGTGACGGTGCTGCGCTCGCCCACGACCGTGAACTGGATCATCGCCCGGTACGCCACCAGCGGTCCTTCGGACTACCCCGCCGTTCACCGTCTTCAGGACCGCACCCGGCTCATTCCTCTGTCGCAGTGGACCGGGAATCCCGACACCTACGCTCCGCCGAGTGACGTCCCTGTCGCGGTCCAAGTCGACACCACCACCGCTCCCGTCGACCAAGTCGACCATCTCAGCGGCCGCGAGTATTTCGCGTGCCTGAACCAGCTCATGGTCGACAACCCGCCCTACCCCGCTGACGCCGCGTTCCTGGACCGCCTGACCCGGCTCGGGATCTCGCCCGGCGCGGCTCTCGACAGCCCGCCGGAGGAAGTGCTGGCCGCACTGAACGCCGCGGCTGCCCGCGGCCCCAAGGTGTTGCACGATCTCATGGCCCAGGCCGAGTCCCCCGGAAATCAGGTCAACGGATGGACAATCCACCGGGGCCTCGGCGACTACGGGACTGACTATGCCAAGCGGGCAATCGTCACCTGGGTCGGATACGGCGCCAACCTCGACGTCGACGCTCTCTATCCGCACGCCACCACCGACGCGAGCGGAGAGCCCCTCGACGGCGCCAACCGCTATGTCCTGCACTTCGATGCGGGGCAGACTCCGCCTGCCCGGGGGTTCTGGTCCCTGACGATGATGAACGATCGCCAGTTGTTCGTCGACAACCCCTTGGACCGCTACGCAATCGGCGACCGCAGCGGTATGCGCACCAACTCCGACGGTTCCCTGGACATCCACATCCAGCACGACCACCCCGGACCCGAACGCGAGAGCAACTGGCTCCCAGCGCCCGAAGGCAGCTTCAACCTCTTCCTGCGCCTTTACTGGCCGGAGGAGCCCGCCATCACCGGAGCCTGGGCCCCGCCACCAGTGCAACGAACCAGCTGAACCGTGATCCCGGACACGCCCAAGGGCCCGTCACCGAACACCGGCAGCCGCGCCCGGGACCATCTGGCCAACGAACGCACGTACCTTGCCTGGCTGCGCACCGGCATCAGCATGGCCGCTCTCGGAGTAGCCGTCGCCAAATTCGCCCCCCACCGAGGGATCCACGCCATCGCCTCCGGAGGCATCCTCCTCCTCGCCGGGCTGCTCATCAGCGGATACGGCACCTACCGATACCGAGCCGTCGGACAACAACTCGAAGCCGGCCTCTACGCGCCCGCACGATTCGCCCTCATCGCGGCAGCCACGCTGATCACCTTGCTCGCGCTCCTCGCCATCATCGTCCTCATCTGACACCCCCATCCCGCGACCACAACCCACCTGCGTTCCGCGCAATTCGGGGGTTCTGGAGTCCCTACCGGGCTGAAGGTGCAGGTCAGTGAGCTGGAGGCTGGTGACGCGGGCAGATTCACC
>NZ_JBIWKB010000100.1:0-18848 GCF_044765425.1 Streptomyces sp. NPDC102462 | reverse complement strand
GGGGTGCTCCCCGGGGGGCCGCTGGGGGGGGGGGGGGGGGGGCCCCGGGGGGCCCCCCCCCCCCACCCCGGGGGGGGGGGGGGCCCCCCCCCCCCCCCCACCCGGTTTTCTCTTGCTCAGGGGCGTTTTTTGCGGTGCTTCAACGACGAGGACCGCAGCAGCAGGGCGCCGACGACGAACAGCACGACGGCCAGCACGACGAAGATCTCCGTCTGTCCCCCGGTCGCGGCGAGTGCCCCACCTCCCCCGACAGCGCCTCCGATGCCCTTGCCGATGCCGGGGCCTCCGTACATGGCCGTCTACTCCCTTCCCGGTGTCACGCGTTTCCCGGGCGCCGCGGGCGGGTGCACGATCCCCGCCGACGCGGCGCCCTCTACAAGACAGAGGCCCCGTCGGCACGGACATGACGCGTGCATGCGACGACCGGAGCGGGGCCGTGCCGAAGCGGCGGGCCGCGGCCGGGACGAACTCCAAATCACCTGCGGGCAAGGGCAGTCCGACTGAGTGAGGTTTGACCTCAATATCGGACTCACCGAGTCATATCCCTACATTCCCGACCTCTAGGCAGAACAGCGGGACAAGCGCGGTGAGTCGATCGCCTGCAAACACCGTACGAGCGGAGGGATTTCATCATGTCCGACACCGGTTCGTCTTCTGGTGAGCCTGCGGCCTCGGAGGCCGGGAAGGACCGTGGCCGCCGCGCCCGGCGCATCATCCTGATCTCAACGGCGTTGGCATGCGCGGTGGGAGCCATCTCCACGTCGTTCTCACCGCCCAAGACCCTTTCGGCGTATCCCCCCGCGGCCGGCGCACAACCCGACCCGGCGCCCGCCCCGGCGGCCCCGGACTTCGGCGATGCGGAGCCCGCGCCGAAGGAGGCCCCCGCCGACGAGGAAGAGGAAGGCAAAGCGGTGCGTCCGGGCGCGGTCCCGGTCACCGTTCCGGCGGACGCCGCGCACTCGGACATCCCGGCGCTGGCGTTCGAGGCCTATCAGCGCGCCGCCGACGAGCAGGCGGCCCGGACGCCCGGCTGCCATCTGCCGTGGACGCTGCTCGCCGCGATCGGCCAGGTCGAGTCGAACCACGCGAGGAACGGCGCCCTCACCAGTGAGGGCTTTACGACGTCCCCGATCCTGGGGCCGGTGCTCAACGGCGGGCCCTTCGCCGCGCTGCGCGACTCCGACCAGGGGAAGTTCGATGGCGACACCACCTGGGACCGGGCGGTCGGGCCCATGCAGTTCATCCCCTCGACGTGGAAACGCTGGGGCACCACCACCCGGCCGACGCTCGACGCCGATCCCAACAACATCTTCGACGCCACCACGACGGCGGCCGCCTATCTGTGCGCCGACAACCGCGACCTCAGCGATCCGCAGCAGCTGAGCCGGGCCATCCTCAGCTACAACCCCTCGGACGTCTATCTGCGCGACGTGCTGGCGTGGAACTCCGTCTACATCACCGGGCACACGGTCGGGGCCATGCCCCTACCCGCGATGCCCGGCATGCCTGCCATGCCCGCGGTGCCTGCCGTGGACAACGGCGGCACCGGCTCCGGCGGTCGTGTGAACGGCGGGACCGCACCGTCCGCGCCCGCGGGGCAGGTGGTGGAGGCCGCGCTGTCCGGGCGCACGGGCCAGGGTGGCAACGCCGTCCGTCCGGCCGGCGGCCGCACGACCGGGACCGTCACGTCCGGAGGCGTCAAGGGCGGGCCGTCCACGCCCCCGAGGCCGTCCGCGGGCGCGGGGACAGGGGCGGAGCGGCCTTCGGCCGACGGCCACGACGCTCCCCCTCCGCAGCAACTCCCCGAGCCGGACAGCGGCGTTCACGTCCCCGAGCCGGTGCCCTCGGCCACTCACCCGGCCGCCGGCTCCACACCGGACAGTGCGCCCCCGCGGACCGAGACGGGCTCCGGCACACCGCACACCTCGTCTCCCGCCCGCTCCACCTCCCTCCTGACCACCGCCACGGCCCGGCTCGGCGGAGTCCTGGACCACCTCGGCCGCCGAATCCTCGGCTGACCCCCCCCGGCGACCGAGCGACACCCGGCACGGCCGAACAAGCTGAAACCAGTCCGACGCACCCACCTGGGCTGCGCCGCCCCGCCGAGCAGCGTGACCGGAGGGCGCGGCGGGGCGACTTGGCCGGCCGGAGCGGCCCAGCAACGTGGCCGGGCGACGTGGCCGGGGCGGCCGTAGTGGCATCGTGCGGCGACGGCGATCGGCAGGGGCTCGGGCTCGGGCTCGGTGGCAGGCGACACCTGCCGCCCTGCCACGCCCCCTGCCCCGGCCACCGCCCACCCGACCGACCGCGCCGCCGTCCCGGCGTGCGGCATCGATTCACGTACACCGCGCGCGGGCGCGGCACGAACGCCCGTATCAGGCATCCGTGTCGGGCGACCAGAGCACATCGCACCCCGGACCCGCCGCGGCGCCGGGCATCCCGGCGGACGACGCCTGCCACCCCGACACCAGCTCCCGCGACAGCGCGCAGCGCAGCGCCGTACCGCGCACTCCTGCCGAGCCTCCGCCCGCACCGCGGACCGCGCCGCCGTCCCGGCGCGCGGCATCGACTCACGTACACCGAGCCCGGGCACGGCTCGAACGCCCGCGGTGCCGGGAGTGCCAGCAGGCGGCGGGCCGCCCGACCGTGTGCCGGCCAAGGGGGCCGGCCGTCGCCAACTCGGGCTTCCTCTCCGCTGTCCAGGTCGGCCCGGACCCAGGCGGTTTTCGGGGTGACGGAGTGGGTGATTGTTGCGGGAAGGGCCGGGAATGCACCCGTACGGCAGACATCGCGATCGCCGGTTCTCGCGTTGACCAACCATGAACCCCCTTCCGGACTCCCGTACCCCGATCTACGACGCCCTGTACGCACAGTGGCGTGCGGATTTCCGGTACGTCCCCGGTGAGCAAGGTCCGCAGGACGTCTGCTCCGCGCCCTTCTGCCACGGCCACGCCCCGCTGGACCACACCTCACGGCCCCTGGAGCAGGCCCACCACCTGCAGACCCATCCCCTGCACACCCACCCCCTCCCGGTACCCCGGCAGCTCACCGGCCGCGGCACCCGCGGGGGCGTCTCCGTGGCCGCCTCCCCGCCACCGTTCCTGGCGGTCGGCGGCCAGTGGTACCCCGGCCCGCCGCTCGTCCCGACGAGGTAGCCGAAGGGCCGGGGCGGCCGGCCCGGCACACCGTCCGCACCGGCACCCCGCCAGGGCCCGGTGACGTCATGCTCGGCGCCCAGCCGCATCTGTATAGGGGCGCCCGGGCACACGTCGCGAGGGTGTGGGCGCGGCCACGGCGGTTCGTCCGCCGTGGCTCCCCCGCCGGCTGTCCGGCCTCGAACGAACCTTTCGCGCGTGACGAGTTGGGAGGAGCAGTGAAGTTCCACGAGCGGGCTGTTCGCGAGCTGATCAAAGACCTGGTGCCCGAGTCCAACGAGAACCTCATGACGGCCACCCGGCTGATCGAGTTCATGAGCACGCACAACGTCTTCGGCGCCCTCGGCGTCACGGACGTGTGGCTCGCCTCGGACGGCCCCAGCACCCACCGTCTGGAGGTCAACATCCGGGGCTGGGGCGTCTACCAGTCGACACCCCTGTCCCCGAAGACGGCCCCGTGGCTGAAGGCACACCAACTGGGCGCCAAACTGGATCTGCGGGCGGCGGCCGAGAGCGTGTACCGGATCGTCGCGCGGGTCGTGGAGTCCGTGGGCCTGGACGCCGAGGAGTACCTGCACGACGCGATCGCGACGTACCGGGTGGAGGTCGGACACACCGGGGGCGGCACGACGGTCCTGCTGGGCGGTCCGAGGGCGAAGGAGGCCCTTGTCATCGCGATGGGCGCGCTGAGCGTGGCCGCCGCCGAACTCGGGCTGGACTGCGTCCCCGCCGAGGCGCGGCAGCAGCTGGAGGAGAACGGCGCGTACGACATCGGCCCGGTGAGCGTCACGATCAGCCACGGCGTGATCCTCGGTCCTGGGCCCGTGCTGAAGCGGCGGCCCGTCGTGGCGGCGGTGGACCGGTTCCTGCACTGACCGTGCGATCCGGCCCCGTCCGCTGACACGCCCCCTTGCCACGGTTTCCGTACGTGTGCGCGAGGTGTGCACACGATCGTGGCAGCGAGTTGGACATCGCGCGGAGAACGCGTACAACTGCGGTACCAGGGCCTCCCGTACGGCCTCCGCCCCGCATCCCCCGAGCGGCCGGGAGGCCCTGTCATGCCTCGGTGCGACCCCCGCCCGTCCGGCCCCGGGCGGTCCGACCCCGGCCGGTGCGGCCCGCGGTCAGCGGGACTCGGGTCCGGCGACGGCGAGTTCGTAGGCCACTTCCCAGCGCACGTCGGGGACGACGAGGTCGGTCGTCTCCACCGCGCGGCCGTCGCTGTCGTAGTACGTCCGCTCGATGACGAGGATCAGATCGCCGAGGCCGATGCCGAGCAGGTCGGCCTGTTCCCGGGTGGCGCGGGCCGGGCGCGGCACCTCGACCGCGGTGACGATGTCGATGCCCTTCGCACGGAGCCGCCCGGCCACGGCCCCGCTCGTGTCGGGCCGCCGCTGCGACGGCACCGTGGGTCTCATGACCGCGGGCGCGGGTTCCCAGCTGACGGCGAACTGGGAGGTCAGGGCGTCCGCGATGAATTCGTAGCCGGTGCGTACGCACGGGTCGCCGGGCGCGATACCGAGCCGCCGGGCGATGTGGTCGGGCGCGGCCGTGCGTACCTGGGATCGTGCCTGCCACACGCCGACGTGGTCCGGCTCGGCCATGCCGCCCGTGAAGGTGACGCCGCCGGCCGGCTTACGGGGCCGGGAACGGATCATGCGGCGGCGCTCACGGGGCCTGGCCACGTAGGTGCCGGAACCGGCGCGTCCTTCCAGGTAGCCCTCGATGATCAGGCGCTCCTGTGCCTTCTGCATGACGTTGGGGTTGACCCCGTACTCCTCGGCCATGCGGGCGCGGGAGGGAAGTTTCGCGCCGACGGGCCAGTCGCCGCGGGCGAGGCGACGGCGCAGGTCGTCGGCGACCACCTGGTGTCGCGGCGGGTCATCGTGCCCCATGTGAAGACTCCGTACTCGGTTGGCGGTCTGCAAAGTGTGGCGTTTGAACCCCGGCCGACGAGCTAATGCATTAGAACTGCGTTAAGTCACCGGGCATATGCGGAGGGGATACGTGGACGCGTGGATCGCGGGGGCCGTGACCGCGCCTTCGCACTCGGCGTGCGCCGCGGCCGGCCGGGCACCCGGGTCAGGGGTCCGGGGGCGCGTCGGCGTCCCGGCTCCGGACGGCCGCGGTGCCGCGCGTCCGCACCCTCTTCGTACCGCCCCTGCACAGTTCGAACATCTGTTAGTCCCTGGAGTCCACGCGATGACACGTGCCGCCTCGACCACCCCCGTGCCACAGCGAGAGCTGGTCGGCACCGTCCCTGACCGGGCGCACGTCGCGCTCTACACAAGCAGCCCGGATTCCCGGGCCGCAACTCAAGCGCTCATGGGGCTGCGGGAGTTCGCCATCCGGCAGGGGTGGACCGTCGTGCACAAGGTGTACGACCTGGCGCCGCTCGACGCGCCCCTTTGGCACCGCACCGGCTGGCGCGCCGTCCAGCATCTGCTGGGCACCGGCGCGGCCACGGGGCTCGTCGTCCCCGATGAGCGTGTGGTCGCGCGGCACACCGGAGACCGGGACGTGCTGCACAGCTGGCTGTTGGGGCTGCCCGCCTTCGCGGTGTGCGCGTACCCCCGTGCCGGGCACGCGAGGCTGCCGCTGCGGCCCGTCCGGGCGCTGGAGGGCGCCGCCTTCCGCCGTGCACTGCGCTGGCCGGTCGGTGCGCACTGGCGCCGCTCCTACCCGTTGCACCCGCTCAGCGTGCAGCAGGCACGGGAGGCGGCCCGCGGCTATCTGACCTTACGGAGCTGGCCCGGTGACATCGTTGTCGCGGGCGATGTCCTCGCCCGGCTCGCCTACAACGCCGTCGTACACGCCCAACCCGCCGGCGACGCGGACGCGCGCATGCGGGTACGGCTGACGCTGAGCGAGTCCGACGGGCTGCTGGTGGAGGTGGGGGATCCGCGCCCCGACTTCCGGAACAGCGCGGCCGCCATCGCCGGAGTGCTGGGCAACGGGCTGCGGGAGGCACGGCTCCTGGGCGCCGAGGTGAGCTGGCGGCCCGCCCCGGACGGCCAGGGCAAGTTCGTCCGAGCCCGCCTGCCGGCGGCACGTACCCCCTCGTAGGAGGCCCAGCACCACGGCGAAGCGGCGCGGTGGAACCGGCCGCGGGCCGCAGCCCGCACTGGGCGTCCCGGCAGGGGTGCGGCGCCCCAACGCGCTGTAATCCTCAGGTCCTTCAGGGGTGGGTCTGCGGGACCGGGTGTTCAACGGAAGCCGCAGGCGTCGTCCTGGTCGGCGCGGGCCGGCGGTGGCCGTGCGGAATTGCGGTGCAGGCGGCACCTGCCGTGCGGCGGTACGTGCGGTGCAGGTGGTACCGCCGGCACGGCCGCTGTCGCATGGCTCGCGACCGCCGGGGGGGCGCGTACGGCCGAGTTCTCGGCTCCGCTCGCGACCTCCGTGGTGAACGGCCCTGCCCTGCTCGTTCGTTGGGGCGGGCAGGACAAGGGGGGTGTCGGTGCGGTCACACCAGGCCGGTGACCGTCACCGTGACCCGGGTCGGCGACCGGTCCCCGGCCGCGGCCCGCACCGCGGCCCGCACCGCGCGCGTCACGTCGACGGCACGGTGGCCGCGCCGCAGGACGACGCTGACCTCGACCGTCAGGGTGCCCGGCGCGCTTCCGCGTCCGACCCGCACGGCGGACCTCGCCCGGCTCGCCTCGGGGTTCGCCCGGCGCCCTGTCGCGCGCGCCGCGACGGAGGAGCGCAGCAGTCCCGCCAGTCCGGGCCGCAGGAACGCCACGCCGGGCACGTCCGCGACCGCCTGGGCGATCCGCTCGGTCAACTCCGCGGGCACACCGTCCGTTATCACCTCGTTCCTCCCTCCGCCAGATCGCCTTCGTGCAGGACGTCGGTGAAGGTCACGTCCACCGAGCCGACCTCCATGCCCAGCAGTTCGTCCGCCGCACCGAACACCCTTTCCCGCACCTGCTCCGCCACCCGCTGAAGGTTGACCGTCGCGGCGACCACGACCTCGACGCGCACCGCCACCGGCCCGCGTGTCCGCCGCGCGGACGCCGCCGCGCCGGAGCCGGCCGGGGCGATCCGGCAACTGCCGGTTCGCGCACCGGGCACGGTATCGGCCGCCGAGCGCAGCACCTTGGCGGCCGCGGCCTCCACGATCCAGTCGTCCTCCGCCAGGGTGCCCAGCGGGAGCGTACGGCCGGGGCGCAGTTCGAGGCGTACGACGTCCATCACACGCTCGACGAGCGCTCCGGCGTCCTCCTGGGGCGGCTCCTCCGCCCTCGCCCGCCGTACGACGTCCTGGAGCCGGTCCAGGTCGTGCAGCGCGGCGGAGCAGTGCGGGCAGGTATGCGTGTGCGGGTCGGTGGAGCCCTGCTCCCACTGGCGCCACACATCCTCCAACTTCCGGCCGCAGGGCAGCAGTTCGTCCCCGGATACCTCTTCGCCGCGGGTCGCGTCGGCCGAGCCGGAGTTCGGGTCCGCGTTCATTGCCATGCGACCATCGCCTCCGTCAGCTGGCGCCGCGCGCGGAAGACGCGTCCACGGACCGCCTCCTGACTGATTCCGACCATGTCGGCCACTGCCTCGTACGGTAGTCCGTTCAACTCCCTGAGTACCCAGCACACCCGTTGCTCGGGCGACAGGACGGCCATCGCCCGCGACAGGGCTTCGACGGCGGCGTGCGCCTCCGCCACCCGCGCCGGGGACGCCTGGTGTTCGGGTGCCGCGGGTTCGGGCACCGCGTCCAGCGCGGCCACCGGGCGCCGTCCGCGCAGCACGTTCAGGCACCGGTTGGTGACGATCCGGTACATCCACGTGCCGAACGCGGAGTCGCCGCGGAACTCCGGCAGTTTGCGCCAGGCGCTGACGAAGGCGTCCTGTACGGCGTCCTCCGCCTCGGTCCTGTTGCCGAGCAGCCGCGTGGCCAGTTGCAGCAGCCCGGGGCCGTGGCGGCGCACCAGTATCTCGAAGGCCTCCTCGTCGCCCTCTCCTGCCCGTACCGCCAATAAGGCGTCCTCGTGCCGTTCGCCGTCGTCCTCGGCGTCCGTCGGGCTGTCCCGGTGCCCCGGCACTGGTGGTCTCCTCTCGTTCGGCCCGTCCCCATCCGACTCCTCCCCTCGGCCGTATGACACGGCGTCGCCGTGCGCGTTACGCGGCAGCGGAAGGCTGCCTGTACGAAGGGGGGAATCACGGGCATCGCGTAATGAAACGTCAGTAGACGTGTCCAAGTAGGTGACCGCGCACAGGGACATTGATCCAGGAGGCACACCGATGACGGCACAGGAGTCCAATCCGACAGGGGCGGGTGCGGGCGGTTCGGGCCCGGTTCCCGGCCTGACCGCGGTGCTCGGCGGAGCCGGCGAGACCACGCCGGCCGCGGCCGGGCGGGGCGGCGAGAAGCGGGCCGCGGAGGAGCGGGGCAGGACGACCATCGCCGACGTCGTGGTGGTCAAGATCGCGGGCATGGCGGCGCGTGAGGTGCCCGGCGTGTACGACATGGGCGCCGGTGGTCTGTCCCGCACGATCGGCGCGGTCCGTGACCGGGTGCCGGGCGGGCGGCCGAACGTGGGGCGCGGGGTGAAGGTCGAGGTCGGTGAACGGCAGGCCGCCGTCGACCTGAACCTGGTCGTCGAGTACGGGGTGCCCATTCCCGAGGTCGCGCGCGAGGTACGGGCGAACGTGATCTCCGCCGTGGAGCGGATCACGGGGCTTGAGGTGGTCGAGGTGCAGGTGGCCGTCGACGACGTGCACCTGCCCGACGACGACACGAGCGGCGCGGCGGACGCACGTGTGGAGTGACGGGCCCGTACGGGCAGGGTGCGCCGCCGGTGCCGGGCCGGGCCGGGCGGGGCGCCGAGGAGGCCGAGGAGACGGACGGAGGCGGGCGGCGCGATGAGCAGAGCCGAGACAGGGTTGTTGGTGGGCATGGCCCTCGGCTACGCGGGCTGGTTCGGTGGGTTCAGGGCGTTCCTGCTGGTCGCCGGGATGGGGGCGGTCGGTTGGATCGCGGGCCGTTTCCTCGACACGGGGACCGTTCGGCCGGAGTTCTTCGGGTCCCGTGACGCCGAACACGACGACCACGGCCCGGGCAGGCCCCGATGACCACGCCGGAAACCAACTCGGGCACGCCGGGCCCGGGTTCGGACGGAGCCGGAATGGGCTCGGGTGCGGCTGGGGTGGGCTCGGATACGGCGGGGGCGCGCACGGGTGCGGCTATGACGGGCTCGGATACGGCCGGAACGGACTCGGATACGGCCGGGGCGGGCGCAGATAGGGCAGGGGCGAGCACGGATATGGCAGGGGCGGGCGCGGGCGCGGCCGGGGTGGGCTCGGGTGCCGCCGGGGCGGGCTCAGGTACGGCCGGGACGCACAGCACCGAGGCGGGCACAGGCATGGCCGGGAACGGCTCCGATACGGCCGGGGCGGGCGCGGTCACGGCCGGGGTCGGCATGGTTGGGGTCGGGGCGGGTGCAGGGAAGGCCGGGGCGGGCCTTGTCGGGGCCGGGGAGCGTGGGCGGACCGTCGTCAGTGACCGAGCGGTGCGTCGCATCGCCGAGCATGCCGCGCGCGAAGCGTTGCCCCCGGGAGACGTCGGGGCCGTCAACGCGAAGGTGGGGACGCGCGGTGGCCGGGCCACGGTGTCGGTCGCTCTCACGCTCCCCTACCGGGCCGGTATCGCGAAGTCCGGCCACCGGGTGCGGCGGCATGTGGCGCGCCGCACGGCCGCGCTCACCGGACTCGCGGTCGCGCGCCCCCGGGTCAGGGTGCGCGCTCTGACCCCGTCTGCCGGGGCCCTGCCGGGCGGACCGGCGACCCTGGCCACGCCCGACACGGCCGGCGGTCCGGCGCGGCGCCCGTGGTCGGAGCGGCGAGTGCCCGCGGCGCTGGCGGCGCTCGTGGGCCTGTCGGCCTGCGCGACGTTGCTGTACGACGTCCTGTGCGTGCGGCTGGCGGGGCGTACCGCGGCGCCCTGGCGGTCGCGTGCGCTCACCTGGCTGTCCAACCACGGCCCCGGCGGCTTCCCGGTGGCGCTGAGCGCCGCCATGACCGTGCTCGGCGTCGCGATGGTGCTGCTCGCGGTGGCACCCGGCCGGCGTCGCTCGCTCGCGATGCGCACCGCCGACGGGAGTGTGCGTGCGACGCTCGACCGGTCGGCGGCGCAGGCGGTGGTGCGTGACGCCGTGTCGGACGTGTCCGGGATCTCCCAGGTGCGGGTTCGGGTCAGGCGTCGGCGGGCGCGGATCCGGGCCGCCGTCGAGTTCGGTGACCGGGAGGTCGCGCACCGGCAGGTGGTGACCACCGTCGACCAGGCCCTCGGCGCGTGCGGGTTGGGCCGTACGCCCCGCCCGCGGGTGCGGGTACGTACCGCGCCGGATTGGCACGATCCTGGACGGCACGACCGTGTGAGCCCGGGGAGCCCGCCGCGGCCGGGGAGCGGTGTGTCGTGAACCGGCTGCGCAGCGGCGTCAACAGGGCCGTGCTGGTCTGCGCCGGCCTTCCCCTGGCGGCGGCGGGGATCACGCTCGGGGTCCCCGAAGTCGTCGGTCACGACCGGATGCCGTCCTGGTGGCCCGTGGCCGCCTCCGGAACGGTCTGGGTGGACCGTGACGCGCTCGCCCGCTGGCGCGAGCACGGTTGGTGGGCGCCGGTGGTGGTGACGGCGCTCGCCGCCGCGCTGCTGCTGTGTCTGGGGTGGTGCGTCCTCCAGGTCCGCAGCGGTCGTGTGCGCGCCCTGCCGCTGTACGGTGACGGGCTCACCCTCGACGGTGCCGCCCTCACCCGGGCCGTGGCACGAAGCACGCGGTCCGTGCCCGGGGTGACGCAGGTACGTGTCCGTCTCCTCGGCCGGCCCGGCCGGCTCCGGGTCCGTATGCATCTCGTTCTGGCCCCGGATGCCTCACCCGCGGCGGTACTGTCGCACATCAGTACGCACACCCTGCCGGAAGCGCGGGAGGCGGTAGCCCCGCGGCAGCTCAACACCGAGATCCGTATCCGCGTCCACCGACACCCCCACCAGCGCGTCAACTGACGCACGGCCCGTGCTGCCCACCACACCGCCCCGTACCCGCGGTATCGGCACCGGCGCCTCAACAGCCACGGCTGGTCATGGTCGAGCGACCGGTCTCGATCGGGGCCCTGCCACCGGCCGTACCGAGGGACATGGGCTGCCCGGGCTGGGCCGCCCTCGGCCCCCGCAAGGCAGCGCCATGGGCAACTGGGCCCAGCCCTCGGCATCGGCAGACCCCCGGATCGGCACTTTCAGCCAACAGCGCATTCAGAGTGTCCACATCTCCGCGGCCAGCCGCATAGCCCACTGCGGTACGCAACCGATCCCCATCCGGCATGCCGATCACCCCTCACAGCGACGCGGGCCGCGCCCGCCAGGCCCGAGCGCGCCATTCCGGCCGGCTCCGCGGGGGCGGGCGCGCCTTCCGACGGCCGGGGTGCGGGGCGGCGTGGGCACCACTGGTTCACAGCTCTGGGCAGCTGCCCGGGGTCGCGGTCCCACCTCGATGAAACAGACAGCGGCCCCCCAGGCCCCGGCACCGATTCCGCCCCTGCATCCGCCAGCTCTCTCACCAACGCCTCAACTGACCCACCACGGCAGCCCTTCGCCTCCCACACCGGACACCCCACCCACGACGACACAGCCGCACACCAGCACGGGCTGCCCGCCGAAAGCACGGCAGGCAATCACGCCCACCCCGGCACCGGGATCCGCCCCGCATCCGCCAGCACCCGCATCAACGCCTCAGCTGATCCGCGCCGGCGGGCAGCGCCCCGCCCAAAACAGGGGCCCGGTCCACCGCCCACCGCACCCCCAGCCGGAAGCGGGAGGCGATCACGACCGCCCTCGGCCCCTGGATCCGCGCCGCAGCCGCCCTCATCCGGCCGCTCTCTCACCAACGCCTCAACTGACCCACCACGGCAGCCCTTCGCCTCCCACACCGGACACCCCACCCACGACGACACAGCCGCACACCAGCACGGGCTGCCCGCCGAAAGCACGGCAGGCAATCACGCCCACCCCGGCACCGGGATCCGCCCCGCATCCGCCAGCACCCGCATCAACGCCTCAGCTGATCCGCGCCGGCGGGCAGCGCCCCGCCCAAAACAGGGGCCCGGTCCACCGCCCACCGCACCCCCAGCCGGAAGCGGGAGGCGATCACGACCGCCCGCCGGATCCGCGCCGTAGCCGCCCTCATCCGGCTGCTCTCTCGCCAACGTCTCAACCGGCCCGTCGCGGTGGCCGTTCGTTGGTCACATCTGATCTGTCGAGCCGGTAATAACACGGCAGGATGTCCCTCGAAAGCTGGATGTCTTGAGGCTCATGACGCTCGTTAGGTGACCGTGACTTGGAATGAAACGGTCTGTGCGCGTCAGAAACGGATGCCCCCCACACCGGTTGATCCGAACTCCTTCGGATACGGCGGGTCGTGGCTGGATCCGGCCGCAGTGCGGGCCCGTCTCCGGCGGTGCGCGGTGCTGCTGGAGAATCTGCTCGACAGGACCCTCAGGTCGGAGCCCGACTCGATGAATGCGGGCGCACATGGATGAGATCCGGGACAGGTGGGATCCCTATGGCACCCAGTTCACCCAGAACGTCGGATACGACGCGCCGTCCGCTCCGTACTGCGAGCAGTGCAACGCGATTCAGGCGCATTGGTGTCAGCACACCCCTGAGACGACAACGGCGGGAGGTGGCTGGGATCTCGACGCGGAACTGGCTCACATGCTGAACATGGAATCCGGCATGGATCCCGCCTACTCCAGCCCGTCCGGGCACGGCGCCTACCGCGCTCCGACCCACCAACGGGCGGCCCGAGCGAGGAACCGCAGCCATGCCGGCCGGCCCAGGATCAGGCCGACCACCCTCCTGCTCACGGCCATCATCGTGTGCGCCATGACCATGCTGGGCTGGTCCATCTCCTATTCGTACGAGCAACTGCGCGCCGTGGCCTCCTTGTTCATGCCGCAGACGCTGGCACGCTGGTGGCCGTGGATGCTGTACGGGCCCTGGCTCGCGGCGGGCCTGTCCATCATGCGGGCGTCCCTCCAGCGCCGTACCGCCCGTTGGTCCTGGACCGTCATCGTGACCGCCTCCGTCGGGTCGGTCGCGCTCTGCGTCGGAAACTCCTCGAAGTCCCTGCTGATGATGGCCGTCGCCGGAATTCCACCGCTCACCGCGCTGGCCTGTTTCCAGGAGCTGGTCAGTCAGTTCTCCTACCGGTACCACCCCCAGCACGCCCTGCACAGCCCGAAGCGGGGCCCCGTCCGTCACTGACGCGCACCGCATGCGCAGGCGCCACGCTCAAACAAGGGGAACACCGGAACAACGGGAACACGCGAGGTCAGCCCCTACGAGACCCGGGCACCCCTCGTCCGCGCTCATGGCGACGAGGGGGAACAGCCCGCGGGGATCAGCAGGCCCTCCGCCGTGCGCACCGCCCGGTGGTGCCGTACCCACAGAAAGACACACACCTCATCTCCATGTTCAGATTCACGCGTCATGAACGGGCGCACCGGCGAGCCCCGGAGGCGGGCCGGCGCCTGCCCGGCTGGGGCTTTGCGGGGAGCCCGGTGACGGACGGCATGCTCAGGCAGGCCGCCGGTGCCCGGCTGATCGCCGCGCCCAACCAGCAGGTTCTGATCCCCGTGGCCCTGCGCTACGGCCGCGCCGATCCGCTGGCGGTGCACATCGACTTCCCGTCGTTGGTGTCCCCGGACGACAGGGACATGACCTGGACGTTCGCCCGCGAACTGCTGGCCCAGGGCCTGTACCAGCCCGCCGGCATCGGGGACGTGTACATCTGGCCCTGCGGCCCCGCCTACACGATCATGGAGTTCCGGGGCGCCGAGGGCAGGGCCGTGGCCAAGTTCGACACCTCTGTGCTGCGTCGTTTCCTGCTGCGTTCGTACGCGCTGGTCGACCGTGGCAGCGAGGATGTGGAGCCCGCTCTCGACAGGGGGCTGGCCGCCCTGCTGGGCGAGGCCTGACGGCTTCCGGCGCCCCCGATCGGTGGCGCCGGAAGGCCGCGGACCGATGACCCGGGGCGCCACGCCCCGTCAGGTCCCGGCCGCCGGCCCGGCGTTCCCTTCGCGGGCCTCGGGTAGAGAGCGTGGGACGGCCGGGTCGCACCTGCCTGACCTCGCACGTTCCCGTTGTTCCACTGTTCCCTCTGCCTGCGGCAGGTGGCCGCTGTCCATCGGCGCGGGCAGAAGGCCCCACACACCGGTCCGGGAACAGCCGACATGCCAGTAGCCCGGAGACATGGGCAACTCCGGGCTACTGGCGGCGGAGTGGTGCTCTCGGAGCAAAGCACCACTCCTGTTCCCGGCTCAGCCCTCTCCACTCACTGGACCGGGAAACTCAGTCCGCCGACCGACACAGCTGAAAAGAACCCGTACCGGGTTGTCCGTCCAGCAATCAGTCAGCTCTTTATGGGGTGTCAATTATTCTTCAGGGCACCTGAATCACATACGGCAGACATGAAGACACATCTGGCGCATCACATTCGCGGACACCCTGTTCCGGCAGCACGGAGCCGCCTCTCCGGAGGAAACGAGTACCACCCGGATTTGACTCGCCGAGACTATCACGCGTTTCGCTGCCGCCACATCGACGACCCTCCGCTATTCACCTGCCGCCCGACCGAATTCCTCGAACATTTTCCCAGCGAATTCGAAGGGCGTTCGACGGGGTTTTCAGCTACGGTCCGACCGAGCCGTACCTCGCGGTTTCCACCACCTCCGCGTCGCCCGGCGGGGCGTCCAATGTGTGTGTTCCGCCCGCGCCACCGAAGACCAGGGCCCGTACGCCCCAGAAGCGCAGGACGGTCGCCAGCGCCATGCCGATCCCGGCGCCCGAGACGGTGTCGGCACGCTGCGAGGTCAGGCCCAGGCCGTAGTGGCTGACGGCGAGACACAGCAGCTGGACGAGGGCACCGGCCACGTACACCGCCAGGAAGACGGCGTACGAGCGCAGGCCCCTGGTCCCCGTGTGCCGGTAGGTACCGAGCGTGTTGCCGACGTAGGCGACCGTGCAACCCGCCGCGAAGGACAGCGCCTTCGCGGTCAGCGGGCCGAGGCCGGCGGGCCCGCCCAGCCACAGGAACAGCGCCAGGTCGACGGCGTACCCGAGCAGACCGACCCCGGCGAAGCCCAGCAGCTCACGCCGGCTCACCAAGGGGCCACCGCCAGGCCGTACAGCACCAGCCACGCCAGTCCGATCAGGGCCAGGGCCCGGTCCCGCAGGACCACCTCCTCGGGCTCACCCGCGGTGCCGCGATCGGCGAAGACGGCGTATCTGAGCACCGCGAGGATGAAGGCGGCCATCGACAGCTGCCGCCACGGCAGCACGCCCGTGTGCGCGGCGCCGTCCTCCAGGGTCCACATGCAGTAGCCGAGGACGGCGACCGAGGCGGCCAGCTGCCACACGAAGCGCAGATAGCCCGTCGTGTACTCGCTCAGCAGCGCCCGCGTGGCGCCGGCCTTCCCGGCCATCTGAAGCGCCTCGGAGTACCGCTTCGCCGACACCATGAACAGCGCCCCGAAACCGGTGGTGATCAGGAACCAGCGCGACAGCGGGATCCCGAGCGCGATGCCGCCGATCATCGCGCGCATCAGGAAGCCCGTCGTGACCACCACCAGATCGACGACCAGCACATGCTTGAGACTGACGGAGTACGCCCACTGCATCACGAGATACGCCGCGAGCAGCCCCGCGACGGCCGGCGTGGTCAGCCAGGCCGCGGCCAGGGGCGCTACGACCGCGAGGGCGCCCCCTGCCGCGTACGCCACCGGCACCGGCACGTCCCCGGCGGCGACCGGACGGCGGCACTTGGTGGGATGCGCGCGGTCGGCCTCGACGTCGCGGGCGTCGTTGAGCAGATAGACCGCAGCGGCAGACGCCGTGAACAGTACGAAGACGAGGGAGAGTTGGACCACGGCGTGGACCGAGAGGAACTGTCCTGCGGCGACCGGGGCGGCGACCACCAGGACGTTCTTGACCCACTGCCGGGGGCGCGCGGTTCTGACGATCCCGCGTAAGAGGCCGCCCGGCGCCGGGTGTTCGGGCCGCGGACTGTGCGTGCGGTGTTCGAGCTGCGCCGTCTCAGTCACGGGCCTGCCCCCGCATCCAGCGCGTTCCGGCGCGGGCCGTGAGCGCGCCCAGGGCCGCGCCCGCGGCGACGTCGGACGGGTAGTGGACACCCACGACCAGCCGGGACAGACACATCGCGGCCGCCACCGGCGCCAGCCCCGGCACCCCCAGCGCCCCGAAGGCCACGGCGGCGGCCGCAGCGGACGCCGCGTGCGAACTCGGAAAGGAGTGCCGGCCCGCCGTGCGCACCAACGGCTCCGTGTGCGCGGGACGGGCACGACGCACCACCCGCTTCACCCCCATGCTCGCCAGGTGCGCGCCCGCGACCAGCGCCGTCCCGCGCATCCACGCGGTCCGCCGCGGCCGGTCCGCGGCGGCCCCGGCCAGCCCCACCGCAAGCCAGAGCGCGGCGTGTTCACCGGCCAGGGACAGTCCGCGCGCGGCAGACCCGAGGCGCGGGTCGGCGCCACGGGCACGAAACGCGGCAAGGATCCGGTGATCCATGTCGTCGAAGTGATCCATGTGGACTCACTTTTCACGTCGGGGCGGTCCAAACCCCGGCAATACTCGAACCAATTCGACCAATCACCCATTCTGCGGCATGCGATCGCCGGCGCACCGCACCAGGACAGCAGGCATATCATCCGGTCGGATGATCCGATATTCCATGGGCCTGAAAGACGAATCTTCCGCCGAAAGCGTGGCGTAGGTGGATCTGGGATGATCTGAAGGCTCTATAAAGGGGTGACAATCCCTCACGCGATCACGGGAGCCTCTGCGCCGATGCCCTGAGTCAAATCTGTCCCCACTTCAGGCTCGGACGGCGCATCGGCGGCGTACGCGACAGCTGTGCGCCGGCGCTGCTCGGTGCGCGGTTCCGCATCGAGCAGCCGACCCGCCGATCGTGGATCCGACCTCTGGAACTCGCTCGCGATGATCCCTCATCCAGGAGCCGCCTTGTCTTCTTCGGCCGGACACTACGCACCGTCCGCCGGCCAACCGGGCCAGCAGAATGCCGATCCTGCGCCAGAAAAGTTCAACGACCAGGAGTTGACCCAATTAGTTCGAAGCGGCGACACCGAAGCATTCGCCGAGCTCTTCAATCGTCACCGTGGGGCCGCCTACCGGCTGGCCGCCATGCACACCAGTGACGCGTACACGGCACAGGACTTCGTCGCCGAGGCGTTCTTCCGGGTGCTCCAGGCACTCAGATCCGGTGGCGGTCCTTCCACCTCCTTCCGCAGCTACCTGCTGCGGGTCCTGCGCAATCTGGTGACCGAATCGGGACGGAACTCGGGGCGCCAGGTGCCCGTGCCGGACGTGAGCGCCTACGAGGTGGAGTACGCGACGTCCGCCGGAAACGAAGCCTTGCGCAAGTATGAGCACGTGCTGGTGCGGGAGGCGCTGTCCTCCCTGTCGGACCGGTGGCGAACCATCCTGTGGTGCACCATCGTCCAGTCCCAGCAGCCCGCCTCGATCGCCGACACCATGGGCATCAGCCCGAACAGTGTCGCCGCCCTGGCCTACCGGGCCAAGGAGGGCTTACGGCAGGCCTACCTCTCCGTTCATCTGGACGACAAGAGCTATCCCAGCCGGTGCTCGTACTACGTGGGCCGGCTCGCCGCGTACTCCCGTGGCCGGCTCGGCGCATGCGGTTCGGAAGAGGTCATGACGCACCTCGGCGACTGCGACACCTGTGCCGGCCTGTACCGGGAGATCGACGAACTGAACCATCTCTTACCGGTCTGAGCGGATCCGCCCGGCGAACACCTCTGCCGCGGGGGATCCCTTCACGGCCGCCCACGCCGTACGGGGGCACCTTCCGACTGCGAGGAATGCCATTGAACTTGATCCGCCTGGCGATCCGGCAAGCCACCCGGTCACAATGCCGCCACCGGGTGGGAGCCGTGCTGGCCGCGGGCAGCCGTGTCGTCGTCGCGAGTTCCAACAAGTACCGGAACTCGCCCCTCATCGATCACCACAACAGCACGTTCCACGCGGAGGACGCCGCGCTCCGGCGTGCCCGTGGGGCTCCGGTGAGCATGGTGTTCGTGGCCCGGGTCAACGCCGCGTGCGTGCCCATGCTGGCGCGGCCCTGCGACCGGTGTGTCGACAAGCTGGCGCAGGCGGGGGTGCTCAGGGCCTACTACACCGCGGGCCCGAACACGGTGGAGGTGCTGGAGATCCCCCCGATACGTCCGCGGCCGGGTTCGCCATGAGAACGCGCCTCGGGAGACGGCCAACGGACGTGCCCCGAGCGGCCGGTGCCATCGTCAGCGGTACGGCCACCGAGCCACCGCGACACGGCTCGACCCCGAGAAACGGTCGCCGGGCGGTGGCCCAAGCGGGCGGTGCTGCCGCCCACGGCCCGGCCACCGAGCCACCGCGACACGGCTCGGCCCCAAGAGACAGTCAACGGGCGGTGGCCCAAGCGGACGGTGACACCACCCACGATCCGGCCGTCAAGCCACCGCAGCCACCGCCGATACCGAGCGGGGTGCGGGGCCACCCCCCCGGCCCCCCCCCCGCCCCCCCCCCCCCCCGGCGCGGCCCCCCCCCCCCCCGGGGCCCCCCACGCGCACCACCCAGGGGGGACACCCAACCCCCCGGCCGCCCCCACCCCGTCC
>NZ_JBIWKB010000099.1:0-19925 GCF_044765425.1 Streptomyces sp. NPDC102462 | reverse complement strand
CAGTTCGGTGAGGCCGAGTCCGCGGGCGGGGCCGGTGGCGAGTGAGGGGTGCAGGCGTACGACGAGGGTGTGGTCGTCGCCGAGGTCGGTGGCGAACCGGGCGAGGTCGATGCGGTCGATGTGGCCGCCGCGGCGGTAGTCGCGGCGGGTGGGGGCGTAGAGCACGATCCGGTGGTGGGCGGGGATGGAGTGCCGGGTGCGGAAGGCTTCCCCGGCCGGGGTGCCGGCGGGGTCGAGGGCGGTGCGGACGAGGATGTCGTTGCGTGGGCTGCCGGTGCGTGCCGAGGTGAAGTGGCAGGGGTAGGCGCGCTCCCAGACCAGTTCGGAGTGGCGGTTGGCGACCAGGCTGTGGTCCCAGCGGTCGGCCCGGCGCAGCATCTGCGGCACGCTGAAGCCGTGCCGGGCACCGGGTTTGGAGAGCAGGTCGGCGCCCATGTGCTTGAGCGGGGTGCCCTGGTGGGTGTGGATGTGCACGCTGCCGGGCCGTTTGACCAGCGTGCCGGGCCAGTTGACGTTGTTCACGAAGAAGGTGGCCCGGGCGACGACCTTGCGGTACTCGGGGGAGTCGAGCACCACGTACTCGACGTCAGCGGGCAACTGCTTCGCCCGCGCCCGGCTGCGCACCACCCACACTCCGCGGATGTGCGGGGCGATCTCCCGCGCCTTGTAGTAGACGGCGGCCGGGTCGCCGAGCACCCCGCGGTGCGAGAACGCCGAGTACACGGCGAGCCCCGGATCCAGGCCACGGCGCGCGGTCAGCGCCGACCAGGTCCGCCGGGTTCTCCGCGTGGCCGCCCGCCGTACCTGCCGCATCCCCCGCCCCAGGCCACGCTCCGCCCGCAGGGCCCGCCGCTTGACCAGGTAGGCCGCGTAACCGCTCTCCAGCACCCGCAGCCCCGCCGGGACGGTCGCCCCCTCGGGGGTGTGGCGGCGGAACAGTTCGGCCGTGCGCCGGAAGAACTCGGCTTTGTCGGCGGGGGGCAGCCGGTCGGGTTTGGCGAGGATGTCGAGGCAGTGTTCGCCCATCTTGCGGTGCAGGAACGGCCGCCAGGCGGTGAGTTCGGGGTGCTGGTCGACGTATGCGAAGACCCGCTCGTACTGGTCGTGGATGTCGAAGTGCTTGCGGCTGGTGGTGGACAGGATGTTGCCCTGGCGGCGCTGGCGGTAGTTCAGGCAGATCCGGTCGAGTACGGCGATGCGTCCGGCGCTGAGCATCACGGGGAAGGTCCAGGGGGTGTCCTCGTAGTAGCCGGGCGGGAAGCGGAAGTCGTGCCCGGCCACGTACGCGCGGCGGTACGCCTTGTTCCACACCACCATCAGCAGGTCGAGGATGCGGGGGTGTCCGGCCACGGTGAAGGTGCCGTCGCCGGCCTGGGTCAGCACGTGGGCGAGGGCGTTGCGCCGGGTGCCGCCCCACCAGTAGGTGCGGGCGTAGTCGAAGACCAGGACGTCGGGGTCGTCGGTCTCGGCGAGCCGGTCGGCCATGGCGGCGAGGGCGCCGGGTGTGAGGGTGTCGTCGCTGTCGAGGAACAGCAGGTAGTCGCCGGTGGCGTGGGGCAGTCCGGCGTTGCGGGCGCGGCCGAGGCCGACGTTCTCGGGCAGGTGCAGCACGGTCACGCGTGGGTCGCGGGCCGCGTACTCGTCCAGGATCGCGCCGCTGCCGTCCGGCGAGCGGTCGTCCACGGCGATCACCTCGAAGTCGGTGTACGACTGCCCGAGCAGCGAGTCCATGCACTCGCGGAGATAACCCTGGACCTTGAAGACGGGGACGATGACGCTGAAGCGGGGCATCTGTTCTTCCTGTTGTGGTGCCGCTGTTCGGCCCGGACGGGCCGGGGGGGGCTTGCGAACCCGGGCTGAGAACGATCTTCCGCGGCTGTGGGTGACGGCCGGGGCGCCGCCGTCGCGATACCCGCGCGCCGGAGGCGGACGTCCCGCAGGCCGGCCGCACCGACGACTGGGCCCGCGCGATGTCCGCGCGGGCCCAGCAGATCGGCGTTCACGACGGCCTCGGCCCGAGGTGCCTGGCTCGTGTCCGGCAGGAACACGAAGGCCCGGGGCGTCCCCTCCACGTCCCGGCTACTGCGGGCGCGGCCCCCGGGCGCCGGGTCGAAGCCGTGCGGCTTCGTCGCGGTGCCCGGGAGCCCTGCTCCCTCGGAGGCCGTGGTCAGGCCGGTGTCACATCAGCGTCGCCTCGGCCCGCCGGCGGCGGATCAGGAGGAAGCCGCCGAGGGCCGCCGCGGCGGCCGTGCCACCGACGACGGGGTCGATGACCGGGACGCCGACGGTGTCGACACAGGAGTCGTTGTTGTCGGGGTTGGGGTCGGGCTCAGCACCCGTGACCTTGGCGCAGTTGGTCATAATCTCCATCGGCTGGAAGTCGGCGGGTGCCTTGGCACGGACCGTGACGGTGTGGCTCTGCCCGACGTCCAGCGGGCCACCGGAGCACGTCAGGATGCCGGCGGCGATGCCGCAGCCGGCGTCGGAGGTCTTGGCGTCGGTGAGGCGCTCGGGCAGCGGGTCGGTGACCGTCCAGTGAGTGGAGCGGTTCGGCCCGTTGTTGGTGATGATGATGTCGTACGTGATCTCTCCACTCGGGCCCGCCCAGGCCGGGCCGGTCTTGATCACGGACAGGTCGGCCTGCGGGTTCACGAAGCCGAAGTCGGCGCCGTGGTCGTTCTGGCCGGCGCCCTTCGGGGTGACCTGGGCGGCCGGGTAGGGGTTGCCGGACGTCTCACCGCTGGAGTCGATCTGGTCGTTGTTGCCCTGGTTGGGCCGGGTGGGCTTCCAGCCGTCCAGGACGCCACCGGTCTGGTAGTCGGCCGGGTTGTCCATCTTCACGGTGTACGTCTTGCCGTACGGGAAGTCCTCCGGCTTGACGTTCTTGGTCACGGTCGCGTCGAAGTAGTACTCGCCCCGCTCGTTGGTGACCGCCGTACCGATCTTGTTGCCGGCCGCGTCGTACAGGTTGACCGTGGCACCCACCACCGGTTCCTCACCGGGGTCCTGGATGCCGTCCAGATCGGTGTCCTTCCAGACCCGGTTGCCGATCTGCAGCGGCGCCTCGTCGCACAGCACCTCAAGGTCCCCGATGCCACGGGACTTGCCGAAGGCGTTGCTCAGGAAAAGGCCGTCGGTCCGCGGGTCCGCGGTACCGGTGGAGCGGTCGACCCACCGCACGCCGCTACCCGTGGCGGGGATCGGGTCCATCGCGGTGAAGGGGACGGTCGTCTCCACCTTGGACAGGGCCACACCACCCGAGCTGATCTCGTGATGGCTGGCCATGTTGTCGCCCGGGTAGAACTCCTTGACCTTCGCGTCCTGTCCGGAGTTCTCGGGAGTGGCGTTGTTCTTGCAGCCGCCGTTGCCGTCCAGGACGAACATGTGGTTCCCGCCACGGCACGCCCGGTTGATGTCACCACCCTGGAACGCGGTCGTTTTCGGCCAGCCCGTGCCGGGGAAGGCGGGCAGCATCCAGCCGGCGCGGTCGGAGAAGCGGTCGGCGAAGCCGACGACCATGTCACCGTTGGTCTCGAAGGTGATGTCGGAGAGCTCCGGCTCCGGGTTCTGGATGTAGTCGTTGCCGCAGGTCTTGCCGTCCTGGGTCATGGGCCGGCCGCTGATCCACGGGTACCAGCCCTCGCCGTTGCACACGTCCTCGGGCAGGCCGGCACCGGTGAGACCACCGCGCGGGAAGTCCAGGGGCTGGTCCATGACCGTGCCGGTGAACTGGCCCGTGACCGGGTCGAAGACCTGCACGACGGCCCGCATGTCGGCCTTGCTGCCGGTGGACTCCGCCGAGCACACGCCGCCGACGTACACCTTGCCTTCGTTGATGCCCAGGCCGTAGGGACGCCAGTCGCCCGGCGCGGCACAGCCCGGGTCCTTGATGGCGTACGACGCCTTCTCCTTGGCGGCGGTGGACTGCGTGGCGTCGTAGCGGTAGAGCCTGCGGTCGTTCATGTTGACGACGTACAGGTCCTTGCCGTCCGGGCTGACGTCCAGGTCGCCCAGCGACTCCTTGCCCACCCGGGGACCGAACGCCAGGTCCATGTTGACGTCCGGGTGGTGCTGGGTGCTGCCCGCGTTGGGCACCTGGGTGAACAGCGAGGTCTGCTTGGTGGCCGGGTCCGTCCGGTAGATCGCACCCGGACCGCCGGAACCGTACTTGGTGCCCCGCTTGGCATAGGCGGCGGAGAAGATCTGCTTGGTCACCCGGTTGTAGCCGATGCCCCACACCGTGCCCGTGTCCCCGTTGTTCGCCAGGTCCGTGACGAGACCGGGGTCCTCCAGGGCGTTGCCGCGCGCGTTGTACGGGAAGGACGTCAGCGTACGGTTGCTGTCCGGCGCCGGATTCGCCGGCGGAATGGTGGGGTTCTGGCAGGCCGTCACCAAGGTGGCGTTCTTCTGGCAGTAGTCCTCCGGGGACCAGAACGAGGTGGTGATCTCCACGTTCTTGCCGCCGGACAGGTCCACGAACTCCACGTTCGACGACAGCACCGTCGGATCGATCAGGTTGGGCCGCGCCGAGGCGAACCCGGGGAACAGCACACCCTCGTCGGGGTTCTTCACCTCGACCCGGTACTTGCCGCCGCCCAGGCTGTTGCCCGGCGTGAGCTTCACCGTGCCGTCCGCCTGCGTGGTCCCGGTGACCGACCGCCCGGCGTCGTCGGTCAGTACGACCGTGACCCCGGCCATGCCCGGTTCCAGCGCCTGGTCCCACTTGCCGTTCGCGTTCACCTCACGGACCACGCGGATGGTCGCGTCACCGTCCCCGGAGTCGGCCGCCGCCGGGGCGACCGTGGCGACGACCCCGGTGACCGCGAGTGACGCCGATAACGCCGAAGCCAATGCCAAAGACATGCCGCCGGCCCAGCGCCGGCGTTGCTGTAACTCCATTTCAGCCCTCTCTGGTGGCTGAGAACATTTCCCGATAAGTCTTCGTGCAGATCAAGACACGCGCGTCCATGCAACGCCCGGGAAACACTGGGACGGTGTAAGGGAGATGCGCCAAGAGTGGGGGATTCCCGCATTTCCCGTCAGTATCGGCGCACCGCACGGCGGCCTCGGGAAACAGCCCGCCACACCGGCCCCCGGTCTCGACGGCAAACCCGCCGCTCCACCGGCGCGGTGTTCTTGATCAGAGGCGGTGCATCTGCGATAGACAGCTCACGACCGCATCGAATGGTGCGGCTTCTTCGTGCCCGTCCTTCTGCGAGAGGTGATCCATGCGCAATCCGTTCGGTACCCGTCCTGCGTTACGGCGGCTGGTGCGCCGGCCCCGCGGGCGCATCCTGGCCGTGGCGTTAGCCGTCGGACTGTCCTGCTGCGCCCTGGCCTGGGCCGACGGCCACGGCGGCGGGGGAGACGGGCCGCGGGCGATCACATCGTCGGAGGCCGAGAGGCTGGCCGTGGCGCGGTTCCACGCCTATGAGAACGGTCCGCACCGGATCACCCTGAAGATCGACGACGGAGGGGACTCCTACGAGGTACGCGGCCTGATCGACTACCGCACGCACCGCGCCGTGGGGACGTACGCCGCCGGGGAGCCCGGGCCGCGGCAGCAGAAGGGGCTGATCGCCTGGGACGCCAGCGGTCTGGCCGTGGCCACGGACGCGAAGGGAACGTCGCCCTCGTCGAAGACGGCGGAGATCACGCGGGCCGCCGCCAAGGTTCCCCACGGACTCTGGTCACCCCGTGGCTACGCCGGATACCCCCTGGACGTCGCGCTGCGGGTCGCGATGGCCCTGGGCGCGGACCGGCCGGACAACGCCCAGCTGCTGGCCCAGTCCGGGCCCCGGTACCTGGGGAAGAGCACGCTGCGTGGGACGTCGTACACACGTATCTCCGGGCCGCGGCCGAAGCCGCAGCAGGGCGGTGCGGCCGGGTCACGCTCCGGCGCTCCGGCCACACCGAGCCCCCGGCCCACCGGGACGTCCCCGCTGACGTACTGGGTCGACGAGGACGGGGAACTCGGCCGCCTGGAGATCAGAAGCGGCGGCGTCGAGCGGCCCGTCACCGTGGACTTCACCGGCCACGAGCCCCGGGTGAAGGTGCCCACGGAGCCCTGGGGGGATACGCCCGGCAAGTGACCCGGAAAGGTCCGGGAAAAGGGCCCGGGAAGTGACTCGGGCACAGGCCCGGGAAGTGACCCGTAAGGGTCCGAGAGGTCTCCCGCGAACAGGCCCGCGAAGAGGTTCGGGAAGTGACCCGTGAGCGTCCGGGAAATGACGCGGGAACAGGTCTGTGAAGAAGCCGGGAACAGGTCCGGGGAAGCGGTCCGTGAAGTGACCCGGGAACAGGTCCGGGCCCCGGGAAGAGGCCGGGAACAGGTCCGGCCCCTGCCCGGAGTCAGGGGCCGGACCCTCTCCACGGATTCTGTTTCGGGCAGGTCAGCGGGGCGGTTCCGGCAGACCGTAGGCCGCGGGGTCGACCTTCCCCGGCAGCCGCAGCGCGGGACGGGCCGGCGCACCGGCCGGGTCGGACATGCCGGGCTGGGCCGGCGGCGGCGGGACGTCACGGAAGGACACCCCGGCCGGAACCGAACCAAGCGTCTGCGGCCGGCCGGTCGCGGACAGCGCGGCGTCCTTGCCCGGGCAGGCGGTCAGGGAGCCGGGCAGCGGCTGCGGACTGGTGGGGGCGCGGCCGTTGTCGGCGTAGCAGTTGCCCCCGCTGCGTGCCGAGAGCACGACGAGGCCCACCTGGTCCTCGCCCACCGTGTTGCCCTCGATCCGATTGCCGAGGGCCGGATATCCCTGCTCGTCCCGCAGGATGAAGGCGCCGCCGCGATTGCCCTCGACCCGGTTGCGTTCGAAGAGGTTGTGCGTCCCGCCGCCGATGCCGACCCCGATGCCGAAGCCGCCGTCGGCCTGTTCCGGACTGCGGTCGTCGTTGTTGTCGCTGATCGTGTTCCCGGCGAACACGGCGTGCTGCTGGGGGCCGAGCGCCTCCAGGTTGTTGGAGAGCACCGTGACGCCCACGCGGTTGCGGCGGATGGTGTTGCCGAGGAAGTACAGGTCCTTCGACGCGTTGGTGACTTCGATGCCCACCGCGTTGTGCTCGGTCAGGTTGTCGCGCACGACCGTGTTGCACGGCTTGCACTGGCCGACGTAGATGCCCGAGTCCGACTGCCCGGAACCGTAGGAGTGCTCGATCACACCGTCGCGGGCGTCGAAGGCGTAGATGCCGTAGAGGGCGTTGTTGTGCGCCGTCACATACGAGGCCCTGAACCCGCGCAGCGGCGGGAACTTGACGGTGTCCAGGGGGTCGTATCCGGCGCCGCCGGCCCCCGCTCCCTGCAGTGCCTTGTCGGTGACACCGGTGAACAGCAGTCCGTTGGCGAGGTTGTTGCGTACGGTCAGGTTCTCCACGACCGACGCCGCACCGGTGACCGTGATGCCGTTGGTGCGTTTGAACTCGCCGTCCACCACCACCCGGGAGCGGTCGGTACCCCGCAGCACGATCCGGGGTGTGCGGATGGTGACACTCTCGCGGTAAACACCCGGAGAGACCAACACCATGTCACCCGATCGGGCGGAATCCACTGCCTTCTGGATGGACGAGAACTGGCCCGGAACTCGTAAGACCGCCGACGGACCGCCGCTCGCCGGCCGGTTGTCCGATGCGGACTGACCGCATGCCGTCTGTCCCAGCAGGGCGATCAGCAGGGCGAGGAACACAGCCGTCCGGCCCGGCGCGGTCCTGCCCGCGACCGGGACACGGCGTTTCGTGACGAAGAATCGCATGAGGCCCAGGTGTAGCGTCAGGCACGCCGCAGCAGCCGACCATCGCCTCTCCCTGCCCTCATCCGCCCGGAGACAGTGCGCTGTCGGCACTCCCGCATGTCTCGTGTGACCGACCCTGGAGCACCGGTGATCAGCACGCCGTCCGATCCTCGCCCGCCGACCCGCCGCTCCGTCCTGGCCACCACCACGGCCGCCGCCTTCCTCAGCGCCGGCTGTGCGGCGGAAACACGCCGGCCGGCAGCGGAGAGCACCGAGGACCACGCTTCCCGGACCACCTCCGGTACCCGCGCGACGCGGTCCCGGCAGCGCGGTGTCAGCGACCCCCAGCCCCGGTACGCCGTCGTCGCCGCCCACGATCTGGTGCCCGGCCTGCGGGGCCGGGACGGCACCGCCGCCCTGCGCGGGCTCCTGGACCGCTGGACGGCGCTTCCGCTGCCCGACGGCACCACACGGACCGTGGCGCTCGGCCCCGCCCTCCACCGCAAGCTCGGTCTCACGGCGCCCGCCCGGCTGCGCGACATCCCCGCCTTCCCGCGCGACCGGCTCGACCCCGCCCGCGGCGGCGGCGACGTCCTGGTGCAACTGTGCGGCGACGACGCCGAAGCGCTGCGCGCCCTGTCCCGCCGACTCACCACGACGGCCGCCGGGACGCTGGTGCCCCGCTGGCAGGAGCGGGGATTCTTACCCGACCACCACCGGGGCGAGACACCCCGCAACCTCTTCGGCTTCAAGGACGGCACGGAAAACCCGTCCGCGGCCGAGACGGAACAGTGGGTCTGGAACGACGACGGCAGCACATATCTGGTCTACCGGCGCATCCACATGGACGTCTCCGCCTTCGAAGCGCTGTCGCGCGGCGGTCAGGAAGCGGTCATCGGACGCCACCGCGCCAGCGGAGCGCCGCTCGGCGCCCGGCGCGAGCACGATCCCGCGGACCTCTACGCCAAGACGGCGCAGGGCCGTTACGTCATCCCTGTCGACGCCCATGTGCGCCTCGCGCATTCCCGGCTCGACGGCGGAGCCCGCATGCTGCGCCGCGGCTACTCGTACGACAACGGGTCCGACGACCGCGGTCTGCTCTTCCTCGCGTACATGCGTGATCCCGCGCTCTTCACCCGGGTGCAGGAACGCCTCGATCTCTCCGACGCGATGAACACGTTCATCGACCACCGCGCCTCCGCCGTCGGCTATGTGCTGCCCGCCGGCGACCCGGCGTCATCGCTCGGCCGATAGGCCCACCCGGGCGCCGGGGCCCCGCACCGTGCGACAGCGGCCGTGGTGCGCGCCGGGTCCCGCGCGGAGCGGATACGGCCGGTCCGGCATCGGCCCCGACCTACAGAAGAACGCGAAGGAGTGCCATGTCCACACGATCGCGCCGTTGGGCGGCCGTGACCGTTCCCGCTCTGCTCCTGGCGGTGGCCGGGTGCGGCCTGATGAGCAACGAGTCCGGCCCGCAGGATCCCGCGGCGGCCCCGCTGCCGTCTCCTGCGGTGTCGGCTTCTCCCAGCAGTTCTCTGGGGACCGCGCCCCCGCCCGTGGGCGATGCCCAGCTGTCCCCGGCGGTCAAGGGGAAGAGCGTGCTCGTCGTCGGTGACTCCTGGGCCCGGTATTTCGGGGACGGGATGACCAAGATCGCCTCGGACAAGAACGTGATCGTCAATGCCGGGTTGGGTGGCTGCGGCATCATGCTGCCCGACACGGTGCAAGGCGGGAAGAAGTCACAGTCCATCTGCCTGAAGTGGCCGCAGGAATGGCCGAAGTACATGAAGCAGTACAAGCCGGATGCGTTCTGCTGCGCACCACGAACTGGGACCTGACGCCGCAGTCCTTCGACGGGTCCGAGGTGGAGTTCACCATCGAGTACGCCAAGTTCCGTCAGAGGTTCTTCACGAACATGGGGCAGGCCATCGACATCCTCACTCAGAACGGGACCCCCGTGTATCTGACCAACGGACGGATCGAGACCGGCGGCTGGAAGAACCTGTCCCTCAAAATGAACGACGCTGTTCGGCAAGTGGCCGAAAAGTACAAGGCCAAGGGTGTCCATCTGCTGGATCTGACGGCTCAGTTGTGCAACGACAACGGATGCCCGCCGGTCATGGACGGTCACCGGCTCTACGACGAGACCGGCCACCCCGCTGACTGGAGCCGCGATCGTCTGGCCACCTGGATCCTCAACGAGATGTTCGCCGGTGGGCCCGCGGGCGCCGCGTCATGACCGCATTTGCCCCGGCGGTCGTCCGCGGCCCGCATGGTTCCGGACGGGGCGCGTACCGTGCGTTCTTCGGCTGTTGGGGGCATTTCGTGCCGTAGGGCCATCATGGGCATGCGCATACGGACTCCAGAGAGATGTTCGGCCTGACCTGAGGAAGAAGGCGAAGGAGTCCCATGTCCACACGATCATCGCGCCGTTGGGCGGCTGTGACCGTTCCTGCTCTGCTCCTGGCGGTGGCCGGGTGCGGTCTGATGGGAACCGAGTCCGCCCCGCAGGATCCCGCCGCGGCTCCGATGCCCTCCCCTTCGGTGTCGGCCTCTCCCAGCAAGTCTCTGGGATCGGGGCCCCCGCCGGTGGGTGACGCCGAGCTGTCTCCGGCGGTCAAGGGGAAGACCGTGCTGGTCGTCGGTGACTCCTGGGCCGAATATATCGGGCGCGGGATGGCGAAGGTCGCCTCAAAGGGAAACGTGATCGTCAATGCCGGACTGAGCGGGTGCGGCATCATGCTGCCCGACACGGTGACGGGAGGGAAAAAGACTCCCCCTTGCCTGAAGTGGCCGCAGGACTGGCCGAAGTACATGAAGCAGTACAAGCCGGATGCCGTTCTGCTGCGCACCGCGACCATGGACATGAATGCGCAGTCATTCGACAAGTCCGGGGTCGAGATCACCATCGATTACCCGCAGTTCCGGAAGAGATTCTTCAAGAACATGGGGCAGGCCATCGACATCCTCACCCAGAACGGGACCCCGGTCTATCTGACGAACGCCAGGGATCAGTCCGCATGGAAGGTTCAGTCCCGCAAGATGAACGAGGCTGTTCAGGAGATCGGGGAAATGTACAAGGACAGGGGTGTCCATCTGCTCGATCTCAGGGCCCAGTTGTGCAATGACAACGGATGCCCGTCGACCGTGGCCGGCCACAAGCTGTACGACAACACCGACCACCCGGCCGACTGGAGCCGCGACCGGCTGGCCACCTGGATCCTCAACAAGATGTTCACCGGTGGCGCCGAGGGCGCCGCGCCCTGACCGGTCTGGTTCCGGTGGTCGTCCGGGGCCCGCTCGGTTCCGGACGGGTCGCACACCGTGTGCCTTTCCGCTGTTGGGGGCATTTCGTGCCGTAGGGCCATCATGGGCATGCGTGTACGGACTCCAGAGAGATGTTCGGCCTGACCTGAGGAAGAAGGCGAAGGAGTCCCATGTCCACACGATCATCGCGCCGTTGGGCGGCTGTGACCGTTCCTGCTCTGCTCCTGGCGGTGGCCGGGTGCGGTCTGATGGGAACCGAGTCCGCCCCGCAGGATCCCGCCGCGGCGCCGATGTCTTCCCCTTCGGTGTCGGCCTCTCCCACTTCTCTGGGTTCGGGGCCCCCACCGGTGGGTGACGCCGAGCTGTCTCCGGCGGTGCAGGGGAAGACCGTGCTGGTCGTCGGTGACTCCTGGGCCGAGTATTTCGGGCGCGGGATGGCCAACGTCGCCTCAAAGGGAAACGTGATCGTCAATGCCGGACTGAGCGGGTGCGGCATCATGCTGCCGGACACGTTCCGGGGCGGGAAGAAGACGGATCCCGCCTGCCTGAAGTGGCCGCAGGAGTGGCCGAAGTACATGAAGCAGTACAAGCCGGATGCGGTCCTGCTGCGCACAGGGAACATGGACATGAACGCGCAGTCCTTCGACAAGTCCGGGTTTGAACTCACCATCGAGTACGCCAAGTTCCGTCAGAGGTTCATCAAGAACACGGCGCGCGCCATCGACATCCTCACCCAGAACGGCACCCCGGTCTATCTGACCAACATCAGGCTCCAGACCGGCAGTTGGAAGGTTCTGTCCGTCAAGATGAACGAAGCTGTCCAGGAGCTCGCGGACCGGTACAAGGACAAGGGTGTCCATCTGCTGGATCTCAAGGCTCAGTTGTGCAATGACAACGGATGCCCGTCGACCGTGGCCGGCCACAAGCTGTACGACAACACCGACCACCCGGCCGACTGGAGCCGCGACCGCCTCTCCACCTGGCTCCTCAACATGATGTTCGCCGGCAGCTCCACGGGCACCGCGTCATGACCGCCCTCGCTCCGAAGGTGGTCACCCGCAGCGGCGGCGGCGCGGCACACCGGATCCGTTCCGTCGACGGCCTGCGGGCCGTCGCGGTCGCGGCCGTCATCGGATACCACGTGGAAGCGGGGCCGAGCGGCGGATTCCTCGGTGTCGACCTCTTCTTCGTCATCTCCGGATTCGTCATCACCCGGTTGCTGCTACGGCAGAAGAAGGCGGGCACCTTCGCGGTGGGCGAGTTCTACGCCCACCGCGTCCGGCGCCTGCTGCCCGCGCTTCTGTGTGTGATCCTCGCCGTTCAGCTGTGGGTGTGGACCGCGGACCTGACGTCCATGCGGTCCACCGTCAACGCGCAGTCGCTTGCGGCCCTCTTCTTCTGCGGCAACTGGTACACCATCTACGCGGACGTGGACTACTGGTCCGTCCAGCCCGACAGCGCGCCGCTGAACCACCTCTGGTCACTCGCGGTGGAAGAACAGTTCTACCTGGTGTGGCCGTTCCTCGTGGTGCTCCTCATCGGGCGGAGCGCGCGCCTGCGCACACTTGCCGCCGTCGCCGGGACGGGCGCGGTCGTCTCCTACGCCCTGGCCGCCTTCCACTACATGCCGTCGCTTCCCGACCGCGCCTATCTGGGAACGGACACCCGAGCGGGCGCACTCTGCCTCGGGGCCCTGTGCGCCTGCGTGACGGCCGTCTTCGGCTCCCGCGTGCAGCAGTCGTCCAGGAGCCGGTGGGCACTGCCTGTTCTCGCGCTGCTGTCCGGTGGCGTGCTGGCGGCGCTGTGGAGCCAGGCGGCCATCGACTCATCGTCCTTGTACGACTGGCAGCTTCCGCTGGCCGGCCTGTCCGCCGCCGTGCTCATCGGCGCCCTGACCCTCCTCGAAAGCGCCCCCCGGCACACCGGTCCCCACCCGCTGGCCCGACTGGTCCTCGGGTGCATGACCGCCCGCCCGGTGGTGGCCGTCGGGTCCATCAGTTACGGCCTGTACCTCTGGCACTGGCCGCTGTGGATCTACGTCCACCGGACCTACCCCGACTGGCAGTTGTCGACGCAGCAAGTGGTGGTGTGTGTGACATCCCTCGCCGCCGCCGCCCTGTCCTACCGATTCGTCGAGGCCCCGGCCCGACGCGTCCGGTTGCGGGCCGTGCTGCTGTCCGTGGCCGGTGCCTCCGCGGTGGTCGGCGCCTTCTGCCTCGTCACCGATCCCGTCCTGGACACCACCCCGAACGACCAGGGACCGGTGGTCTCGGGCGTGCGGTGATCCTCGTTTCCCGGTGGCCGACCGGAGGCCGTTGATCCCGCTCTTCCGTGCGGGCCGCCGGTCGGTTCAAGGGCTGCCGTTTGACCCAAGGGGCGTCGGTCGGCCGGAGGGGTGTCGGTCGGCCGGAGGGCTGCCGGCCGGTCGGCGCCCGGCGTCGAGCAGGGGCCGCCCGACGGCGGGAGAACGGGCTTCCGGCCGACTGGTAACACTTGCTACCATGTCGCCATGTCGAAGACACAGTGGGGTGCCCGCGTCGACGATTCCGTCAAGGAACTCGCCGCGATCCGGGCGAAGGAACGCGGTCTGAGCATCGGCGACTACATCGCCGAGCTGGTCCGCGAGGACGTCGCCGGGCTGCGCAAGCGGGGCCTGGACGCCGCCCGTACCTTCCTCGACGAGTACCAGAGCGTCTTCGACGAGGCCGAGGAAGCGGACCGTAAGGACAGGTCCCGGGGGGCCCACGCCGCGTAATGGATCTGCACATCGACGTCCCCTGGATCCTGCAGGTCGCCGAACTCGCGGGCGCGGCGGACCCCGCGCCCGAGGACTACGGCATTCCGGTCGCCGCGGTGGCCTGCCACCGGGCCGAGCTGCTTGAGCAGCCCGTGTACGACGGCCCCTACGCCCGTGCCGCCGCCCTGGTCCATGTGCTCGGCCGGTGCCGCTGGCTGGAGCGGTCCAACCTGGCCGTCGCCGCGGCCACAGGTGTGATGTACCTGGAGGCGTCCGGTATCCCGGTCAAGCCCGGCTACCAGGACGCCGTCGCCCTGCGTGACCTGCTGCGCGACCCCACGTGCACCGCGGCGCGCATCGCGAAACAGCTCCGCGGCTGGCCTCGCGCCGCCTGACCCGAGCAGGCACTCCGCCCGGACCGGCCCGCCCGCGCGGCGGAGCCGCATGTCGATACAGCCCCGCGCCCCATCGGGGCAGGTTTCAGGAAGCTGTGCCCGCCGGTGCCTGGGCTGTGGGGTGTTCGTCGTGGGGGTCGGGCAGGTCCGGTCGGGTTTCGGGGCGGCTCGCGGCGAGCGCGGCGGTCACGAACGAGAGGACCAGCGGCCGTCGGTCCTGCGCGTTCCAGGCCAGCACGAGCCGGCTGGGCGGTGCGTCGGTCACCGGGACGCGGACCAGGTCGGCCGGGGCCGGTTCGACCAGCGAGCGGGGCAGCACCGCGATCATCCGGCCCACCCTGATCATGTGGAGCATCTGGACCACGTCGGCGACCTCGGGACCGGTGTCGTCGCCCCCGGGGACCCCCTTCCAGAGCGGCAGCGTCTCCCCCTCCAGGTCGGACATGCGTACCGACGTGTGCCCGGCCAGCCGGTGCCCGGACGGGACGATGACCACGCGGTCCTCGGCGTGCAGCGTCTCGTGGGCCAGGCCGTCGAGGTCGTCGAACGGCGCGTAGAGCAGGCCGACGTCGGCGCGGCCGTCGCGCAGGAAGTCGGTGCGGTCGGTGGGCCCGCTGAACAGGATGTCGACCCGGCGGGCGTCGGGCTGGTGGGCGTACTCGGCCAGCATTCCGGACAGCAGTCCGGCGTCGCCGCCCGGCTTGAGCACGAGCCGCAGCGGGGCCTGCGGGTCGCCGGCGCGCCGGGTGCTGCGGACGGCGGCGCTGACCGCGTTGAGCGCGTGCCGTCCGTGTTCCTGGAGTGCCTTCCCGGCCGCGGTGAGTTCGACATGCCGGCTGGAGCGGATGAGCAACTGCACGCCGAGCCGGGTCTCGATCCGCCGGATCGCCTTCGACAGCGCCGGCTGGGCGATCGAGAGCCGGACCGCGGCCCGGCCGAAGTGCAGCTCGTCGGCGACTGCGATGAAGTACTCAAGCTCGCGGGTCTCCAGTTCGATCATGCCTGTAGGTTATCGCTGAAGAGCGAGCGGGTCTTGGACACCAGGGGCGTACGGCATCAAGAATTGCCGCATGATCAGCCACACGATGATTGTGTCCTTCAATCAGCCGCTGCCCGCCGAAGAACTCGACCAATACCTCACGGACATCGAACGGGTCATGCTTGACACCGGTCTCGTGCAGTCGGTCGTGGCCCGGCGCCACATCCCCATCCCCGGCGAGGAGGCCATTCCGGCACTGATCGCGACCGCGATCGTGCAGGTTTCCCTGACCGACATCGACGCGCTGACGAAGGCGTTCAGCGCGCCCGGCCTGCACGAGGTCATCGACCGCTGGCAGTCACGGCACCCGTACAAGGTCGCCTGGGCGAACCACGAACCACTGGCATGAGCGACGTGTCCCGCAGGGTGGCTCTGGTCACCGGCGCCGGCAGTGGGATCGGCCGTGCGACGGCGTTGGAGTTCGCCCGCGGCGGCGCCGCGGTCGCCGTGCTCGACATCGACGAGAGCACGGCGGCCGGGACCGCCGAGATGATCAGGAACGCCGGCGGACAAGCGCTGTCCGGCACCGTCGACATCGCCGACGAACGCTCCGTGCGGGCGGCCGTCGAGCGCACGGTCACGGCGTACGGCGGCCTCGACTGCGCGGTGAACAACGCGGGCGTGGCCTCGCACCACCGGCAGCTCGACCGGATGACCCTCGACGAGTTCGAGCGCGTGGTCCGCGTCAACCTGGCCGGGACCTTCCTGTGCATGAAGTACGAGCTGCCCGCTCTGCAAAGTCGCGGCGGCGGCGCGATCGTCAACATCGCCTCCAACGGCGGCCTGTACGCGATCCCGCACGCCCCCGCCTACGTGGCCGCCAAGCACGGGATCGTCGGGCTCACCAAGGTCGCTGCCGTCGACTACGCGCCGGACGGCATCCGGGTCAACGCCGTCTGCCCCGGCCCGACCCGCACACCCGGGTTCGAGAAGGTGGCGGCCGGCACCGACATGGTCGCGACGCAGGAGGCGATCACACCGCTCGGCCGGCTGGCCACACCACAGGAGGCCGCGGCGGCCGCGGTCTGGCTCTGCTCGGACGCCGCGTCCTACGTCACGGGAATCGCGCTGTCGGTCGACGGCGGCCGGCGCGCATAAGGGGCATCGACTCAAGCGGCGGCCGGCTGCCCGAGTTCGACAAGGCCGGTCACAGCGGGCGCCACGCCGTCGGGTACGGCATCAACCGCCTGCGACGCGGCGCGCTCCTGATACGGCCCGCCGACCGGGGCAACCCCGCCTCGCACGGCGGGGGTTGTCCCCCGGTTCAGGACACCTGCCTGCACGAGTGAGGATTCGGGGCCCGGGGCCTACGGTCGGTGCGCATGGTGCGTCCTGAAAGCTGGACCGAGCCTGCGGGTGGAAATCCCGTCCGGGTAGGCACCGGAGCGCCCGGTAGCAGGCCCCAGCTCGTCGGAGAGATCCGGCAGGCCGAGCGGGGTGTCAAGAGCCTCTTCGGAGGGAGCAAGGACGCGGGCCGCGCGGGCGCACCATCGCCTGGCTCCACGGTTTTGCCGCCCGCGCATCCGCTGGGAGAGACGCGACGACGTCCACGGAGCAATCCTCGGACTCGCCGTCTGCGTGATCACCCACCGCCACGTCCAACGGCCTTGTCAGGTTGTTATGTGGCTATCCCGTCCCGCACCGTGCCCGGCGATGGCTGTGGCGATGCCGAGGACGGCCAGGACGGTGAGGGGAAGGGTCCAGCTGTGCGTGGTGTCGTGCAGGATGCCGAGGAGCAGGGGGCCGGCCGCCGCCACGAGGTAGCCGATGGACTGGGCCATGCCGGCCAGTGCGGCGGCTTCGCCGGAGCTGCCGGCACGCTGGCTCTGGAAGGTCAGCGCGAGGACGAGGCACGCGCCGCCGCCGAGTCCGAGCAGGGTGCACGCCACGACGGACAGGGCGGGCGCGGCGACCAGGAGGGTGAAGCCACCCGCCACCAGGATTGAGGCCCCGGCCGCGGTCCAGCGCTGGTCGTGCCGGCCGCGGGTGAGCAGGGGCAGGAGGCTGCTGGCCGCCAGGGACACCACCTGGTAGTAGAACAGCATCCATCCGGCCGAGGTGCTGCTCATGCCGCGGTCGATCAGGATGCTGGGCAGCCATGCGACGGCGGTGTAGAAGGCCAGGGACTGCAGACCCATGAAGAAGGTGACCTGCCAGGCGAGCCGCGACCGCCAGGGAACTGGGCTGTGGGTCCCGCCTGCGGACGCCTGTGGCTTGTCACCCCGCATGCGGGGCAGCCAGGCGAGGAACGCTGCGACGGTGAAGGCGACACCCCAGGCCAGTGCGGTGTGCCAGGAACCCGGCACGGTGTGGGCCAGCGGCGCGGAGATTCCGGAGGAGACCGCGGCCATGAGGCCCATGACGGTCACGTAGAGGGCGCTGACGCTCTGGATACGGTGGGTGGGCACGCTGCGTCGGATCAGTGCGGGCAGCAGCACGTTGCCGAACGCGATGGCCGCCGAAAGGATCACTGTTCCGGTGAACAGGCAGATCACGGAGGGAAGGGAACGGACCACCGTTCCCACGGCCAGCACACCGAGCGACGCCACCAGCAGACGCGCGCCGCCCCACCGGTGGGAGGCCCGGGCGACCAGCGGCGAGGTCGCGGCGAACGTCAGCAGCGGGAGGGTGCTCAGCAGCCCGCCCCAGCTCGACGTCAGGCCGCTGCCGCGCTCGATCTCCGGCAGCAGTGTGCCGACTCCGGTGAGAGTGGTGCGCAGGTTCGCCGCCACGAGACAGATCGCGACGACGAGCCCGACGGACACGGCGGGTCCCGCGGGCTCGGTACGACCGGCGGCCGTCGGCCGGGGTCCGGAGTACCGGCGGGACGTCGAAGACGACTGCGCCCTCACTGGTTCTCCCCTGCTCGTGAGGCGTCGCTTGCTCGTGGCGCATCGCTCTGGTGGTCGCGGGTGAGCTGGACGATCGCCGCTGCCGCCTCGCGGGCGTCGCCCGCGTCCCGGGCCGTGATCGCGGCGACGAGCCGCCGATGCAGGCCGGCGTGCTCCTCGGCGTGGGCTGCGTCCCAGGGCAGGCCGCCCAGGGACGTGGTGAGCGCCGTACCGAGGTAGTCGTAGACCTCGATCAACAGGTCGTTTCCGCTCGCCCGGACCACGGCCCGGTGGAACAGCGCATCGACGCTCATGGCCGCTGCCGTGTCCTCGCCCGCGCTGGCCGCGTCCGCGTCGGCCAGCAGCTCCCGCAGCTCCCGCAACTGCTCCTCGCTGCGGCGCAGCGCCGCGGCTCCCGAGGCGTACTCCTCCAGCACTGTCCGCAGCTCCAGCACCTTGTCCCGCTGCGCCGAACTCGCCCGCCGCACCATGACCGACTGCAGCTCGCTCGAGGAACGGACATAGGTGCCGTCCCCGGCCCGGGGCTCCAGTAGTCCCAGGTGCACCAGTGCGCCGATCGCCTCTCGCAGCGTGCTGCGTCCGACCCCGAGCTCCTCGATGAGTGTCTGCTCCGGCGGGATCCGTGTCCCCACCGGCCAGCCTCCCGACTCGATGTGCGAGCGGAGGCTGTCCACGAGCTGAGCGGACAGGCTGGTGGCCCGCCGCGGTGCACTGATCCGTTTCATGGAAGCAGACTCTACACAAACATCAGACGTTTGAACATCAGGTGTTTTTGTGTGGCATCCGCGCGCGGGTACCGAGATCGCTGGCGCGACCCCACCGCGGCGCGGACACTCGCTTACCCGACCAGATCTCGGTCATCAAGGTGCAGTCCGTGGTCGTTGTCCACGTGGCCCGGCGCTGCGGCGAGCAGGTGCCAGAGGTCCTGCTCGCGATCCAAGAAGCCGGCCGGAAGGCGAGCCGGGAGCTGCGGGGGCCTTTGAGGCGCTGCGCGACGATGACATCACCCCGCCGCACGGACTCGACCACATCCCCGACCTGGTGAAGCGGTTTCAAGGGACCGGCCTGGAGGCGTCGCCGCCCGCGGTGACGCTCTGCTCGCACCCGCCATCACCCGCAAGCTCATCGACCGGTACGTCACCCAGCCGCGGCCCGCCCACATCGGCAGCGGGCTGGAGGAACTGACCAGCTACGAACGCGAGGCGGTCGCTCTGGCCGCCCACGGTCCGTCCAACGACGAGATCGCCGACCGCCTGGTCATCAGCCCGGCGACCACCAAGACCCACATCAACCAGGCCGTGGCCGAGCTCCACGCCCGCGTACGCGCCGAGACAAAGCAGACCCCCGAAGCCGAGAAGCGACTGCGGCAGACCGTCATAAAACTCAAGACGACCATCACCAATCAGCGCGAAGAGATCGCGGAACTATGCCAGTTGGTTACCCACCTGACCCTGGCCAACGCCGTCCTCATCCACCAGAGGGCGGCACCGGCCGGCCCCGCGGCGGCCTCGGATGCCGACAACGTCGTCCCGATCAGTCCGCCGTCCCCGCGAATGCCCAGGCCCGCAGCGGCGGGGCGGCTGTCGTGTTCGCGCCCGAGCCCGTCGCATGATGGCGCTGAACTCTGCTGCCACCGGCTAGGGCACGGCTAGGGTGTGTTTCGAAAGTGCTGGTCACAGCCATTCGTTGATGGCCGCGACCAGCACGGTCGCCTCATAGCGGACGGCGAGCTTGTCGTACCTCGTCGCCACCGCGAAGAATGGCCGCATCACGGCCTGCCGATTCCCGGGGCCTCAGCAGGCCGAGTGACCTGCGACGTTACTCAGGTTGAACTCGTGGAGTCCGGTGGCCCGTGACGCTTCTTGATCGTTGCGGTATGACGTCGTCATGCGGTACGCGCATGGGGGCGGC
>NZ_JBIWKB010000098.1:0-21252 GCF_044765425.1 Streptomyces sp. NPDC102462 | reverse complement strand
ACGTCCTGTGGGCCATGATCCGTGACGGAGCGTGCTATCACGCTTCACCTACCGTCACGGCTGCGGCTTGACAACACGATTGGGATGTCCTTCCGCGTGCACACGAGAAACCGGGGCGCCCACCGTGCGGGCGCACCCCGGCCACCGTACCGCCGGTGTGTTACTCGGAATCGCGCTCCGCACCCTCACTCGGAAGCGCGCTCCGCCGCACCGCGGCCTGCACGAGGCCCGCGAACAGCGGGTGCGGCCGGGTCGGGCGCGAGCGCAGCTCCGGGTGCGCCTGCGTGGCGACCAGGTAAGGGTGCACTTCGCGCGGGTACTCGACGTACTCGACGAGCTTGCCGTCCGGCGACGTACCGGAGAACACGATGCCCGCCTTCTTCTCCAGCTCCGCGCGGTAGGCGTTGTTGACCTCGTAGCGGTGGCGGTGGCGCTCCTCGACGTACTCCTTGCCGTCGTAGACCTCGCGCACGATGGAGCCCTCGGCCAGCTTCGCCGGGTACATGCCCAGCCGCATGGTGCCGCCCATGTCGCCGTCGCCGGCGACGATGTCGAGCTGTTCGGCCATGGTGGAGATGACCGGGTGGCCGGTGGCCGAGTCGAACTCGGTGGAGTTGGCGTCCGGGATGCCGGCCAGGTTGCGCGCGGCCTCGATCACGATGCACTGCAGGCCCAGGCACAGGCCGAGCAGCGGGATCCGGTTCTCGCGGGCGTAGCGGATCGCGCCGACCTTGCCGAGCACGCCGCGGTCGCCGAAGCCGCCCGGGATGCAGATGCCGTCGACGTCGGCGAGCTGGGCCTCGGCGCCGGCCGGGGTCTTGCAGTCGTCGGAGGTGACCCACTTGATCTTCACTCGGGCCCGGTTGGCGAAGCCGCCCGCGCGCAGCGCCTCGGTGACCGAGAGATAGGCGTCGGGCAGGTCGATGTACTTGCCGACCAGCGCGAGGGTGATCTCGTGCTCGGGGTTGTGGACGCGGTCGAGCAGGTCGTCCCAGGTCGTCCAGTCCACGTCGCGGAAGGGCAGGTCGAGCTTGCGGACGACGTAGGCGTCCAGGCCCTCGGTGTGCACGACCTTCGGGATGTCGTAGATCGAGCGGGCGTCGGGGCAGGCGACCACGGCGGCCTCGTCGACGTCGCACATCAGCGAGATCTTGCGCTTGATCGCGGTGGGCACCTCGCGGTCGCAGCGCAGGACAATGGCATCAGGCTGGATACCGATGTTCCGGAGGGCCGCGACCGAGTGCTGGGTCGGCTTGGTCTTCAGCTCACCGGAGGGTCCGATGTAGGGAAGCAGCGAGATGTGTACGACGAAGACGTTGTCCCGGCCCACCTCGTGCCGCACCTGGCGGACGGTCTCCAGGAAGGGCAGCGACTCGATGTCGCCGACGGTGCCGCCCACCTCGGTGATCACGACGTCCACCTCGTCGGTGGCCATGCGCCGGATGCGGTGCTTGATCTCGTTGGTGATGTGCGGGATGACCTGCACCGTGTCGCCCAGGTACTCGCCGCGCCGCTCCTTGGCGATCACGGTCGAGTAGACCTGGCCGGTGGTGACATTGGCGCTGCCGTCCAGGTCGCGGTCGAGGAACCGCTCGTAGTGTCCGATGTCCAGGTCGGTCTCGGCGCCGTCGTTGGTGACGAACACCTCACCGTGCTGGAAGGGGTTCATCGTGCCCGGGTCGACGTTCAGGTACGGGTCGAGCTTCTGCATCACGACGCGCAGGCCCCGGGCCTTGAGCAGCATGCCGAGGCTGGAGGCGGTGAGGCCCTTGCCGAGCGAGGAGGCGACACCCCCGGTGACGAAGATGTGCTTGGTCGTCGTGGCTGTGTTGGTCCTAAAAGCAGCGGGCGGCATGGCCAAGAGGGGGCTCCCGTGGTCGCGGTCTGGGGGTGCGGTGCGGCTCCGGTCCGGAGACTTCCGGGGTGCCGTCGCCGCGGTTCGGGGGACCCCTTATCGTCAGTATGTCCGTCGGGGGGCGCCCACCGGTCCACGGGCTACCAGGGTATCAGCGCCGTGGGGGCCTGGCTTCCGGCCACGCTCCGCACACACGTCGACACGGGCACGCACCGCTTACCCGGTTCTCACCCATTGCTCACTCGTTCGGCTCATACAGGTTGCCCGGAGCGGCACGCAGATCATCTACGTGCGTCGTATCCTGCTCGGACACTCGCTGCCGAGCCCGGCCGGCAAGACGGCACACCCCCGCCCGTATCCACCGGAACAACGAGAGCTCGTCAGTTCGTTGAGTTGTGATCGTCGTTTTGCCTCAGGGCCGGACGACTGATTTGCTTCAAAGCTCAACGACGCATAACAACACCCCTTGACCGCAATTAGCGACAACCCCGTTCCGGGGTGACGTGGCCGTTCGACTGGAGTTGCACGTGGCCGGGCGCATCGAAGATTACGCACTCATCGGAGACATGCAGACCGCTGCGCTGGTCTGCCGGGACGGCACAGTGGACTGGCTGTGCCTGCCCCGCTTCGACTCGCATGCCATCTTCGCCGGCCTGCTGGGCACCGAGGAACACGGATTCTGGCGGCTCGGCCCCGCCCACGCCGCCGACGCCCAGCCGCCCACGGCCGCCCGGCGCACCTACCGCGGCGACTCGCTGATCCTGGAATCCGAGTGGGACACCCCACGCGGCACCGTCCGCGTGACGGATTTCATGCCCCCGCGTGACGGCGCCCCGCAGCTGATCAGGATCGTCGAGGGCGTCACCGGCCGGGTGCCCATGCGCTCCGCCCTGCGGATGCGCTTCTCCTACGGCCGGGTCGTGCCCTGGGTGCACAAGCACGACGGGCGCACGGTCGCGGTCGCAGGACCGGACTCGGTGTGGTTCGACACCACCGCGGAGACCTACGGCAAGTCGCTCACGACGTACGCCGACTTCACCGTCGCCCCCGGCGACCGGATCGCGTTCACCATCTCCTGGCAGCCCTCGCACCGGGAACCGCCGGCGCTGCCCGAGCCGGAGCAGTCGCTGGAGGCGACCGAGGAGTTCTGGCGCGAGTGGGTCGAGCACTGCACCTACCACGGGCCCTACCGGGAGGCGGTGATCCGCTCCCTGATCACCCTGAAGGCCCTGACGTACGCCCCGACGGGCGGCATCGTCGCCGCGCCCACCACGTCCCTGCCCGAGGACATCGGCGGCGTACGCAACTGGGACTACCGCTACACCTGGCTGCGGGACGCGGCGATCACCCTGTCCTCGCTGCTGCGCACCGGCTACCGCGAGGAGGCCCGCGCCTGGCGCGAGTGGCTGCTGCGGGCGGTGGCGGGCGACCCGGAGAACCTGCAGATCATGTACGGCATCGCGGGCGAGCGCGAGCTGGGCGAGGCGGAACTGGACTGGCTGCCCGGCTACGAGAAGTCCGCCCCGGTCCGGGTCGGCAACGGCGCCGCACACCAGCTCCAGCTCGACGTGTACGGCGAGGTCACCGAGGCCCTGCACCTGGCCCATATGACCGGCCTGGCCCGCAACGACTACGCCTCGCTGCTCCAGCTGAAGCTGATCCGCTACCTGGAGGACCACTGGGACGAGCCGGACGAGGGCATCTGGGAGGTGCGCGGCCCGCGCCGCCACTTCGTGCACTCCAAGGTGATGGCCTGGGTCGCGGTGGACCGCACCATCAAGCTGATCGAGTCCGGTGACGCGGACGGCCCGCTGGAGCGCTGGCGCGAACTGCGCGACGACATCCACCGGGACGTGTGCGAGCGGGGCTACGACAAGGAACGCAACACCTTCACGCAGTCATACGGCTCCAAGGAGCTGGACGCCTCCCTGCTGCTGATCCCGCAGATGGGCTTCCTGCCGCCCGACGACAAGCGGGTCATCGGCACCATCGAGGCGATCCAGCGGGAGCTGTCCACCCCGGACGGCTTCATCCTGCGCTACCCCACCGAGGGCGAGCACAAGGGCGTCGACGGCCTCCCGGGCGACGAGGGCGCCTTCCTCGCCTGCTCGTTCTGGATGGCGGACGACCTCGCGATGATCGGACGCGTGGACGAGGCACGCAAGCTGTTCGAGAAGCTGCTGTCGCTGCGCAACGATCTCGGTCTGCTCGCCGAGGAGTGGGACCCGACCCGCAAGCGCCAGGTCGGCAACTTCCCGCAGGCCTTCAGCCACGTCCCGCTGATCGACACGGCCCTGCGCCTGACGGCCTCGGGCGCCTACGGCGGCTGAACGGAACCGGTTCAACAGCGCCCCGAAGGGGCGCGGGGAACTGCGCGACCAGCCACAACGGTGCCGCAGACGAGCGACGACGCCTCCCTGCATCTCCAGCGGAGCGCTTAGGCTGGAAACCGAGCCCGCCCTGCCCGGGAAGGGGGCGGCCATGGGTTTCCGCTCGACGGCGGGCGCCGCACTCGCCGCGCTGCGCGCGGATCTAACCGGTGACGTGTTCGCCCCGTCAGACGCCGGCTACGACGCGGCCCGTGCCGTGTTCAACGCCGCCGTCGACCGGCGTCCGGCGGTGATCGCGCGGTGCGCGGACACCGCGGACGTCGTCCGTGCCGTGCGCTTCGGCCGGGACCTGGACCTGCACATCGCGGTGCGCGGCGGCGGGCACGCGGTGGCGGGCACGGCCCTGGGCGACGCGGCGCTCGTGATCGATCTGCGGCGCATGCGCGGGGTGAGGGTGCGCCCCGACGCGGCGACGGCGCGTGTCGAGGGCGGGGCCACCCTGCGCGATCTGGACCGGGCCGCCGGGCGGCACGGGCTGGCGAGCAGCGGCGGATGCGCCCCGGGCATCGGCGTGGCGGGCTTCGTGCTGGGCGGCGGCACCGGTCGGCTGGACCGCGCCTTCGGGCCCGCCGTCGACGACCTGCGCGGCGTGGAGCTGGTCACGGCCGACGCCGAGCGGGTGCGGGCGAGCCCCGACGAGAACCCCGAGCTGTTCTGGGCGCTGCACGGCGGCGGCGGCAATTTCGGCGTCGCCACCGCGCTCACCCTGGGCCTGCACGCCCTGCCCGAGTTCTCCCTCGCCCTGGTCGTGGGCCGGCCGGAGCACGGCGGCGACCTGGTGCGCGCCTACCGCGAGATCATCGCCACCGGCCCCGACGAGGCGGGCGGCGCCGTCCTGTACACCACCGGCACCCCCGCGCCCTACCTGCCGGAGCGCCTGACCGGGCGGCCGGTGTGCGCGGCCCTGCTGACGTACGCGGGCGGACCGACGGCGCTGCGCCGGCTCGCCGCGCCGCTGCTCGCGCTCCCCCACGAGGCGGACTTCGCCGGGCCGATGCCGTACGCCGCCGCCCCGTTCCCGGCCGCCGTGCCGCCGGGGCTGCGCCACCACTGGTCGGCGGAGTGCCTGACGGAGCTGCCCGACGACCTGGTGGACGTCTTCTGCGCCCGCGCACGCCGCATGCCTGCGGCGACCGGCAGCCGGTACCTGCTTCTCGCGCGGGGCGGCGCCTGCGCCGCGGGCCCCGCCGAACTGCCGCTGGCCCACCGGCGCGCACCCTGGCTGGTGCACCCCTGCGCGATATGGGCGGACCCGGCCGACGACGAGCGGGCCGCGGCCTGGGTCCGGGACGCCCGCGCCGACGTCGGACCGTGGCGGACCGGGGCCGTCTGCCTCACCCTCATCGGCGACGAGGGACCCGAGCGGGTGCGGGCGGGTCTTGGCGCCGGGAACACCCTGCGGCTGGCCAAGGTCAAGCGCCGCTACGACCCGGACAACGTGTTCCGGTACAACCACAACATCCGGCCGGTGTAGCCGGGACCGAAAGATGTCCGGAACGGGTTCGCGCAGGTAGCGTCCGCTGCATGGACAGCCGTACGGACAGCACAGCGGGCAGCGGACTCGACACGCAGGGCGCCGGGATCACCGTTCAGCGGGCGCTCGAACTGCCTGGGCTGCGCAGCGGGCTCCCGGAGATCCTGGCGGGCGCCGACCGGCTGGGGCGCACGGTCCGCTGGGTGCACGCGGGCGAGGTGCCCAACATCGCCTCCCTGCTCAAGGGCGGCGAGCTGCTGCTCACCACGGGCTACGGACTCGGCACCCGGCCCGCCGAGCAGCGGGCGTTCGTACGCACCCTCGCCGAGCGCGGCATCGCCGCGCTCGTGGTGGAGCTGGGCCCGCGGTTCACCCGGCTGCCCGCCGCCGTGGTGGACAGCGCCCGCGGCGCCGGGCTGCCGCTTGTACAGCTGCACCGCGAGGTGCCGTTCGTGGCGGTCACCGAGGAGATACACACCGAGATCGTCAACGGCCACTACGCGCTGCTCCAGCGCGCCGAGGAGGTGCACCGGCGCTGCACCCAGGCCCTGCTGGGCGGCGGCGGGGTGCCGCAGGTGCTGGAGATCCTGGCCGGCTCCAGCGGCAACCCGGTCTTCCTGGAGACCGCGGACGGCCGGCTGCTGTACGCGGCCGGGGCCGGGCCCGAGGGCGCGGACCCGCTCCAGGTGTGGGAGGGGCTGCGCGGCCAGCACCAGGACGCCCCGCCGCCCGCCGGTTCGGTGCTGGTGGACGTGCCGGGGGGCGGCCCGGGTCCGGGGTCGGTGCGCGCCCGGCTCGTGCTGCTCCCGGTGCGCGCCCCCCTGGCGCCCGTGCACCGCATGGCCGCCGAGCAGGCCGCGGGCATCCTGGCCGTGGTGCTGATGCAGGCACGCCAGGAGGAGGAGCTGGCGGCGCGCGGCCGGGGCGACTTCCTCAGCGACCTCGCGGAGGGCCGTATCGCCGCCGAGGACGCGCCCGCGCAGGCCCGGGTGCTGGGCTTCAAGCCCGGCAACAGCCCGCTGCTGCCGGTCGTGATGCGGCTCGGCGAGACCCTGGCGCCGGGCGCGGGCACCGCGAGCGGCGGCTGGGCCGTCCTGGCCCGCGCGGTCGCGGAGGAGCTGGCCGCGCTGGGCATGCCGGTGCTGCTGGGCGTGCGGCCGGTCGAGGGCCGGGTCCCGCTGCTGCTGGGGCTGCGCTCGGAGGCGGAGCGGCCGGCGGTCGCGGACCGGGTCGCCGTGGCGCTGCGGGCCGGGGTGGAGCGGGCGGGCCTGCACCGGCCCGGTGCCCGGCCGCCCGTGGTGGTGGTCGGGGTCGCCGGCGGCTGGGCGTCCGTGCCGGCCGGGCTGCGGCACGCGGCGGAGGCGGCGACGGCGGCGCAGGGCCTCGCGGACCGCCCCTGGTACGACGCGCGCCGGCTGGACATCGACCTCCTGCTGTGGCGGCTGCGCGACCACCCGGACCTGGCGGCCTTCGTGGACCGGGCGATCGGTCCGCTGCGCGAGCACGACCGCCGGTCCAAGCCGCCGTTGCTGCCCACGCTGGAGACCTATCTGGCGCACGCGGGCCGCAAGGCCGAGACCGCCCGCGAGCTGCATCTGAACCGGCAGACCCTGTACAACCGGCTCGCCCGCATCGGGGAGTTGCTGGGCACCGACCTGGACGACCCGCAGACCGTGCTGGCCCTGAGCCTGGCCCTCCGGGCACGCCGGCACGTGCCCTGACGGTGCTCAGGCCATCGGCTGCGGCTGGGTCAACTCGTCGTAGACGCTGAGGACCTGGGCGACCGTCTCGTCCTCGGTTGGCCAGCAGGCGGTCTGTCGTACGCCCTTGTCCCTGAGCCGTTCACGGCGTTCGGGGTCGCCGAGCAACCGGACGACGGCGTCGGCGAGCGCGTCCGGGTCGCCGTACGGGACGAGTTCGGCCGCATCGCCGACCAGGTCGGGGATGCCGCCGACGGCGGTCGCGACGAGCGGCACGCCCGCGTGCAGCGCCTCCTGGGCGAGCACGGGCCGGGACTCCCATCTGCTGCACAGCAGCGCGATGTCGGCGGCGGCGAGCAGCCCGCCGGCGTCCTCGCTGCGTCCGATGAGCCGGACCGGCAGTTCCTCGTCCTCGATGCGGCGCGTCAACTCGCCGCGCAGCGGGCCCTCGCCCGCGATGACGAGCAGCGGTACGGGGTCGAGGCCGCGCCAGGCGCGCGCCGCGTCCAGCAGCACGTCGTATCCGCGGTACCGGTCGAGGGAGCCGACGGCGACGAGCAACGGGCGGCCGGTGGCGCCGAGTTCGGCCCGCACCTTGGGGGACGGCGGGTCCGGTTCCGCGGGTTCGGCGGCGCGGCTCGGCCGGGCCAGGGAGACCCCGGCGAGCCGGGCGTCCCGGGCGCCGGTGCTGCGGGCCGCGTCCACCAGGTCCGAGGAGGTGCCGAGCAGCACGGTGGCGGCCCGCGCCACCCTGCGCTCCAGCATCCGCAGCAGATGCGCGCGGGCCCCCTCGGCCTGCACCCGGTCGTGCCAGGTGACCACGAGCGGGGTACGGCGTCCGCTGAGCGCCAGCACGGTGCGGAAGGAGGCGTGCAGCCCGTGAGCGTGCACCAGGTCGGCGCCGGTGCAGGCGGCGCGCAGCGCGGCCACGGACGCCGGGTCGCTGCTGCGCGGGACGTGGACGTGGTCGGCGCCGACACCGCTGAAGTCGTACGCGTGATCGGCGTCGACGGGCGCGCACACCGTGACCCGCACGCCCCGCGCGACCAGTCCCGCGGCCAGCGACCGCACGTGCGCGCTGCTGCCGGCGTTGCCCCCGCCCAGCACTTGGACGGTGCGCAGCGGCGACTGTCCGTGCGGTGCGGTACTGCTCACGGGGGTCACGTGGCCGGGGCTCCTGATTCGGCGTGGGGCGGGTACGAAGAAACGTACAGAAGGTATCGGGTGGCGGGGGTGGTCCGCGCGCGCCTCCCACGCGCACCGGCTTCCCCGCCAAGGATGCCAGCTCAGACGGGCGTTGCGGGAAATCGGGGCAGGCGCGGGGCGCGCAGGACCGGCGCAGTGCGCCGGAGCGCATCACCCACACGAGCGACCCCCCGAACCCCCACCCGAACCCCACCGGCCCCCTCGGGCCACTCAGCGAGGCCGAACCCTCCGGTCGCCTCCGAGCGTCCCGTCAGCTCGCATCACCCTGCCGGGACGGTGCGCCCGGCGCAGTTGGTCCGCTTCCGGCGCTCCCGGCCGCCCGGCGCCGTGGCGCGCAGCACGGCGCCCACCGCGCGGGTGAGCGCGGCGGCGAGGACGCGGGTCCCGCCGGCCCGGCCACCGGTGATCACCGCAGTGTCCCCGGCGCCCCGCCGCTATCCGTCGGCCCGGGCCGTGGCCAGCAGTTCCTCCGCGTGTGCGCGCGCCGTCTCGGAGTCCTCCTGACCGGCCAGCATCCGGGACAGCTCGCGAATGCGGTCCTCGCCTTCCAGTGCCTTCACGCCGGACCGGGTCACCGAGCCGTCGTTGGTCTTCTCGACGAGCAACTGCCGGTCGGCGAAGGCGGCGACCTGCGGAAGGTGGGTGACGACCACGACCTGCGCCGTCCTGGCGAGCCGGGCCAGCCGGCGCCCGATCTCCACCGCCGCCTTACCGCCGACACCGGCGTCGACCTCGTCGAAGAGGTACGTCGGCACCGGGTCCGTGCCCGCGAAGACGACCTCCACGGCGAGCATCACGCGCGACAGCTCACCGCCGGACGCCCCCTTGGCGATGGGCCGGGGCGGCGCGCCCGGGTGCGGGGCGAGCAGCAGTTCCACCTCGTCCACGCCCGACGGCCCGTAGGCGACCGCGCGCCCGCCGACCTCGACGCCTTCCGGGTCCTCGGTCTGCCGGATGGCGAAGGAGACCCGCGCGTGCGGCATGGCGAGCGAGGCCAGCTCGGCGGTCACGGCGGCGGCGAACCGTTCCGCGGCCTCCGTACGCGCGTCCGTCAACGCCTGTGCGAGACCGCCCAGTTCGCTGCGCAGCGCGTCCCGCTCCGCGGTCAGCTCGTCGATCCGCTCGTCGTCGCCGTCGAGTTCGGTCAGCCGCGCGGCGCCCTGCTCGGCCCAGGCGAGCACGGCGCTGATGTCCTCGCCGTACTTGCGCGTCAGGGCGCCAAGGGCGGCCCTGCGCTCCTCCACGGCCGCGAGCCGCAGCGGATCGGCGTCCAGGTCGTCGGCGTACCCGGCCAGCTCGCCCGCCACGTCACCCAGCAGGATCCCGATCTCGCCGATCCGGTCGGCGAGCGAGGCCAGCGCCGGGTCGTGGGAGCGTACGGCCTCCAGGGCGCGGTGCGCGCCCGCGACGAGGGTCGCCGCGTCGATGCCCTCGGGGTCCTCGGGGTTGCCCGCGAGGGCGGCGTGCGCGGCGGTCGCGGCCGAGGACAGCGCCTCGGCGTGCCCGAGCCGTTCCGCCTCCTCCGCGAGTTCCACGTCCTCGCCGGGCCGGGGCTCGACGCCGGTGATCTCGTCGAGCCCGTAGCGCAGCATGTCGGCTTCCTGGGCGCGCTCACGCGCGCGTGTGACGATCTCCTCCAGCTCGGTCGCGACCGCCCGCAGCCGCCGGTACGCCTCCGCGTACTTGGCGAGCGGCCCGGCGACCGCGTCGCCCGCGTACCGGTCCAGCGCCTGCCGCTGCCGGGACAGCTTCAGCAGCCCCTGCTGGTCGGTCTGCCCGTGCACGGCGACCAGTTCGTCGGCCAGCTCGGCGAGCACCCCGACGGGTACGCTGCGCCCGCCGAGGTGGGCCCGCGAGCGTCCCTCGGCGGAGACGGTACGGCTGATGAGCAGCGCCCCGTCGTCCAGCTCGGCCCCGGCCTCCTCCGCGCGCACGGCGGCGGACGCGTCCGCCGGGACGGTCACCCGCCCCTCGACCACGGCCTTCTCGGCGCCGATCCGCACGAGCGCCGGATCCGCGCGCCCGCCCAGCAGCAGTCCCAGGCTGGTGACCACCATGGTCTTGCCGGCACCCGTCTCACCGGTGACGGCGGTGAACCCGGGCGACAGCTCGACGACGGCGTCGTCGATGACTCCGAGCGACCGTATCCGCATCTCCTCCAACACGGACACGACCATACGAGGTCCGAGCGGAGAAGTGCGACGGCCCCCGCCCCCATCGTGTGAAGGCGCAGGTGACGATTACGCATCGCCGACGCCCGTCACCCACACGAGTGCCGCGCCCCCGAAGGGGCGCGACCAGCCACAACGCAGCCGCAGACGAACAACAACGCGACACGGCCCCACCCAGCGGAGCGCCTAGCGAGGGGCCCCCCGCCACCCGGAGACCGGCAGCGCGAACTTGGCCACCAGCCGGTCGGTGAACGACGCGTGGTGCAGCCGCGCCAGCCGCACCGGCACCGCACCCCGGCGCACCTCGACCCGCGCGCCGGGCGGCAGTTCGATGGTGCGCCGCCCGTCGCACCACAGCACCCCCGGCTGGATGTGCGGCAGCACCTCGACCGCGAGCACCGAATCCGGCGAGGTCACCAGCGGCTTCGCGAACAGCGCGTGCGCGGAGATCGGCACCATGAGCAGCGCCTCCACCTCGGGCCACACCACGGGCCCGCCGGCCGAGAAGGCGTAAGCGGTCGACCCGGTGGGCGTCGACAGCACGATCCCGTCGCAGCCGAAGCCGGTCACCGGCCGCCCGTCGATCTCCAGCACGACCTCCAGCAGCTTCTCGGCGGACATCTTCTGCACGGCGGCCTCGTTCAGCGCCCAGTCCGTGTGCACGATGTCCCCGTTGCGGTGCACGACGACGTCGACGGTCATCCGCTCCTCGACCTCGTACGCCTTGCTCACCACCCGGTCGACGACCTTGTCGAGGTCGTCCCGCTCGGCCTCCGCGAGGAAGCCGACGCTGCCGAGGTTGACGCCGAGCATCGGCACTCCGGAGGCCCGCGCGAACTCCGCGCCGCGCAGCAGCGTCCCGTCTCCGCCGAGGACGATCAGCAGCTCGCAGCCGTCGAGGCACTGCGGGGTCGCCTCCTTGACCAGTTGGACCTCCTCCGGCAGCGGCAGGTCGATCGCCTCGTGCTCCAGCACCCGCACTCCGATGCCGGACCGCAGCAGCCCCTTGACCACCAGTTCGGCGCTGCGGATCGCCGCGGGGCGCCCGGTGTGGGCGAGCAGGAAAACAGTACGAGCGTGGTTGTCTGTCAACGCGGCCCCTCCGCCACTGCACGGTCAACGTCGGCCGGGTCCAGTTCCGGTGCCCCGGCCCGCAGCCAGAGAAAGTATTCGACATTGCCGGACGGCCCGGGCAGCGGACTCGCGGTGACTGCGTGGGCGCCGAGTCCCAGCTCCCACGCCCTGGCGGCCACCGCGCGCACGGCCTCGGCGCGCAGCTGCGGGCTGCGCACCACTCCCCCGCTGCCCAGCCGCTCCCTGCCCACCTCGAACTGCGGCTTGACCATCATCACCAGGTCGGCGTCCGGCGTCACACACCGCTTCAGGGCGGGCAGCACCAGCCCGAGCGGGATGAAGGACAGATCCCCCACGACAAGATCCACAGGCTCCCCATCGATCGCTTCAAGCGTCAACTCGCGTACGTTCGTACGGTCCTTGACGGTGACGCGTTCATCGTTGCGGAGGGACCAGGCGAGTTGTCCGTATCCGACGTCGACGGCGACGACGTGTGCGACGCCCGCGCGCAGCAGGACATCGGTGAAGCCGCCGGTGGACGCGCCGGCGTCCAGCGCCCGCCGGCCCTCGACGAGGAGCCCTCGCGGCACGAAGGCCGCGAGTGCCCCGGCGAGCTTGTGGCCGCCCCGGGAGACGTACTCCGGATCGCCGTCGTCGGCCGCGACGACGATCGCCGCCGCGGTCTCGACCTGGGTGGCGGGCTTGGTCGCGACGGTCTTGCCGACGGACACGCGGCCGGCGGTGATCAGCTGGCTCGCGTGCTCGCGCGAGCGCGCGAGCTTGCGGCGGACCAGTTCCGCGTCGAGACGGCGGCGTGCGACTCCTGCCACGTTCGGTTCAGCTCCTGACTTCGTACGGCCTCGGGGGCGCCGGCGGACCGGGGCGGGCGTCGAGCGCGGTGAGCGCGTCGCGCAGGCCCCTGTGTACATCCTCGTACACCTCGATGTGGCCGTCCGTGGCGAGGTGGTCGGCGTCGGCCAGCCGCTCGAGGCCGGCGTCGACGTCGGCGGAGCCGGTGGGGGTGCGCGGGACGTTCAGCGGTGCCGGGGCGGCCGGGTCGGGCTCCGGTTCGCCGGCGGTGCGGGACCCGGGCCCGGACCCGTCTGACGGCTCGTACCCGGGCCCGGCCCCGGCCTTGGGCCGGTGCTCGTCCCCTGGCTCGTACGGGTCCTCGTGCGGGGTGTCGTACTGGGTCTCGTACGGGTTCTCGTTCCCGGTCCGGACCGGGGGCCGCGGTTCCGGAACCGTCGCGTCCGCCCGGGGCCCGGTCTCGGGGGCAGTGTCGCTCATGCCCAGACGCTACCCCGAAGCCCTGGGGTACCGTCGGTCGCGATGGCCACGATCGAGGAGTGCCGCGCCGCACTCGAAAAACTCTCGGACAGCATGCAGTCGGCGGAGGGCGACGTCCGCGACGCCGCGTCCCTGGACCGTTCGGTGAGCTGTCACATCACCGACCTGGACGTCACCTTCACCGGCCGGATGACCGGCGGCCGGATCGAGATCGACGACACCCGCCAGGGGCCGCCGGTCTCGAAGGCGCAGATCAGACTCGCCATGGCCGGTGAGGACCTGGTGGACCTGGTCGACGGCGAGCTGCATTTCGCCAAGGCGTGGGGCTCGGGCCGGGTGAAGCTGGAGGCGAACCTGCTCGACCTGTTCCGGCTGCGGAATCTCCTCTAGACCCGGCGAGGCCCGGCCCGCGGCCCCCTCCAGGACGCCCGCACGGCGACCAGGCCCCCGGCGGGACTCAGGAGGCGTCGCCGGCCGGCACGCGTGCGCGTGCCTTGCGGGCCGCCGGGACCACCAGCGGGGTGCCCGTCTCCGGGTCGTCGATGACCTGGCAGCGCAGTCCGAAGACCTCCTCCACCAGGTCGGCGGTGACCACGTCGTCCGGCGCGCCCTCGGCGATGACCCGGCCGCCCCGCAGGGCGATGAGATGGGTGGCGTACCGGGCCGCGTGGTTGAGGTCGTGCAGCACCGCGACCAGGGTGCGGCCCTGCTGCTCGTGGAGTTCGGCGCACAGGTCGAGGACGTCGATCTGGTGCTGGATGTCCAGGTAGGTGGTCGGCTCGTCGAGCAGCAGCAGCGGGGTCTGCTGGGCCAGCGCCATCGCGATCCACACCCGCTGCCGCTGACCGCCGGACAGCTCGTCGACGTAGCGGTCGGCCAGCTCGGCGACGCCGGTCTGGGCCATGGACTCCCGCACCACCCGCTCGTCCTCGGCCGACCACTGGCGCAGGATCCCCTGGTGCGGATACCGGCCGCGGCCCACCAGATCGCCCACGGTGATCCCGTCGGGCGCGATGGACGACTGGGGCAGCAGGCCCAGGGTGCGCGCGACCTGCTTCGCGGGCATCGACTGGATGACCTGCCCGTCCAGGAGCACCCGGCCCGTGGCCGGCTTCAGCATCCGCGACAGCGCCCGCAGCAGGGTCGACTTGCCGCACGCGTTCGGGCCGACGATCACCGTGAAGGAGTTGTCGGGGATCTCCACCGACAACTGCTCGGCGATGACGCGCTGGTCGTAGGCGAGGGTGACGTTCTCGGCGGACAGGCGGTTCACGGTGCTCCTTCGGGTGTTCTCGTGCGGTGCCCCGCCGGTTTCGTGGACGCCGCTCATATCCGGCCCGCCCTGCGCTCGGTGACCAGCAGCCACAGCAGATAGCCGCCACCGAGGACGCCGGTGACCACGCCGACGGGCAACTGGTCGGCGCCGAAGACGCGCTGCGCGGCCCAGTCGGCGGTGACCAGCAGGGCGGCGCCCATGCACAGGGCGGGCACCAGGTTGGGACCCGGCGAGCGGGTCAGGCGCCGGGCGAGCTGCGGCGCGGTGAGCGCCACAAAACTGACGGGCCCCGCGGCGGCGGTCGCGGCCGCGGTCAGCAGCACGGCCGCCACCAGCATCAGCATCCGTACCCGCTCGACACGGACTCCGAGGGCGTACGAGACGTCATCGCCCATCTCCGTCATCCGCAGCCCCCGCGCGTTGACGAGGACGACCGGTACGAGAACGGCGCACAGCCCGAGCAGCGGCCAGACCTGGCTCCAGTCCCGGCCGTTGAGGGACCCCGTCATCCACACGACGGCGCGGGCGGCGTCGACCAGGTCGGCCTTGGTGAGCAGATAGCCGTTGACGGCGGTGACGACCGCGTTGACGCCGATGCCGACCAGGACCAGCCGGTATCCGTGCACGCCCCGCTTCCAGGCGAGCAGGTAGATGGCGAGCCCGGTGAGCAGACCGCCGGCGAGCGCGCCGACGGTGACCGAGGCGGCGGACCCGGACATCAGCACGATCACGACGAGCGCGCCCGCCGTGGAGCCCTGCGAGAGGCCCAGCACGTCCGGGCTGCCCAGCGGGTTGCGCGACACGGACTGGAACAGGGCGCCGCCGAGGCCGAGCGAGGCGCCGACCAGCAGGCCGACCAGGACGCGCGGCAGCCGCAGCTCGTTGACGATGAGCTCCTGGAACGGGGTGCCGTTCCCGACGAGCGTGCGCAGCACGTCACCGGCCGGGATCGCGGCGTCGCCGGTGCCGATCAGCAGCACGCTCGCGGTCCCTGCGGCGACGAGCAGCAGGACGACGACGATCAGGGCGCGGGGATCCAGCCGCAGGGAGAGCCCTCCGGGGGTGCGCACGGCGCGCACGTCACGGCCCGCACGGCTCGCACGGTTCGTCTGATGGGTCTTCACAGCTGCGCCGTCCTCCGCCGTCGTACGAGAAAGATGAAGACCGGGCCGCCGATGACCGCGGTGACGATGCCCACCTGGAGTTCCGCGGGGCGCGCGACGACCCGCCCGAGGACATCGGCGCCGAGCAGCAGCACGGGCGACAGGACGGTCGCGTACGGCAGGATCCAGCGCAGGTCGGGGCCGGTGAAGGAGCGCACGGCGTGCGGCACCATCAGGCCGACGAACACGATGGGTCCGCAGGCCGCGGTCGCGGCGCCGCACAGCACGGTCGCGGCGAGCATGGCCAGCGCGCGGGTGCGGTTGAGGTTGGCGCCGAGGGCGCGGGCGGTGTCGTCGCCCATGGCGACGGCGTTCAACGGCCGGGCGAGCAGCAGCGCGAGGACCGTGCCGGAGGCGAGGAACGGCAGGACCTGCACGATGGTCGAGTCGGTGGCCGAGGCCAGTGAACCCACCGTCCAGAAGCGCATCTTGCCCAGCGCCGCGTCGTCCGTGATCATCACGGCCTGGAGATAGCCGTACAGGGCGGCGCTGATCGCCGTACCGGCGAGCGCGAGCCGCACGGGGGTGGCGCTCCGGCTGCCGCCGAGGAACCACACGAGCGCGCCGACGGCGGCGGCGCCCGCGAAAGCGAACCACAGGTAGCCGTTCAGGCTGGTGACGCCGAAGAAGGTCATGGCCGTGACGACCGCGGCGGACGCGCCCGCGTTGATGCCGAGCAGTCCGGGGTCCGCCAGCGGGTTGCGGGTGAGCGCCTGCAACACCGCCCCGGACAGGCCGAGCGCGGCGCCGGCGAGCAGCCCGAGAACGGTGCGGGACAGCCGCTGGTCGACGACCACATCGCCGTAGGTGCCCGTATCGTGGAACAGTCCGTGCCAGACCTGCTCAAGCGACAGCTCTTTCGCCCCGATGGCGATGCTCGCCAAGGCGACGAGCAGCAGCATCGCGACGGCGACGAGGAGCCCAAGGGCCCGCGCCGTACGGCGGGTTGGGGGCGCGGAGGCATGCCCCGAGCGCTCTTCGGGAGGACTGTCGACCAACACGAGGTTAGGTTAGCCTACCCTCGCATCACTTCTCGATGCGGAGTCCCGCCCGGCCGCCCGCCTCAGAGCGCGAGCCGCGCCAGCGCCTTACCCCCGTCCAGCTCGCAGGAACCCGGGCCGGCCGCCGTCCAGGCCGCCGCGCACAGGGCGCGCAGCCCGTCCACCGCCGCGCCGTCGCCCGTCAGCTCCAGCCTGCCGTCGGTGGCCGTCGCCGTCCAGCCCGCGCAGCAAAAACCCGCGCCGTCCTCGGCGACCTCGGGCTGTCCCGTGAGCAGACCGCGCAGGTCGGCGTCCACATAGGTGGGCCGGTGCCGGGGCGGCGCGGCGAGCAGCTGTGCGGCGTCGGTGACGCCCGTCAGCACAAGCAGCGAGTCGACGCCGCCGTTGAACGCGCCCTCGATGTCCGTGTCCAGCCGGTCCCCGACGACCAGCGGACGCACCGCCCCGGTCCGCAGGATCGTCTCCCGGTGCATGGGCGGCAGCGGCTTCCCGGCCACCTGCGGCTCGGCGCCCGTGGCGATCCGCACCACCTCCACCGCCGCACCGTTGCCCGGGGCGATCCCGCGCGCGCTGGGAATCGTCAGATCCGTGTTGGACGCGAACCACGGCACACCGCGCGCGACGGCGTAGCACGCCTCAGCGAAACGGCCCCAGGGCAGGTCAGGACCGCCGTAGCCCTGCACGACCGCCGCCGGGTCGTCGTCCGCGGACTCCACCGGCCGCAGACCGCGCTCGCGCAGCGCCGACCGCAGCCCCTCACCGCCGATCACCAGCACCCGCGCGCCCGGCGGCACCTGCTCGCCGATCAGCCGCGCCACCGCCTGCGCGGAGGTGACGACGTCGTCGGCCCCGGTCGGGATACCCAGCTCGGTCAGGTGCGCGGCCACGGTGTCCGGGGTGCGCAGCGCGTTGTTCGTGACGTACGCCAGATGCATCCCGCCCGTGCGGGCCGCCGCCAGTGACTCGACCGCGTGCACGATGGCGTTCCCACCCGCGTACACCACCCCGTCCAGATCGAGCAGTGCCGTGTCGTACGCCTCGCTCAGGGGCCGCCCACTGCCCTCGGGCCTCGTCCTGACGCCCTGGCTCATTCCGCATCGCTCCTCGCTGCGCCGTTTTCCTCCGATCATCCCGCATGGGACCGACGCACGTACGATGCCGGGATGAAGACAGCAGGTCACCCGGAAGCAAAGACGCGCCGCGGCCTGGAACTCACCCCGTTCCGCGGCCTGCGCTACGACCCCGAACGGGTCGGAAGTCTGGCCGCCGTGACGTCCCCGCCGTACGACGTCGTGGTCCGTCCGGACGGCGTGCGACACCTCCAGTCGGCCGATCCCCACAACATCGTCCGGCTGATTCTTCCGCAGGCGGACACGCCCACCGAAAGCAACAAACAGGCGGCCGAGACCCTGCACCACTGGCGGGCCGAGGGCGTGCTGGCCCCCGACCCCGAACCGGGGCTGTACATCTACGAGCAGCGCGACGGCGACGGCATGCTCCAGCGCGGCATCATCGGCGCCCTGCGCCTGTCGGAACCGGCCGAGGGCGTCGTCCTGCCGCACGAGGAGGTCATGCCGCCCGTCGTCGCGGACCGCGCCGCCCTGATGCGCGCCACCTGCGCCAACCTCGAACCGCTGCTCCTGACCTACCACGGCAACGGCTCCGCCGCCGATGTCGTGGAACGCACCACGCTGCGCGCCCCGCTGCTCGCCACGACCACCGAGGACGGCTTCCGCCACCTCCTGTGGTCGGTCACCGACCCGGACGACGTGGCCCGCGTGCAGACGGACCTCGCCCACCACCAGGCCCTGATCGCCGACGGCCACCACCGCTGGGCCACCTGTCTGCGGCTGCGCGCGGAGCACCCGTCGCCGAGCCCCTGGGACTACGGACTGGTCCTGCTGGTGGACACGGCCCGCTATCCGCTGCGCGTCCGCGCCATCCACCGGCTGCTGCACCGGCTGCCGGTGGCGAGCGCGCTGTCCGCCCTGGACGGACTCTTCCGGGTACGCCACCTGACGACGCCGCTGCCGCAGGCGCTGGCGGCCCTGGCCGAGGCGGCGTACGCCGGCAACGCCTTCCTGCTCGCGGGCGACGGCGCCTTCCACCTCGTCGACCGCCCGGACCCCGGCCTGCTGGCCCGTACGGTGCCCGCCGACCGCCCCGCCGCCTGGCGCGGCCTGGACGCCACGGTCCTGCACGCCACGCTCCTCGACCACGTCTGGCGCATCCCCGAGGACTCACCGGCGCACATCGCCTACATCCACGACACGGCCGCCACCGTCGCGAAGGCGGAGCGCGACGGTGGCACGGCGGTCCTGATGCACCCGGTCCACGAGGACGTCGTACGCGACCTGGCCCGGCAGGGCGTGACGATGCCCCGCAAGTCGACGTCGTTCGGCCCGAAGCCGGCCTCGGGCCTGGTCCTGCGGGTCCTGGACCTCTGAACCACCGGGGCCCGGGCCGAAAGGATCCGGCGCGGGTTCCTTTCGACCCGGGCCTCTTTCGACGGCGGGCGTCAGTCCTTGTCGCCGTCGTCTTCCAGCTCTTCCTTCTCTTCCTGCTCTTCCTTCGCCGCGGCACCGCGCGGTCCCTCGGCGCCGGCGTCGTCCTCGGCGCCCACCTGCTCGTCCAGCGCGTCGACGAACTCCACGCCGTCCAGCTCGGCCAGCCGGTCCGAGGCGTCCGTGCTGCCGTCCCGGTCGGCCTCGACTGCCTTGGCGAACCACTCGCGGGCCTGGTCCTCCCTACCGGCGGCGAGCAGCGCGTCCGCGTAGGCGTACCGCAGGCGCGCGGTCCACGGCTGTACCGAGTTGGAGGCCAGCTCGGGGCTCTGCAGCGTCACGATGGCCGCGTCCAGCTGGCCCATGTCGCGCCGGGCGCCGGCCGCGACCAGCCGCATCTCGACCTGCCCCGCCTTGTCCAGCTTGTGCACCTCGGGGGCGCCGGCCATGTCGAGCGCCTTCTCCGGCCGGCCCAGCCCGCGCTCGCAGTCGGCCATCACGGGCCACAGGTCGACGTTCCCCGTCATCCGCCGCGCCGCCCGGAACTCGGCAAGCGCCTCCGCGTACTTCTGGTTGGCGTACGCGGCGAACCCGGCCGCCTCCCGTACGGCGGCGACACGCGACGCCAGCCGCAGGGCCACCTTGGAGTACCCGTACGCGCCCTCGGGGTCCTCGTCGATCAGCCGGGCCACCATCACCAGGTTCCTGGCGACGTCGTCGGCGAGCGTCTTGGGCAGGCTCTGCAGCTCCTGCCGTACGTCCTTGTCGATCTCGTCACCCGTGACGTCCTCCGGGATCGGCAGCCGCTTGATCGGCTCACGGTCCCGGTCGCGCTCACGGTCCTCACGGAAGCGGCCCCCGCCACCGCGCCGATCGTCCCGACCACGGAACCCACCACCGGGCCGGCCACCCCGGTCATCCCGACGAAATCCACGCCCCCGATCGTCCCGCCGATCGTCACGGCGGTCATCACGCCGATCGTCACGGCGCTCGTCCCGAGCGCGGAACCCACCGCGGTCACCACGGTCACCGCGGTCGTCACGCCGGAACTCACGCCGATCGTCGCGACGGTCGTCACGGCGGTCGTCACGGCGGTCGTCACGCCCACGGTATCCACCGCGCTCACCGCGATCATCCGGACGGAAACCACGGTCGCGGTCATCCCGCCGGTCATCACGTCGGAAACCACGGTCACGGTCATCACGGCGGTCATCACGGCGGAAGTCGGGGCGTTCTCCACCGCGCCGGTCGTCCCGCCGGTCGTCCCGGCGAAACCCACGGTCACGGTCGTCACGGCGGTCGTCCCGGCGGAAGCCACCGTCCCGGTCATCGCGCCGGTCATCACGTCGGAAACCACGGTCACGGTCATCACGGCGGTCATCACGGCGGAAACCACGGTCACGGTCGTCCCGCCGGTCACCAGGCCGGAAACCACGGTCACGGTCATCACGGCGGTCATCGCGGCGGAAGTCGGGGCGTTCTCCACCGCGCCGGTCGTCGCGACGGTCGTCCCGCCGGAAGCCTCGGTCGCGGTCGTCCCGGCCACGGAAGCCTCCGCGGTCGTCCCGGCGGAAGCCACCGCGGTCGCGGTCATCACGGCCCCGCTGGCCACCGCGGTCGTCGCGGCGGGCGTACCCGCCGTATCCGCCACGCTCGCCACGATCGTCGTCGCGGCGATGGCGACGGTCGTCGTCACGCCGCTCGCCTCGATCACCCCGGTCGGTGCGCTCGCCACGGTCGTCACGGCGATACGACGGCCGGTCCCCGTCGCGCCGGAAACCACGGCCGCGGTCGCCGCCCCGATCGCCGCCACGATCGTCTCGGCGGCCGTAACCGCCGCGCTCACCACGGTCGTTGCCGCGCTGCGGGCCACCTCGGTAGCCGCCACGGTCACCGCGGTCACCACTGTCCCGTCGCCGCTGGTCGCGCTCCGGTCGCTCGTCGGGAGAGTTGGTGGACATGGTGACTCCTGTCTTCGGTACCGCAAGCATTGTAAAAACAAAAGGACCCCTGGTCCCAGCTGAACGCTGGTGACCAGGGGTCCTCAAAGATTGTTCGGCGGTGTCCTACTCTCCCACAGGGTCCCCCCTGCAGTACCATCGGCGCTGTAAGGCTTAGCTTCCGGGTTCGGAATGTAACCGGGCGTTT
>NZ_JBIWKB010000097.1:0-23002 GCF_044765425.1 Streptomyces sp. NPDC102462 | reverse complement strand
ACCTCCACGGACGCACCGGATCTACCTCACCCGCCCCGGCATCACGCCTGACCAGCGCAAACCCAGCCACCACATTCGGTTTCGAGAAGCCCTCTGAGGCCCAGCGGAGCCAGGAGGCCTCCTGGTCCGTCCACGCCATACTCGCCTCCCATCCCGACCGCTTCAACATCGTGAAGCACCCGACCAATGGCGAACGGTGGAGATGTGCGGACGCCCATGCGGTCATGGATGCCCTGCACACACATGCAGCCGGTTCACAAGCGCGCAAGAGGTCCCGCACACCGGACACGGCACCGCCACATCCCGGGTGCGGGCCGTGACCTGTGCCCATACAGCCAGGCGCTACCGTCCAAGCCCACGGCCGCCCCCGCACCCCGACCCACCGACGATGCCGAGCCGACGGCGACCGTCCGCCTGACCGGCAAGACCACCGAGCGCCTGCTCCGCCTTGCCCAGTCGGCGCCGGGTGCCGGCCAGGCGCCGTAGGCGCGCGGGCCGGCCGCGCCATGTCAGGAGCCGAGGGAGGCATCGAAGAAGTCGATGTCCGCAAGCTCGACTTCGAGGCCGGCGGCGCGGGACCCGTTGTCCTTGAAGTAGATTTCCTGCAGGCCCTCGGCGACGATGCGGCTCAGCTGCTGGTCGCCGGCGCCCTGCTGCTGGGCGGTGAACAGGCGCGCGGCGTACTCCGGGGGAAGGTGGACGGTCAGCCGGCGCATCCGCGGGTCGTCGGTGGTGCCGATGGGTGCGGTATAGCCGAACCGGGCCCTGGTCTCGATCGTGATCCCGGCGGTGGTGGCCGCACGCTTGCGGGCCTGGGCACGCACCCGCGGCTGCCACACCTTGCGGACTTCGCGTTCCAGGGCACCTTGCAGAGCAGGGCGGGGGTGCTTGGCCTTGCCGGCGAGGTAGCGCTCCACCTGCCGCTGGGAAATGCCCAGGCGCTGAGCGACCGTCTTGGTGGAGCCCTTGGCGGCCTTGAGCAGCAGCCGCATCTGGGCGAGCGGGGTCTTGGGCGGGGCCTTGGTGATGGCCTCGTACTCCGCGCGCTGCAGGGCGTCGTCGATGTCGCCCACGCTTTCACTCCCCCTCGTCGAGGACGGCGTCGCCGCCCTTGATGTGGCGGGCCGGGTTCAGGCCCTTCTCCAGCCACTCCACGGCCGTCAGCATCGGCTGCACGCCCTCCGTCTTCGCCAGGCCCGGGGTGGCGCCCAGGCGGAAGGAGCCGGGCAGCACGTGCCCGTCGTCGGTGAGCGGCAGGAACCCCAGTGGGGTCGGCTCGCCGCTGGCGTACACGACGCAGTCCGAAAGGACCGCCAGCGGGTAGCGGCCGGTCGCCTTCGCGGTGTTGAGCATTTTGCGGTGCATGTTCACCCTCGCCTTGGAGATCACCGCGGCGCGGATGTCCGGGCGCCAGGTCGGCCGCTCGAGTGCGGGCCAGCGCTCACCGTCGCGGTAGTGCCGGCCCTGCGGGCGCTCCCGCAGCTTGCCGATCCCGCCCTTCACGGTGGCCTTGATCTCCGACAGCACGCACGCCAGGCCGGGGTCGTTCTGCCCCAGCTGCTCCATCGCGGCCAGGAAGGCACGTTCGTCCGTGTCCTTGCCGACCGGCACTCCGAGATCGGCCATCGTGGCCACGTAGGCGTCCTTGAGGCGGTCGTGCCACGGGTCCAGGTAGGGGCCGGTCTCGTACCGCAGGAAGGCCTCGACCGGGCGGACGTCGTAGCCGAGCTCGACGGCGTAGGCGACGGTGGGGGTGGCGTACCAGGCCGGGCCGTCCGGCCGCCGGCCGGACGGGGTGAACGGTGACGGCAGGCGCGGGTCCAGGTCGATGTGGGACAGGTCGACCAGCCAGCTGCCGGGGATCTTCTTGTCGAACGCCGGCGAGCTGACGTGGACGGGGGCGCCGAGGCCGACGACCAGGCGCGAGGCGGCGGCGAGGAACGCGGTGTTGATGTCCACACCGACCGCCCACGGCAGCAGGCACTCCTCATCCGACAACGTGGCCACATCCCGGGTCCACTGGTAGGCCTCCTCATCGAGGAACCCGCCCTCCCAGCCCTGGGCGACCGGGTGCTCGGCTGGGGCCTCCGGCGGCGCCGGGTCCACGGGCTGGGTGAGCGCGCCGGGGTTCGGCGCCGACACCCACACACCGGATGCGTCCTTCGCGGCCCGGGTCGGCGGCCGCAGGCTCGTCATCAGCTCCAGGCCGCACACGGCGGCCGAGCCGCGCGGAGTGATCACGCGGGTCGCGTAGACGCCCAGCACGCGGGCCAGCTCCGCGGCGGGCAACTGGCCGGCGTCGCCCCAGGCTCGGGAATCCAGCGCGCCCCACGGCAGTACCGCCAGCTGCACGCAACTGCGCTGCCCGCCCTGGGCGGGGCGGTAGATGCGGGCCCACGGGCCGAAGCCGCGCTGCGTCAGCTTCCACTTCGCGCGTGTGAGCTGCTTGACCACGAGGTGGTCCTCCGGGAGCCGCAGGCCCCGGCGGTCCTCCAGACGGGCGGGCAGCCCCAGCCGAACGGCGGCCGCCTCGGTGAGCACGATCAGCGGGTCGGCGTCCTTGCCGTTGCGGTTCAACCGGGGCGCGCCGAGCCCGGACTCCTTCAGCGTCCACTCCACCAGCTGCGGAATGGTGGTGGCCGGGCAGTCGAGCACTACGCCTTCGACGCAGTAGGCCGACCCGTCGCCGTCCAGCACCGCAAGCGGCCCGTGCGGGAACCGCGGATCCCCCGCGGGCGCGGCGGCCTTCCTGGCGGCGCGGCGCGACGTCGACGTGGAGGACGTCGGCCTGGTGCCCGCCGAGCTCCTGGCCGTCACCGACGGGCGGGCGCTCGAGGGCGCGGCAGGCGCAGAGACCGGCGGTGCACTGTCCTGCGGATCTCCGGCCGGACGCCGCGGCGCAGCTGGCGCCGGGGCGAATGTTTCCGGCACCGCCGGGGCGGGCGCGGGGTCAGTCTGGTCGGGAGCCGGGTATTTAGCCGCCCAGCCCTCAAGCAGCCGCAGGTACGCCTCCCGGCGCGGCGGCCGCGGCTCCGAGCGGCCGGCCTCCCAGTTCTTCACCGTCTGCGTCGTCGACTGCAGCACCTGCGCGAGGCGCGCCTGCGTGACTTGGGCGGCCTCCCGCAGCCGGGCCCGTTCCGCCGGCGGCGGCAACTGAGGCTCACCCTCTAGCAGCGCATCAACGGCCGCGAACAGCTCTTCCTCGCTCGGCATGCTTCACCTCCCCCACCACCCTAGCCTAGATTTATCCCTGGATTAGCAAACTACTTAACCGTGAATTAGGGTCCTTTCGGATAACGGGGGTCTTCCGGATCTGCCAGTTCTGAGCCGTCCCCGCCGGTGCGGTTCGTTAAGGTGCTGCGCATGACGGAGCCCGCCGACCATGAAGCTGCAATTCGGATCAGCGCCGCCGACCCCCTCGAACCGCAGGAACAGCGGGCCCTGGCCGCCTACCGTGCGCGGCAGGCCCGCGGCGAAGCGGCCGGCGTGACGCACGACGAGGCGTACCGCCGCCTCTTCGGCGCCGATGAGGCGCAGGCGCCCCGGGTTCCAGCGACGAGCCAAACGGGCTGAAGTCCGCGCGCACCCGCACAGCCGGGCGCTACCGTCCCAGCCCCACGGACACCCCGTCACCCCGACCCGCAGGCGAGCGCGCCGAGCTGACCGCACAGCGCCTGCGCCGTTGGCAGCGGGCGGGGGACGTCGCGGCCGCGTGCGTCAGCGACGAACTGCGCGGGCCGAGGCAGCGGGGAAAACTCATCGCGGCCGCTGACCCCCGGCGCAGCGATCATCCACGACACGGCGGGTCCGGCTCGCCATGCCGCAGCTCGGGGAATCGCCGCTGCCACGCTGCCCGGGCCGGCCCTGGCAGGAACAGAGCCGGCCACAAGCGCCGCAGTGTCGCTGCGTCCAGGAACTCGATCAGGTCGGCCGGGGACGGGGACTCGCGGATGACCCGCTCGTACATCAAGATCACGTCGGCCTCATCGCCGAGGTCGTACACGTACCGGGGGCCCCAGTCGATGTGCCGGGGCAGCTCGACCGTGCCGCTCGTCGGCCCGCTCAGCTCGTCGAGCGCCGTCGGCAGCGCATACGGCTTCGCCTCCGCGTACCTGCTCATCAAAGGACCAGTCTGCCCGTGACAGCGCCCCCGTCCTACAGCGAGCGCACGACCAATCGCCGGACCGTCGCAGCACACCGGGCGGGGCTAGCATGGCCCGCTCACCGGATCAGGAGAGCACCGATGCAGCCCGAACACTGTCCCTTCCACCGCCGCCCGGACACCTGCCTGGCCGTCGCCCGGCTGCTGGCCGAGGCCGGCCTGCTCGATCCCGCACCCCACGCACCCGCCGCCCGCGCGGCGGGTGCGGATGACGTGGCTCCCGTCCCTGAGCGGCAGGTCACGCTGCCCCTCATCGCGCAGCACATCAACACCTGGGGCCGCGTCGCCATCGACCCCACCCTGCCGCACGCGGAGCCCACCGCGCTGGACGAACGCTCGCTGCGCTACACCCTCCAGGCCCTGTGGGAAGCGGCCAGCGAGGCCACCCGGCGCCGCGTCGCCTTCCCGGACGGCAGCGCGTTGGGGTGGTGGCGCCTGAGCGACGCGCTGCAGGAGGCCCAGTCAGCGGCCCGGCGCACCACCGCCGCCGACGACAGTGACGGCGGCGAGGCGGACCTGTGGTGGTACATCGCCCTGCTCCACCTCGGCCACGCCCGCGCCCAGTGGAAGGACCGCGTCGGCCAGACGCCCCCCAACTAGCACGCCAAAACGGCTGCACCAGCGCTGCTCTTGCCGGCGGGCGAAACCCTTCGCGTCAGGGACTGGCCGTCGGCAAGACGGGCTTGGGGCACCTGTGGCGGCTTTGTCGGGCACACGGCGTACTGCGGGTGATTCAGGAGGTCATGAGGCGGTCATAGCGCTCGGTCTGCTGGGCCAGCTCGTCCTCGGGGATGCCGGTGAAGGCGCTCATCTGGGCGTAGGACAGGCCGCTTCGGCGTCCGACCAGCGCGAGTTCCCACAGGGCCTGGTCGATCCGGGCCCTGGCGGCGCCGAGGCAGACCATGCCGAGCTCGACACCGTCGGCGGCCGGCAAGGTTCCCTCGATCTTCAGCTCGGCCAGGTGACGCACCGCGCAGGTGATCAGATCGGTGACGAACTGAGGCATGTCGGAGGGGACAGTGCCCGCCCAGGTCCGCTCGTGGGGCTGGGGCGGGCCGGCGTCGGTGTGATTCGAGCGGCGCTCGGTGACGTACTCCCACATCCACCGGTAGGGCACCGGGAGCCCTTCGGTGCGACGGTCCAGCTCCTCATACAGCTCGAAGGCCGAGCGGCGCTCCCCGGGCGCCTTGGCCTGGTCTTCTTCCAGCAGCGCATCCAGGAACTGACGGGCCTGGTCCAGGCCCTCTTCGTCGGCCGGGAGGGAATGCGGCAGGGGCAGCACGGTCGAGATCGCCTCCTTGACCGTCGCTCGGTCCACGCCGTGCCGGGTGGCCAGGGAGCTCGGCAGCCTGTCGCCCGCGCGGTGGTCGCGGCGGATCGCCTCGAACAGTTCTGTCCCTGGCTCAGCCATCGTCTGCTCCCTGTTGTCTTCGGTTGGGTTCCTGCAGGCCTCATGCTGCCCGGATCGGCGTGGGTGCACTGCCCGCGCTGCGATTCTCGGCAGCGGGCCGCCTGGATCGCGCAGCGGTCGCGACCACGTGCCGCCTCGGGCGGGGCGCTTGCTGCTCGTGCAGGCCGCAGACCTGGGCTGCCTCGGTCACGGCCGCCTGGTCCCAGGGGCTCAGCCGCAGCGGGCGGTCGCTGTCCGCCCGCCCCTCCAACTGCCGAAAGCGGCGCCCTGCCTCGATCAGGTCTGCTGCCCAGGTGGGTGTTCCACCCTCCCGGCCACGGTTCGCCACCGCCGGCGGGGCCGCCCTCACGGCAGGCACCTGCTGCTGCCCGGCCGGCCGGCCGGTGAAGATACGCACCGCCAGCGCCGCGGCGTGCACGGGATGGGCGATCCGCGCATGCAGCCGGTGCGCGAGGAGCACGGTCGGCTCGTCGGGCTCGGGCGGGAAGCGGCCGGCCGCGGGCAGGGGAAGCACCGTACGGCCCAGGCGGCGGGAGGCTGCCTCGATCACGCCGCGGCCCGGCGTACGGCGGGTGGGCAGCAGGAAGCACGGCTCGCCCTCGCGGGGCGGGAACTGCTCGCCTGCCTCCCACCATGCGAACCGGTCGGCGGGCGGTGCTGGAGCGGACGTGCCCAGGGCGCGGTGGGCCGCAGCCAGGGTGTGCGCCTCTTCGTGCCTGGTCACGGACAGGGCGGTGGCGAGGGCGGCGGGGAGGGGTCCGTGGCACAGCAGGGTCAGGCGGATTTCGGTGAGCTCCCGCAGGGCGAAGAGGTATTCGAAGTGCCGGGGGCTGACGCGATGGGTCCGGGTGACGATGACGTGATCGATGCGCAAGGCGAAGATCCAGGCGGCGACCGCCCGCCAGGCGGTCTCGGTGCTGCCAGTCCAGTACGTGCCATCCTCGCTCCCGGCCAGCGGGAGGTGCTTGCCCAGGCTGCGCAGCAGGTCGTGGGCCAGGGAGGCGGGAGCGCTCGCCACCGGGGTGGGATGGACGGCGATACGGCCCAACGCCGGAGTGTGGGCGGTCAGCGCGGCGGTCATGAAGGCGTAGTCGTCGTGAGGGTCGTGCACCACAGTGAGCGGGGTCAGGCCGGCGCTGGTGTGGCCGGGTGACCAAGTGGGCTTCCACGCGCCGCTGGTGGTCTCGGGTGCGGCGGCCGTAGCCGCAGGCGACATCATCACGCTCCTGGCGGTGGCGGCGTGGCAGTGGCGGGCACCGACGCGCAGCCGCCGGCGGCGGCCTTGGTGTCCGTGAGGGGGAAGGCGGCCAGGCCGAGGCCGAACAACACGTCCGGATGGGGAGCGGGTTGCTCGCCGTCAGGGGCGAGCAGGCGCCGGTTGGCCAGACGCGGGATCTGCTCGGCGGGCAGGTCGGGGGTAAGGCCGTGGGCGGTGTGGTGCAGCAGGCGGGCCAGACAGGCGGCTTCGCCGGGGGCCAGAGTGGCGGCGGTGTGGCCGCAGTCATGCAGGTTCTGCCGCTGCTTGCCGGTGAGAAGGTCCGGCACGCAGATCAAGTGGATGGCGGTGCCGGTGTGGACGAGCCGGTGCGGGCTGCCGGACCGTTCGAGGTGGGCGGCCAGGGTGGTGGCGGCGCGCCGAAGGCGGTGCGGGGTCCATTCCAGCGCGGAGGCCAGGTCGTCGGGGTGGATGCGGTCGGCCTCGAGCAGGGCGGCGTGCAGCACAGTGGCGTCGTCGTCCGCCGCCGGGGCGGCACGGCGCGCCGGTCCGCCCTGGCGCAGGAGGGATTCCGCAGACGTGTTCAAGGCGCGGGCGAGGGCGAACAAAGCCGCGGCGGGGAGCGTGTGCGGGGTGAGGCGGGTGCCGAAGTCGGCGGTGGGGATGCCGGTCAGCGCGGTCAGGTCCTCGTCGCTGAGCCGGCACTGGGCGGCACGGGTGCGCAGGAACTTCCAGTCGAACGCGACCGCGGACGTGCCGCCGGGCAGCGGCATCTGGTCGGTCACGGGCGTAACTCCCCAAGGCGCGGCAGAACATCAGGAGCGGGTGGGGCGGGGGTGTGCAGGTGCCAGCAGCGGGCGGCGGTGTGCCAGTCGTCCCCGGCGTGGGGGTGGTCCAAGGCGGGGATCGCAAGGCCGGCGTCGGCGATGAGGGCTTCGAGGCGTGGGGTGGTGCCGAAGCAGTTCGCGAACAGGCCATGGCCCTCGGCGGTGCGCGGGGTGCGGCGGCGGAACTCTCGCGCGGCGCGCAGCAGGGGCCGGGCACGGGGCGGGACCGCGTACATGTGCCGGGGCCCGGGAGGTTCGCCGATGTGGATCCGCGAGTCGCGGTCGATGGCCACCGTGGTCTGGGCCTCGTCGACGGATCCGATCTGGGTCATCGACAGCAGCGACGTGTCGGTGCCGGTGAACAGCAGGGCCGCGATGGCGGCGGCGCGCAGCGGGTTGGGCAGGCGCACGGTGATCGTGTGCACGGTGCGCGGGGTGATCGGCACGGTGGTGATGCCGGGCCCCGCGCGGTCGGTGAGGTCATCGGGCACGTTGAGCAGCAGCGAGCGGGACAGGAAGCCGGCCTGGGCGCCGCGCACACGGGCCACGGTGTGCGCGGCGCTGGGGCTCGAGACGGTCAGCCGGGCCAGGAACAGCCGCAAGGCCTCGATCTGGTGCAGGCTGAAGGGAGTGGGCGCAGCAGTGCCGTCGGCAGGTTCGATGCCGCCGACCGAGGCTGGTGGGGGTGGCTGGGTGCGGGCCAGCCAGGTGCGGGCGGCCGCGTAGCCGGCGCGGTACTGGCCGTCGGTGTGGGCGAAGTCGGTGGCGTTCTGGCGGCGCCAGCAGTCCGCGCGGAACGCGGCCACCCCGCTACGGGGCATCGTGGGCAGCGGGTAGGCGTGATCAAGCGGCGGCGGGCCGTACCGGCGATCGGCGGCGGCCGGGCCGATCGCGTCGAGGATGGCGGCCGTGCCGCGCACGGTCACCACGTCCATCAGATGGGCGGCGGCGAGGTGCTCGAGCAGGCGCTGGAAGTCAGCCTGCTCCGGGGTATGGGCCAGGAGCGTGAGGCGGATGCCGGTGTCCGCGCGCCAGGCGGCCAGGCGGCGCAGGCGCTCAACTGTCAGGCGGTGGGCGCGCAGCACGATGACCTCGGCGAGGCCGGTGGCCAGGGTCCAGCAGGCCAGCGCGCGCCAGGCCGGGTCGGTGGACATCCGCTCCGCGCCCTCGCGGGAGAAGGTGTCGCGGCCCATGGCGCGCAGTACGTCCAGCGCGAGGTAGGCCGGGCTGGTGGTGTGCGGGGTGGGATCGACGGTGATCCGGCCCCGGGCGGGATCGGCCCACTGGTAGGCGGCCCGGTGCACCGCGTGGTCGTCGTCGCTATCCAGCAGCAGCCTCACCGGCGGCACCGCCGGTGCCGCAGGCTGTTCTGGGACACGAGGGGGTGTGGTCATGGGCGCCGGCCCGGGGTGTCGATGCGGTCGACGACGGCCTTAAGCAGGCGCGCATCGGGCGCCGCGGCGCCGGTGGCGGCCAGCGCCCGCCGGGTGTGGTGAGTGAGCAGGACCCAGCGGCGCAGACTGCCGCCGGCGAAGCGGGCGTCCAGCGCCTTAAGGTCGCCGGGCGCGACGGTTCGCCACAGCGGGTGCAGGGCAGGCACCGCCTTCGGGATCTGGTCGCGCGTGAGCGCACCGAGGTGAAGCCAGGCGGCGGTGCGAGTGGCGAGCATCCGCTGCGCGCGCAAGTGCCGTTCGCCCCGCTGCCCGGCGATCAGGACCACGCACAGCCCGCCGGGTGTGCCGTCGTGAAGGAAGCGCAGGTACTCCAGGCAGGAGCCCGACATCCGGTCGGCGTCGTCGACGACGACGATCCGCGGTGTGTCGGCAAGGGCACGGCGGATCAGCGTGTCGGCGGCTCCGGGGTCGGCAGGCGGTGTGCCGGTGAGCTGGAGCGCGCCGTGAAGGCCGGCGCGCAGGTCCGCCGGCGCGGGCTGGGCCCGCAGGTCAAGCAGCACAGCCGCGCCGAGACGGTGTGCCGCGGTGCGGACGGCGAAGGTCTTGCCGATGCCGGCATCACCCAGCACGCACACAAAGCGCCGCTGGGCACAGGCGTCGGCGAGCGCCTCGCCCACGGCGAGCATGCCCGGGGTGAGCAGGGTACGCAGGCCGGGGACGGCGAGGAAGTGCAGGCCGGGCGGGGCAACGCCGTCCACGACGGCGAACGGTTCTGCTGCTGCCGTCTCGCCCCAGACGGCTCGCGAGCAGGGCGCGGTGGTCAGCACCGTGCCAGGGCCCAGTCCACGACCCGGTCGTCGACTTTTTCCGCGCCGAAGTACTGAAGGCCCTTCAGGACGTGCTTGGTGATTCTTACCCATTCGCGGAAGGAGCCGTCGGCGTACTGGGTGTCGATCCGCTTCAGCAGCGCCTCGTCAACGTCCCGCCACACCGGGTGCGAGTCGGGGACGGTCTTGAGGACCTCCTCGGGCGACATGGCGAGGATCTCCAGGCGGATGTAGATCCGCGAGGCCAGCGCCGGGTCGCTCTGCAGCGTGTCGTACGCCTCCCGGCCGCCGACGAAAACGATGGCGGGCTTGGGGTCGCAGGTGTCCCACAGCTTGCGCAGGAACTCGAAGTTCTCCCGCCGGTACTGCTGGGCCTCGTCACACACGATCACATACGGGCGCCGCGGGAGGGTCTCGCGCAGCAGCTTGTCGAACGCGGTCGGGGTGCCGGGCATCTTGCAGGACAGGTTCATCTGGTGGAACAGCTCCTCGCGCAGGTCCTTCGGCCCCGGGCGGGAGCGCGCGAAGTCCAGCGGCAGGATCAGATCCGGGTTCATCTCCTGGATCGTGGCCCGGGTGGAAAAGCTCTTTCCCAGCCCGGCATCCCCGTAGATCACCGACATCGCCCGCGACTCGACGGTGTCGACGACGGTGTCCTTGATCTGCAGAAGCGTGTCGGTAGCGACCAGTTGCGAGTTGGGAATGTCGAGGAAGAACTGCGGACGCAGATCGGGCCGGCGGCGAGGCGCCGTGACGGAGGGGCCCACGGCCGGCTCGGCGCGGCGCTGGGCCACGTGCTTGCGCCTGGGTGCAGTAGTCATGACGCGTCCTTGTGTGAGGGATCGGCGGGGCCAGTGGACTTGCCGGGGCGTACCCAGCCGGCCGGGACGGGAGTCAGGGGCGAGTAAGGCTCCGCGCGGCGGCGAGGAGCGGCAGGCGCTCGCCGGCTGGTGCCCGCGAGTTCGGCGAGCGCCTCCTCTTTGGTCATGCGCCTTGCCGAGGCGGGCAGTTGGGGTTCGGTAGCCGGAAGATAACGGTCGCGTCTGCGCTCACCGGAGCGCTGCAAGGCCCGGCGCAGTTCAGCACTGTGCTCCCGGCGGCCGTCAAGGACCTTGGCGCGCAGTTCCTCATCGGCCTCGTCGCTGAGGAAGGCACGGCCGATGTAGCGGTTGCCGCGGTAGGTGTACAGGTCGATCTCGTGGCTGTGGTGCGGCATCCACCGCACCCGCACCTGGATCCCAATCCGCCCCACGCCGTTCTCCGGCATGTAGCAGCGCCCGGCGAACTCCACCCCGTGACTGGTGATCTTCCTCGGCCGATGATCGCTCTCCAGCATGAACGCACGCAGCTCCGCCGCACTCGGCTCGGGCCGGATCTCGGTAGGGTCGGCCAGCCACGCCTCAAGCGGCGTCATGCCCGTGCGCTGCACCACGTGCTGGGTGTTGTGCTCGGTGACCCACTCCCCCAGACGCGATACGAACGCCTCGAACGTCAACGGCGGATCCTCATCGCCGACGCGGCTGCGGTGATCGAGCAGAGGCGCCTTGGTATAGCGGGGCAGATCGGCGAAGAAGCGGGTCATGCTGGTGCGGTTCAACCGCTCGATACCGCCCTTGTGACGGGCACTGCGCACCCGCTGCACCGGCACCCCCAGCAGGCCGAAGGCTCGCCGGACGGTCTTGGACATGAAGTCGGCACCGCCGTCGACCCGCACCAGCTGAGGCAGTCCCCCGGCCGGCCCGTAGGGATCCTCCCGCAGCACCGAGGAGCGCACCGCCGCCAGCACCGACCCGCGGTGCGCACTGCCGGCGGTGACCGCCCAGCCCATCACATAGCCCGTACCGCGGTCCTCGAACCACGTCACCCACACCCTCGACAGCTTCTTGTCGGGCATCGCCACCACCAGCGGCGCCTGCTTGTGATCGCCCTCCCATACCTGATTGCGGGCCACCACCGGCCGCCGGAACGCGGGATCGAAACCGCGGGCGGCCGGAATGCCCTGGCGCAGACCCGCCATGAAACCGGGGTCAAGATCCCGGGCGATGGCGTCGTGCAGCGTGGTCAGACCGATCGGCTTCTGGCCCGCCGCCCGGGCTTCGCGCACCAGATGCTCATGGGCGCGTTTCACATTCCCCTGGTGGTCGGCGAGAACATCGATGATCTCTTCGGTGATCCGAAACCGCCGGCGCTCGGGCTTCTCCGTGGAACCGGTCTCCTCCGCCTGCGCCAGCCAGCGCCACACCTGCCGCACACTCACGCCTACCGACTCGGCGACCAGCCGCACATGCGCGGTCGTCAACTCCCCCGCACCACGCAACTGCAGCAGCCGGGCCACAGCAGCAGGCCGCAGCTCGTCCCGATGCCGCCCCAAGCCCTCCTGCCAGGCGCCGTCCAGCGTCGTCACCGGTACCGGCACCCCTGGGGTGGGCGGGCGGATAACGGCACGGCGATCACGTAAAAGCCCCCAACAACGCTCCGATACAAGGCAGTTCAACCTGACGCACGTGTGTGACGGGTGCGTCTGACCCGAGACTATGAGACGCACGTGGACTCCCCGCCCAGCCGATCACTCGGGCGGGTGACAGCAGAACGTTCCCACCAGTTCGACGGACGCGCGTGCTAACGGGGGTCTTCGGTACTGCTGCGGGAATCTGGACCAGCCAGCCTCCGCGGCACCTGCCAGGCCGCCGGACACACTCCGCACACCCGGACGGCCCCGCGAAGATCAAGAAGACAAAGGAGACACGGCGAACCCGACACCGGCCGGTACGGATTCACGTCACTGCAATATTCGGAGAACTGTCACCATGATCGACCGACTCAACTACCCCTGAGCAGCACGAATACAACTACACGTCAGTGACATACAACGCCGAACATCCCGGCGACATCACGGCCGAACCTCACAACACCCATGAACGGGGTCCGGGCCGAGGGTGACTGGATCGTGTGGGCTGTTCAGGACCTCGACCGGGCCGTCGAAAGGACGTCGTTGCCGGACGACTTCTACCTGCGCGAGCTGATGGAAGTGGATCCGGCAGACCTGGCCACCGTGGCCGGCTGGATGAACCAGTACGGGCACTTGGGCGGCAGCATCGAGGCCAGCAGCTGGGACTACGACGAACACAGCCGTCTGCAGGAACTCCAGGAGCGTGAACATCCCCGCTATGGCCCCTGGTCCCTGCACGGCGAGCTCGTGCGCCTCCACATCAGCGAGGCCCAGGCCGCCATCGCCACATGGCTGGCATGCCGTCGCCCCGGCGGCCTGGACGAACTCGTCGAAACGGAAGTCACCGAACAGCACCTGGCCGACATCGCAGCCGAGAACGACCACGACGACAGCGGATACCCCAAAACCCTCGACGAGCTCCGCTCCGCCACCCTCGGCCTGCGGCTGGCCCTGCTCCGGTCGGCCCTGCGCTACAACCTCGCCACCTTCAGCGTCGGCCTGGGCAGCCTCACCGACCGCCAGCCCTCCATCCTCTCCGCCGCCTTCCTCCAGCTGTACAACCACCTCGCCGAGGACGCCACCATCCGCACCTGCGCGAACGAGACCTGCGGGCGGGACTTCGTCCGCCAGCGCGGCCGCGCCGAATACGGCCAGAACCGCACCAGCGGCATCAAGTACTGCACCCGCGAATGCGCCCGGGCCCAAGCCCAGCGCGAGCACCGGCGCCGCAAGGCCGCCACAGTCCGCCCGGCCCCCACTCCCACGCAAGCCTCACCGACCCCGCACGCAGAGGAGCGGCTCGGATGATCCACCTCCGCGAGCACCAGGTCACCGCGGTCGCCGCCATCCGCGCCTGGGCCGGCCACCCCGAGCGCACCCCCGTTTCCCCCCGGGGCGCACGCGGCACCCTCGTCTCGGCGACCGGGTCGGGCAAGACCATCACCGCCGCCTGGGCAGCGCGCGACTGCTTCCCCAACAGCCGGATCCTCGTCACGGTCCCGACCCTGGACCTGCTGGTGCAGACGGCCCAGGTGTGGCGTCTGGTGGGTCATCAGGCGCCGATGGTCGCGGTGTGTTCGCTGGAGAATGACCCGGTGTTGAAGGAGCTGGGCGTGCGGACTACTGCCAACCCGATCCAGCTCTCGCTTTGGGCCGGGACCGGGCCGGTCGTCGTGTTCGCCACGTACGCCTCCCTGGTGGACCGCGAGGACATCGACGCACCCGAGGGCCAGCGGAAGATTCGCGGGCCGCTGGAGGCCGCTCTGGTGGGCGGAGAGCGGCTCTACGGCCAGCGCATGGCGAGCTTCGACCTCGCGATCGTGGATGAGGCGCACGGCACGGCCGGTGATCTTGGGCGGCCGTGGGCGGCGATCCATGACAACCAGCGGATCCCGGCGGACTTCCGGCTCTACCTCACTGCGACCCCGCGCATCCTCGCTGCGGCCCGCCCTCAGAAGGGCGCGGAGGGCCAGGAGGCGGAGATCGCGACCATGGCCGATGACCCGGAGGGCACGTACGGCGCGTGGCTCGCGGAGCTCGGGCTTTCGGAGGCGATCGAGCGGGAGATCCTCGCCGGGTTCGAGATCGACGTCCTGGAGATCCGCGACCCCTCCCCCGTCCTCGGAGAGTCCGAGGAAGCCCGGCGCGGCCGGCGCCTGGCGCTCCTGCAGACCGCGCTCCTGGAGCACGCCGCCGCGCACAACCTGCGTACGGTCATGACCTTCCACCAGAAGGTCGAGGAAGCCGCCGCGTTCGCGGAGAAGCTCCCGGAGACCGCTGCCGAGCTGTACATGAACGACGCCTCGGACGACGACCTGGCCGCCGCGGACAAGCTGCCGAAGTCCTCCATCGACGCGGAGTTCTACGAACTCGAGGCCGGCCGCCACGTCCCGCCGGACCGCGTGTGGTCGGCCTGGCTGTGCGGCGACCACCTCGTGACCGAGCGGCGCGAGGTCATCAGGCAGTTCGCCAACGGCATCGACGCAGCCGGGCGCCGGGCCCACCGCGCCTTCCTCGCCAGCGTTCGCGTCCTCGGGGAAGGCGTCGACATCACCGGCGAACGGGGAGTCGAGGCCGTCTGCTTCGCCGACACCCGCGGCTCGCAGGTGGAGATCGTGCAGAACATCGGCCGCGCGCTCCGGCTCAACAAGGACGGCTCCACCAAGGTCGCCAGGATCATCGTGCCGGTGTTCCTGGAGCCCGGCGAGGACCCAACCGACATGGTCGCCTCCGCCAGCTTCAAGCCGCTCGTGGCCGTGCTCCAGGGCCTGCGCAGTCACGATGAGCGCCTGGTCGAGCAGCTCGCCTCCCGCGCCCTCACCAGCGGCAAGCGCAAAGTCCACGTGCAGCGTGACGAGGACGGACGGATCGTCGGGGCTAGCGGCGAGAGCGACGGCGAGGACCAGGACGACACCGACGCCGCTGCCGAGTCCGCCTTGCTTCATTTCTCCTCTCCCCGGGACGCGGCGACCATCGCGGCGTTCCTGCGGACCCGGGTGTACCGGCCGGAGTCGCTGGTGTGGCTGGAGGGCTACCAGGCGCTGCTGCGGTGGCGGGCGGAGAACGGGATTACCGGCGTCTACGCCGTGCCCTATGACGTGGAGGTCGAAGTCGGGGCGACGAAGGCGTTTCCGCTTGGCCGATGGGTCCACCAGCAGCGGAAGGCGCTGCGGGCCGGGGAGCTGGAGGAGCGGCGTAAAACGCTGCTCGACTTGCCGGAGGCCGGGATGGTCTGGGAGCCGGGCGAGGAAGCGTGGGAGAACAAGCTTGCCGCCCTGCGCTCGTACCGGCGGGCAACCGGGCACCTCGCACCGCGCCAGGACCAGGTGTGGGGCGAGAGCGAGGCGATGGTGCCCATCGGGCAGCACATGGCCAACCTCCGCCGCAAGGGCGCGAAGAACGGCCTGGGCAAGGACCCGAAGCGGGCGGCACAGCGCGCGAAGCAGCTGGCCACGATCGACTCGGACTGGGACTGCCCGTGGCCGCTGGACTGGCAACGCCACTACCGCGTCCTCGCCGACCTGGTCGACGCCGACGGCGACCTCCCCGACATCGCACCCGGCGTGCTGTTCGAGGGCGACGACCTGGGCAAGTGGCTGGAACGGCAGAAGAATCCGGGCACCTGGGCGCACCTGTCGACCCAGCAGCAGGAGCGGCTGACCGCGCTCGGCATCAAACCCACCGAGGCGCCGTCTCCCGCCCCGGCAGCCAAGCGCGCGGCCAGCGGACCGACGAAGGCGCAGCAGGCCTTCCAGCGGGGCCTGGCGGCCCTCACGCAGTGGGTGGAGCGGGAAGGCGCGAACCGGCCCGTGCCCCGCGGCCACAGCGAACAGATCACGATCGACGGCGAGATGGAACCGGTGATCGTGAAACTGGGCGTATGGGTCTCAAACACCAAGTCGAGGTGGGACAAGCTCAGCACCGAACAGCGGGACGCCCTGGCCGCGTTGGGCGTCGACTGGGCAGGCCCGGCACCCACGGAGGCAGGCTCCGAGCAGCCGGCGCAGACGGAGACGTCCGTGCCGGAGCAGCGCGACGCCGACGCGATGACGGACCAGGAGCGCGAAGCCGAGGCGGCCCGCGGCCTGGCGCGCATGAACGAGCTGATGCGCAACCACACCAAGGCCGAACTGCTGCGCATGGCCTACGCGGGCGGCCTGGTCCGCCACAACTCCCCCGAGCAGTGGCGCAAGGACGAAGTCGCCTCCGCCGTCGTGGACATCGAACTCCGGGCTGCTGCCCAGCCGGATCCTGCCGGGCCCACCGCAGACATCACGCCACCAGCGCACGGTTCTCACTCGTTCGAGTGAGCGGCGAGGATCGGAACATCTGCACTTCTGCTCATGTACTTGGCTTCGGGTATGGAGCATTGCGGAGTTGATGGTGGGGCCGCAGATACGGCGGGTTATTTCGAGGTGCCCGTCGCAGCCGTGGACACCGGCCGGGTCGACGCGTGCTTTCGGGATCCTCTGGGGAAGGCACATCAGATCGCGTGGCTCGAGGCCGCGCAGGACGTCGTCTTCGAGGACTGTCCCGTGATCCGGTCGTTTCCCGTCCGGTACGGGCGACGTGTCGCTCCGGGGTGGTGGTGGTCGTCGACCACCGGGCGGCTGGTGGCGTACGGGTCCGGCGTCATGCGGACCCAGCTCATGCTGCTGGACCAGCAACCGGCGGTGGTGGCGCTGGCTTGTCGGCCGGTGGAGCTGGTGTGGCGTGAGGATGGCAACGTCGTCGGTCATGCGCCGCAACTGATGGCCAGGCTTCAGGACGGCAGTGGCCTGTTGCTCGACTGCGCGGGACCCAGCGGCCCCTCCGCCCGGCTGGCGGCGCGGGCACGGGTTGTAGCGGCTGCCGCGGAGGCAGCGGGCTGGTCCTACCGGCTCGCGGGGCCGCCGGACCCGGTGCTGGTGGCCAATGTGCGGTGGCTGGCGGGTTACCGGCATCCCCGGTACGCGGCAGGACCGGGGATGCCGGCTCTGGCAGAGGCGTTCGGCAGTCCGCGGCCGGCGGTGGAGGCCGTGCGGGACCTCGGTGAACCGATCGCCGTGTGGCCTGCGGTGTTTCACGCGCTGTGGAGCGGGGTGCTGCGGGTACGGCTGGACGAACCGCTGCACGAGCGTGCCGTCGTCTCGGTCGCACGGCAGGAGGCCGGAGCGGCGTGACGCAGGCGGTTGTCGAGGTCGGGGCGCGTCTTCGCTACGACGGACGGGTATGGACGCTCGCCGTGCTGGAAGGCGCCCGGGCCACGCTGGTGACCGACGAGGGCGCCTCGGCGGTGGTGCTGCTGCCCTACCTGTTCGCCGATCCGTCCTTCGAGGTGGAAGGCGGACCGGCGCCGGGGAGGGTGCCGCCCTTCGGGCTGCTGGAGGCGCTGCCGGAGCAGGTGCGGGAGCGGGCTCTGGCGTGGCAGCGGCATGTGCGGGAGGTGGAGACCGGCTTCCCTGACACGGTCGAGCAGGGCGCCCCGCGGGAGCAGTTCGACCCGACGCTGCGGAGCCTGGCGCAGCGGGAACAGGCTAAGGCTGAGGAGTTGACGGCGGCGGGCTGGGCGGCGAGTGCGGCGACGGTGCGCCGGATGCGGGCGCGCTACCGCAGCGAGGGCTTGTGGGGGCTGGTGGACGGCCGGGCGGTGCGGGAGCGGTCGGCGGTGGGCCGGGCCGATGAGCGGGTGGTCGCGGCGATCAGGAAGGTGCTGGAGGGGCAGCGGGAGCGGTCGACGGGCACGCTGGTGCGGCTGCGCCGCCGGGTGGGGTGGCTGCTGGAGGAGGAGTACGGCGCCGGGGTGGTGGCGTTGCCGCCGGCGTCGACGTTCAACCGGCTGGTGCACGCGGTGGCCGACGGGCAGGGCCTTTTGGGGACGGCGGCGCAGCGTCGGTGGCATGTGTCGCGGCCGGCGCCGCCGTTCACACCGACGGTTGCACTGCGGCCGGGTGAGCTGGTGATGCTGGACAGCACGCCGCTGGACGTTATGGCGGTGCTGGACGACGGTGTGACCGGCCGTCTTGAACTGTGTATCGCGCTGGATGTGGCGACGCGCAGCATCTGCGCGGCGGTGGTGCGTCCGGTGGGCACGACGTCGGTGGATGCGGCGATGCTGCTGGCGCAGATGGTGATGCCGACGGCGATGCGGCCGGGCTGGGACGCGGCGCTGTCCATGCAGCGGTCGGTCATCCCGTATGAGCGGCTGATCGCGTTGGACGCGCGGCTGGAGGGGGCGGCTGCCCGGCCGGTGATCACGCCGGAGACAGTGGTCGTGGACCAGGGCCGGGTGTATGTGTCGGCATCGTTCGTCTCGGCGTGCGAGAGCCTGGGGGTGTCGGTGCAGCCGGTGCCGCCGGCGAACGGCCCGGCGAAGGGGAACGTGGAGCGGACCTTCCGTGCCATCGCCGACGGGTTCAGCCAGTACCTGCCGGGCCACACCGGCTCGGACGTCTCCCAGCGGGGCGCGGCCACGGAGCAGGATGCCTGCTGGAGCCTGGCGCAGCTTCAGGAACTGCTGGACGAGTGGGTCATCTGCGGGTGGCAGGAGCGCCGGCACGAGGCGCTGCGGCACCCGATGATGCCGCGGGTCGCCGTCTCACCCAACGAAATGTGGGCGGCGCTGGTGGCGGTGACGGGGCACGTACCGGTGCCGTTGTCCGCCGACGACTACGTCGAACTGCTGCCCCTGCGGTGGCAGGCGATCAACGACTACGGCATCCGCTTCGGCTACCGCACCTACGACCACCCCGGCCTGAACCCCTACCGGCGCCGCCACTCGGCGCGGGCGGACAAGAACGGACGCTGGGAGGTCCACCACAACCCCTACGATCCGAACCGGGTGTGGGTGCGCCTGCCCGAGGGATGGCTCGAGGTGCCGTGGGTCCACGCGGGGGCGGTCAGGCGCCCGTTCACCGCGTTCACCTTCGACCACGTCCGCCGCACCGTGGAACGCCGGCATGGCCGTGAAGAGCACGAGGCGGCGATCGCCCAGGCACTCGATGCGCTGCTGCGCCGTGCCGGCCAGGGACTGGGCAGCAGGCGAGAACGGACGGTAGCCGCCCGGGCCCAGGCGGCCGCGCAGATGACCGATCCCTCCCCCGCCACCACCCCGCAGCAGTGGCCTGCACCTCTCGCGCCGGGGGCCTCCTTCGGGCTGCCCGGCTCCTTCACTGCCCCGCTCGATGATCCCGGCGGCTGGGACACCGACGACAGCCTGGACGACCTCGAGGACAACCAGGACGACGAGGACTACCTTCTCGCCGGCCTCGCCGACGGACAGGACACCGCGGCAGGCCACGCCGATGAGGCCGAAGCATCCGAGCCGACGGCCGAAACGGCCCGGGACCAGGCCTCTGAGCAGACGCCGGACGCCGCCGGGGCGGGCGGCCTGCGCATCTACGACCCGTACATGGAGGCCCAGGCATGGTGACAACAGTCCAGCCCGCCACCACGAGCACTTTCAGTCCGCTGACCACGTGGGACGGGTGGCAGCAGTTCGTCGACACGCCTCACGCCCCGGCACGGGACGCCGGCGACCAGGAATGGACGCTGGAGCAGCGGGAGGACTACCACGCGCGGTTCGTGGTGCTGAAGACCCCTGCCATGGACACCATCTCCACCGCGGTACGCCGTCTGCTGCTGCTCAACCGCGGCCAGCAGGGTGGAGCCAGGCGCGGCCTGATCATCTCCGGGCCGGCCACCACCGGGAAGACCACCGCGATGCAGCAGCTCGGCCGCACCGTGGAACTCGCCGACCGGCGCCGCCATCCGAACCAGGACGGGCGGCTGCCGGTGCTGTTCATCACTGTGCCGCCGTCCTCCACCCCGAAGATGCTCATCAGCGAGTTCGCCCGCTTCCTCGGCCTGCCGACGCTGGAGCGGATGAATCAGATTCAGATCACCAACGCCGTGTGCGAGCTGCTGTGCGAGCTGGGCACCCAGCTCGTCCTGGTCGACGACGTGCACCTGATGGACACCCGCAGCCGGGCCGGTGCCGAGACCTCCGACCAGCTGAAGTACCTCGGCGAGCGGATCCCGGCCACCTTCGTCTACTCCGGCATCGACGTCGAATCCTCACCCCTGCTGACCGGCGTGCGCGGCTCCCAGCTCGCCGGCCGCTTCAAAATCGTGCGCAACCAGCCCCTGCGCTACGGCAGCGGCGCGGACAAACAGATCTGGCACGACCTGATGCGCACTATGGACAGCGCCCTGCGGCTGCGCCATCACCGGCCCGGCACGCTGGTCACGCACGCCGCCTACCTGCACGCCCGCACCGGCGGCCGCATGGGCAGCCTCTCCCACCTCATCCGCGAAGCCGCCCTCGTGTCCCTGCTGGACGGCACCGAGAAGATCACCAAGAAGCTCCTCGAACAGATCGAGCTCGACAGCGCCGCCGAACAACGGGCCCGGGCACCGCACCGCCACCGGATGCCCTCGCAACGCCAGCCCTGACCGGCGTCGTCTACCTCAACCGTCCGTCCCGATCCCCCGTTTGGCCACTACTCGGATGCATATGCATCCGAGCCCGCCAGGAACGGCCTCTGCTCCCTCATGCTCGACTCTCTTCCACCACAGCCGCAGCCGCCGCGGACAGCAGCGGCACGTCCGGGGCCGGTACGGCTCGCACCGCTGCGGGGCGAGACGAACCTGTCGTACCTGGACCGGCTGGCCGACCGCTACCGGCTCGGCGTCAGAGACCTCATCCCCGCACTCCTCCAGATCGGCGGAGGCCTGTTCAAGGGCTACCGCACGGACGGCGAGGTCTACCTCAACGCCGAAGCCCGCGCCCGCATCTCCGTACTCAGCCGCGTCCCCGAAAAGACCCTTCAGCGGGCCCTGCCCGCCTGGACCGCCCAGGAACCCCTCTCACCGGACGGGGCGGGGGCAGCCGGGCGGTTCCGCTTCGGGGCCGTGGTGCCGGACGCGGGAGAAGGATGCCGGCTGTGCACGGCCGCACGCACCGGACGTACCAAGCCCGCCCGGCTCTATCTGCAGCCGCACACCCGCATCTGCCCGCGCCATGGGCGCTGGATGCTCGGCACCCACTGGATCGACGGCGCACCGGCCGACACCGAGCAGATCGACCTGACGGAACTGCCGGAAATAGGCACGGCGCACCGGCGGCACCTGCAGTTGCTGCGCCATCGGCCGGACGCGTCTGAGGCTTTCGAGGTCGCCCATGCCGTGGTCGTCTCCTGGTGGGCGCAGCAGTGGCCCGAAGAAGAGCAGTGGCCGCAACGGGCACGCCAGAGTGCGCCGGCAGGGGCCGATCCGGGCTGGTGGCGGCTGCTGACCAGAGACGCGGTCACCTACCCAGAGACCGTCGCACTCACCTCGGTCCTCACCGACGAACGCACCAGGCAGCGGCTGCTCGCCGACACCGGCGGACATCTCCCGCACACTCTCACGTACGCCCCCGGTCTGGTCGCCGAACTGGCGCGTGCCACGGAGCGGCCTTGGCTGTCTGGCCGGCTCGCATCCACGTCGGCAGGTCCGTTGCTGGTGTGGGTGCAGCAGTGCGTACGGGCTGGCACTGGCTCTGCCGTCGCGGGCCATGGGCGGACGCTGCACATGGCGCACCGGCCTCGCACCATCGCCCGCGAACTCACTGCCTACCGGAAGGCCGCCCATCAGGACGAGAAGACGACGGACGGTGCGCGGCTGCACCTGGGACTCCGACACACCTCGGACCAGTCCTTCACAACCGGCCTGGCCCACGCCCGCGCCTACGCCGCCGTTCACGGCCACCTTGCCGCACCGATCCACAGCCGGTTCAACGGGTTTGCGCTGGGCCGGTGGCTGTCGAACCACCGGAAGTCGCCGGCGGTGCCGCCCGAGCACGTCGCGGAACTCGAGGCGCTGGATCCGTGGTGGCGGCCGCCGTGGACGGTGATGTGGCAGCGTACGTACTACGAAGCCCGCGACCATGCCCGGGGCGGCCTGCGGCCCGAGCGCGGCTTCCCCGGTACCAGCTTCGGTCTGGGCGAATGGCTGTACAACCAGTGCACCGGCTACGCCGACCTGCACCCCGCGCAACAGCGCCTGCTGTCAGACATCGGCCTCACCCCTGAGGCCGTACAGGCGGCCCGGCCTCGCCGCAAGCACATGGCCACCCACTTCGAACGCACCCTCGCGGGTGCACGCGCCTATGCCCGCGCCCACGGCACGCTGGTGAACGCGACCGCCGACACCGTCCAGGACGGATTCAAGCTAGGACAGTGGCTGGCCAACCAGCGCAGCAAAGACCGGGCCTACCAACTGCGTCATGGCGCCCCCTCCTCCCGCGCGCTGGCACTGTCGGCGATCGCCCCCTGGTGGAACCCGCCCTGGACCCTGGAGTGGCAGCGCTCCTGGCACCAGGCACACACCCACGTCCAAGACGGTCACGTCCTGGACGCCACGGCCGGCTTCCCCGGCACCAGCAGCACACTCGCCACGTGGCTGACCAACCAGTGCGCCCAGTACGACACACTCCAGCCCGACCAGCAGGACCTCCTCGCCCAAATCGGCTTGAGCGCAGACCGAGCCTGTGACGCCGCTGCCCGGCCCGCAGAGAACGAGGCCGACTTCGCCACCGGACTTAGCTACGCACGCTCCTACCACTCGGCATACGGCACTCTCGCTGCCGCGAGTTTCGTACAGTCCGGCGGTCTTGTTTCAGGCGGACTGCGGGGTGGCTTCCTGTTGTCGCCACCAGTCGCGTTCGTACTCGGCGGGCGGTATGTAGTCGAGCGC
>NZ_JBIWKB010000096.1:347-23045 GCF_044765425.1 Streptomyces sp. NPDC102462 | reverse complement strand
CCCTCAAGCGAGCCGAGCACCGCGATGCGCCACCACCAACCACGGCAGTCCTCACGATCTCCAGACCGAACACCACCTAAGTCACCGGCATTGGGTCTAGCCCTATTGACGTCGTGGGCGGCCAGCCAGGAGAGGCTAGCGACCGAGATTCAAGCACTCGGCTGATATTCCAACCTTTTCAGTCCGTCTGAGTCAGCGCTGAACGATTGGCGAGAGCGTCGGGCCCACGTTGGGAATGCCTTTCGAGCAGCGGCCGGAGCGGGTGCGGACCTCGTTGACGGTCAGCGTACGGCCGTCCAGGTCCCGGCGGTGAAGGGCGTCGACCGCCGCGCTCGCTTCGGCCGGGGTGCTCATCTCGACGAAGCCGAAACGCCTGGAGTAACCCGTCGCGGCGTCGCGCTCGACGGCTGCCTCCACGACCTGGCCGAACTCCTCGAAAGCCCGCCGCAGCCCTTCGTCTGTCACATCCATGGCCAGTTGCGATCGGCCTGCGCAGTCGCCATGTACCGGAGGGTCGTGGTGGCCCAGTGGTGACCCAAAACGCGCTGCACCTCCCACAGCGTCATGCCGCGCTCATAGCTGTGGGTCGCGCAGGCATGCCGGAGGAGGTGCGGGAAGAGGTCGGTGACCGGGCAGGTCAGGTAGCTCCCGGCCGCCGCGTGGAGCTGGCGGCGGAACGTCGAGGTATGACCGCCGGCGCGATCGGCAGGTTCAGCGCCGCTATCGCCCGGGCTTGCGCTCGGACGGCCACAAGGGCGCCGCCGGGTGATCGGCGTCATCGCCGAACTCCGCTCGGAGCTCCGTCCGGCCCCGGCCGCACCTCCCAGCCCGGTCTCAGCAGCCCTCGTTCCGCCCCACGCCAGCCGCAGCCCGCCGTGCCTGATTCCCGGCCGCTCTCCACCCAGTCCGGCCCCGGCCGCACCTCCCAGCCCGGTCTCAGCAGCCCTCGTTCCGCCCCACGCCAGCCACGACCCGCCGTGCCTGATTCCCGGCCGCTCTCCACCCAGTCCGGCCCCGGCCGCACCTCCCAGCCCGGTCTCAGCAGCCCTCGTCCCGCCCCACACCAGCCGCAGCCCGCCGTGCCTGATTCCCGGCCGCTCCCCACCCAGTCCGGCCCCGGCCGCACCTCCCAGCCCGGTCTCAGCAGCCCTCGTCCCGCCCCACACCAGCCGCGACCCGCCGCGCCCGATTCCCGACCGCTCCCCACCCCGCCCGCCCCCGACCACACCCCGCCCCCGACCACACCCCGCCCCCCACCACGCCCCGCCCCCTCGATCCCGGCCGCCCCCGCACCCGTCCCGCCCCAGCCGTTTACACCTGGCGTCGGGCGCGCTAGCTTCACGGGGGAGTGGGATGGGAGCGCTCCCATTCGATGGTCCGGAACCCGTCGGAGGCGGGCCGCTCCCATCCCGCGTGCCCACGGCATCCAAGACACCCGCACACACCTCGCACGACCGTCGAATCCGGAGGTAGATGTGTCATGTTTGCGACAACCAGGCCGAGAGGGCGCCCGCGATTAGCGGGAGCCTCACCGCGCGGCGCCCTCTTCCTCGTACTGCTGGCGCTGCTCACCACCGTTCCGGCCCTCGGGCTCATCGTGGCCGGCGGCGGCCGGGCCGAGGCCCACGGCACCCCCATGAAGCCGGGCAGCCGTACCTTCCTGTGCTGGCAGGACGGCCTCACCGACACCGGTGAGATCAAACCCGTCAACCCGGCCTGCCGGGCGGCCCAGCAGATCAGCGGGACCACCCCGTTCTACAACTGGTTCTCCGTGCTGCGCTCGGACGGCGCCGGCCGCACCCGCGGCTTCGTGCCGGACGGCGAGCTGTGCAGCGGCGGCAACCCGAACTTCACGGGCTTCAACGTGGCCCGCGACGACTGGCCGCTGACCCATCTGACCTCGGGTGCCACGGTCGACTTCTCGTACAACGCCTGGGCCGCCCACCCGGGTTGGTTCTACGTCTACGTCACCAAGGACGGCTACGACCCCACTCAGCCGCTCACCTGGGACGACATGGAGGATCAGCCGTTCCTGACGGTCGACCACCCGCCGCTGAACGGCTCTCCGGGCACGGTCGACGCCAACTACTCGTGGAGCGGGCAGCTGCCGGCGGACAAGTCGGGGCGGCACATCATCTACATGGTGTGGCAGCGTTCGGACAGCGCCGAGACCTTCTACTCCTGCTCCGATGTCGTCTTCGACGGGGGCAACGGCGAGGTCACGGGCATCCACGACCCCGGGAACCCGACCGAGCCGCCGCCCGGCGCCTGCACGGCCACCCGGCGCACCACCGGGACCTGGTCGGGCGGGTACCAGTCGGAGGTGACCGTCACCAACACCGGTGATGTGCCGATGCTCGGCTGGATGGTCGACTGGACGCTGCCCGCGGGCCAGTCGGTGGACAGCCTGTGGAACGGGAACGCGACCTACACCGGCCAGGACGTCATGGTCCACAACGCGGACTGGAACGGGTCGCTCAGTCCGGGGCAGAGCGCGACCTTCGGGTACGTGGTCTCCGGATCCGGCGGCGACAGCGCGACGAGCCTGCCCTGTCAGGTGGGTTGATCCGCTCGGGCGGACCCGGTGGCGGTTGCCCACCGGGTCCGCGAGCCGGACGGGTGAGGGGGGTGGCCCGTCCAGGTGGGGCATGGCTTGTGCCGACCTGGGGTGCGACAACGTTGTCGGTACGGTCTGACCATGACTTTACCGCCCCAACCGACAACGATGTCAAGCCACTTGGGGCAGCCCGGCCGGGGTGATCCGGACCGGTGCCGGCACCGGCGCACGCGGTCTTCCGCGGCACCGGTGGCGCGGGTTACTGTCCCTGCGGCTTGTGCGACCTGTGGTGCGCGACCCGTCCGAAGGAGGAGGGGCCGCGTCATGCGATTCCGTCCCACGTCCCTGCTGCTGGCCGCCGTGCTCGCGGTCGGCGGCTCCCCCGCCCTGGCGGCGACCGCAGCACCCCCCGAACTCGTCAAGGACCCGACCGGATACGTCGATCCGCTGATCGGCACCAGGAACGGCGGCAATGTCTTCCCGGGCGCCGTCGTGCCCTTCGGCATGCTCTCCTGGAGCCCCGAGAACACCCGCGGCGACGCCACGAGAACCGCCGCGCCCGGCGGGTACCAGTACGACGCCACCCGGATACGGGGCTTCAGCCTCACCCACATGTCCGGCACGGGCTGCGCGGGCGGCAGCGGCGACATCCCGTTCTTCCCCTATCCGGGCGAGGTCACCTCGTCCCCGGCGAGCGACACCAAGGACGCCGTGTACGCGGCGGACTTCAGCCACGCCGACGAGACGGCCGAACCCGGTCACTACGCGGTGAGCCTCGCCTCCGGTGTGACCGCCGACCTCACCGCCACCGCGCACACCGGCTCGGCCCGCTTCACCTACCCGGCCGGCCGGCCCGCATCGCTGCTGGTGCGTACCGCCAACTCCGAAGTGGGTTCCAGCGCTTCGACGGTCTCGATCGACCCCGAGCGGCGCACCATCTCCGGGTCCGTCACCTCCGGCAACTTCTGCGGCTACCTCGACCCCGAGGGCCGTCGCGACTACTACACGCTGTACTTCACGGCGAAGTTCGACCGCGCCTTCAAGACGACCGGCACCTGGCAGGACGACAAGCTCACCCCGGGGGCGACGTCCGCATCGGGCGGCACCGGCGGCTTCGCGAACGGCGGGCGGCCGGTGGCGGGCAAGGGCGCCGGCGGATACGTGGAGTTCGCGCCCGGATCCGGGCCCGTGCACGCCAAGGTCGGCATCTCGTACGTGAGTCAGGCCGGCGCCGAGGCCAATCTCGCCGCCGAGAACCCGTCGCGCCGGTCCTTCGACGACGTGCGCCAGGCCGCCCGGCACGCCTGGCGCGAGCGGCTGGGCCAGATCCGGGTGGGCGGCGGCACCGACGCCGAACGCACCACCTTCTACACCGCCCTCTACCACGCCCTGCTGCACCCGAACGTGATCAGCGACGCCGACGGCAGATACCGCGGCGGTGACGGCGCGGTGCACCGGGTGGGCCGCGGCCACCGGGCCCAGTACGGCACCTTCTCCGGCTGGGACGTCTACCGCGACCAGGTGCAGTTGCTGACGCTGCTCGACCCGCGGGCCGGGTCGGACATCGCGCAGTCCCTGTACGAACTGGCCCGGCAGAACGGCGGCGTCTGGGACCGCTGGCTGCACGGCGCGAGCGGCACGCACGTCATGAACGGCGACCCGTCGCCCACCGCGCTGGCCGGCATCCGGGCCTTCGGCGGCACCGACTTCGACCTGCGCGGCGCGCTGGACTCGCTGGTGAAGGCGGCGACCGTGCCGACCGCCCAGGACCTGTCGGCGGCGGGCAAGCCGGTGCTGTCGGTGGGCCAGCGCCCCTCCCTCGACAAGTACCTGGCGCTGCACTACATGCCGTCCGTGTCCAACGCCTGGGGCGGCGCGGCCGAGACCCTGGAGATGTCGACCGCCGACTTCTCCCTCTCCCAGCTGGCCGCGGCGGCGGGGCGCAAGGACACCGCCGCCGCCTTCGCCGGGCGCGCCCAGTGGTGGCAGAACAACTTCAACATCGCGGCCGACCCGACCGGCGGCTACATCGCCAACCGCAAGGCCGACGGCAGCTGGGTGACCGGCTTCACCCCGAGCACCGGCAACGGCTTCGTGGAGGGCACCGCGGCCCAGTACACCTGGATGGTCCAGCACAATCCGGCGGGACTGTTCGCGGCCATGGGCGGCACCGACGCGGCGCTGGCCCGGCTGGACGACTTCTTCCACGACGCCGACGGCGGCTGGGCCTTCACCGGCAGCGGCGGCGCCAAGTCGGAGCTGGACAACGAGCCGTCGATCAACGTCCCGTATCTGTACACCTACGCGGGTGCCCCGTACAAGACGCAGGAGACCGTCCGCGCGGCGATGCGGCAGCTGTGGACGACCGAGCCCGGCGGCATCCCCGGCAACGACGACCTCGGGGCGATGTCGGCGTGGTACGTGTTCTCCGCGCTCGGCATGTACCCGCAGGTGCCCTCGCGGGCCGAACTCGTCCTCGCCTCCCCGCTGTTCGAGCGGATCGAGATCGACCGGCCGCACGGCAACGACATCTCGGTGCGGGCGGCGGGCGCGGCGGCCGACGCCCCGTATGTGCGGTCCCTGAAGGTCGACGGCCGCACCAGTGACCGGGCCTGGCTGCCGGCGTCCTTCGTACGGGACGGCGGCCGGCTCGACTACACGCTCTCCGGCACCCCGGACCGCGCCTGGGGCACCGGCCAGGCGCCGCCGTCCTTCCGGGAGGGGGAGCAGCCCTACCAGATCGGCGTCGGCCCGACCGCGGCGACCGTCGCGCCGGGCGGCAGCGCGAAGGTCGGCATCCGCGCGCTGTCGCTGAGCGGCGGCAGCGGGCCCGAGGTCCGCTTCCGCGTCGAGACACCGGACGGGGTCACCGCGACGCCCGCCGCCGGCACGGTGACCGGCGGCTCGCAGGAGATCACCCTCGCCACCAGCCAGGACACCCCGCAGGGCTTCGCCACCGCCAAGGTCACGGTGACCGCCGGCGACACCTCGTACGAGCAGCCGGTGTCGCTGACGGTGGCCGCGCCCGGCACCCTGCTCGCCGCCTACGACAACACCGGTGTGTCCGACGACGAGGGCGATCACGACGAGGCCGACTTCGACGGCGGCGGATGGAGCTTTTCCCGTCAGGCCCTCGCCGCGGCGGGCCTGACCCCGGGCGGTCACGGCACCGTGGACGGCCTGGACTTCATCTGGCCCGCATCGCCTAGCGGCCGCCCCGACAACGCGTCGGCCGCCGGCCAGAGCATCGAACTGGCCTCACCCGCGGCCCGGTTGTCCTTCGTCGGCAGCGCCGTCAACGGCAACCAGCGCGGCACGGCGACCGTCCGCTACGACGACGGCACCACCGACTCCGTCGACCTCTCCTTCACGGACTGGACGGTCGGCGGAGGCGGCGGGAGCGTGCAGTACGGCAACGAGGTGGTCGCCAGGACGGCGTACCGCAACGTCGCCGGCGCCGACCGGGACCCGGTGGTGACGTACGTGTTCGCCACCCGGCCGTTCGCGGCCCCGGAGGGCAGGCGGATCGTGGGCGTCACCCTGCCCGACAACGCCGACCTGCACGTCTTCACCCTCGCCGTCGGCTGACCGTACGGCAGCGCGGGGGACTTGCGACGATGGGGCGATGACCGAAGGACATCGCCCCGCGGGCCGCCTCGCGCTGCACCCGGACACCCGCGGCGTCACCCTGGACGGCCGGACGGTGCGGCTGAGCCGCAAGGAGTTCCAGATCCTCGCGCTCCTCGCGGCGGAGCCGGACACCGTGCACACCGCGGCCGAACTGGCCCGCCGCGTCTGGGACTACCTGCTGCCGCCGGGCGGCGAGCCGGCCATCGACGTCGAGGTCGCCCGGATCCGCGCCAAGCTGGGCCACCCGCCGTTCCTGCACAGTGTCCACGGCGAGGGGCACCGGCTCGACTCGTCCGCGCTGTACGCGGCGGGGCCCGCACACGCCGAAGGGGCGGACCCGGAGTGATTCCGGGCCCGCCCCTCGCTGCCGGCGGTGCGGGTCAGGCCAGCAGTTCCACCTCCGCGAGCGTCGACTGGCCGTCCAGGACCAGCCGGTACCTGGTGTACGTGCCCGGCGAGGGGATGGTGAAGGCCCTGGTCTGCCGGTCCCAGGCGAACGACTCGCCGGAGCGCTTGTCCAGGGTCTTCCACGTGGTGCCGTCCGTGGAGCCCTGGAGGGTCCAGCCGGCCGGTGCCTTCGTGCGGTCCGTGGACGAGGTCAGCGTGTACTGGAGCGCCTTGGCGGCGGCGCCGACCGGCAGGTCGACGGAGGTGACCGCCGCGTCCGTCGCCGACGTGTCGTCGAACAGCGCGCCGTCACCCTTCAGCACGTCCGCGCGCGGCGTCGGCGCCTTGTCGTCCTGGGCGATGGAGACCGGGCCCGCGTTCTTGCCCGTGCCCCACCTGGACGGCTTGGCGCCCATGTCGAAGCTCAGCACCCCGCCCTTGGCCAGCACCGAGTGCGGCAGCGAAGTCGACGTCCAGGCACGGCCGTTGACCTTCAGGCCCTGCACGTACACGTTCTTCGTGCTGTTCTTCGGCGCGTTGACCACCAGGTCCCGGCCGTTCTCCAGATGGACCGTGACCTTCTTGAACAGCGGGGAGCCGATGGCGTACTCCCCGCTGCCCATGACCAGTGGGTAGAAGCCGAGCGCGGAGAACAGGTACCAGCCGGACATCTCGCCGTTGTCCTCGTCGCCCGGGTAGCCCTGGCCTATCTCACTGCCCACGTACAGCCGGGACAGCGCCTCGCGCACCAGCGCCTGCGTCTTCCACGGCTGACCCGCCGCGTCGTACATGTACAGCGCGTGGTGCGAGGGCTGGTTGGACTGCCCGTGCATGCCCATGCGGACGTCGCGGGCCTCGATCATCTCGTGGATGATCCCGCCGTACGAGCCGACGACCTCGGGCGAGGCCGTCTCCGGCGTGGAGAAGTACTCGTCGAGCTTGTCGGCGAGACCCGACCGGCCGCCGTAGAGGCCCGCCAGGCCCCGGCTGTCCTGCGGCGCCGTGAACGCGTAGCCCCAGCCGTTGGTCTCCGTGTAGTCGTAGCCCCACACGCGCGGGTCGTACTTCGCCGAGTCGACCCGCCAGTTGCCCTTGGCGTCGCGGCCCTGGAAGAAGCCCACCCGGGAGTCGAAGAGGTTCACGTAGTCCTGGGCGCGGTTGAGGAAGTACTGCGACTCCTCCTTGTAGCGCTTCTCGCCCGTCTTCTTGTACAGGGCCTCGCCCATCTTGGCGATGCCGTAGTCGTTGAGGTAGCCCTCCATCGCCCAGGACAGGCCCTCGCCGGTGGCGGTGCTGGTGTAGCCGAGGAACGGCGAGGTGGCCATGCCCTTGCGGCCCACGCCGGAGGACGGCGGCACGACGGTCGCGTTCTTCAGGGCCGCCTCGTAGGCCGCCCTGCCGTCGAACTTCACGCCCTTGACGTAGGCGTCCGCGAACGCGACGTCCGAGGAGGTGCCGGTCATCAGGTCCGCGTAGCCGGGCGAGGACCAGCGGGAGGTCCAGCCGCCGTCCTTGTACTGCTGCACGAACCCGTCGACCATCTCACCCGCCTGGGAGGGCGTCAGGAACGAGTACGCGGGCCAGGTCGTCCGGTAGGTGTCCCAGAAGCCGTTGTTGATGTACACCTTGCCGTCGACGATCTTCGCGCCCGTGTGGGTCGGGGTGTCCTGGCCCGGCATCGGGGAGAACGGCGAGGCGTACCGGTACGTCGAACCGACCTTCTCGAAGCCGGAGTTCGGGTACAGGTACAGCCGGTACAGGCTGGAGTACAGGGTGGTCAGATGGTCGGGCGTCGCGCCCTCCACCTCGACGCGGCCGAGCACCTTGTCCCAGGCGCGCTGGGCCCGCGACTTGACCGTGTCGAAGGACGTGCCGCCGGGGATCTCCTGGCGCAGGTTGTCCTTCGCCTGGTCGACGCTGATCAGCGAGGTCGCCAGGCGCAGCGTGACGGTGCGGTCGGCACCCGCGTCGAACCGCAGATAGCCCTTGACGCCGCCGGAGTCGCCCGCGGTGACCGGCTTGTCGAAGACGCCGTAGACGAACAGCCGGGTGGCGCCCGCCGACAGGCCCGACTTCACGTCGGAGTAGCCGGTGACGATCCCGTTCTCCTTGTCAAGGGTCAGGCCCGCCTGGTCGGTGACGTTGTCGAAGATCACGCTCGCGTCGTCGCCCGGGTAGGTGAAGCGCAGCGCCGCCGCGTGGTCGGTCGGCGCCATCTCCGCCTTGAGGCCGTTCTCGAAGCGGACGCCGTAGTAGTACGGCCGCGCCGTCTCGTTCTCGTGCCGGAACGCCAGCGCACGTGCCGTGCGGCCGGTGTCCGGGGTGCCGGCCGCGGCGGACGGCATCACCTGGAAGGTCTGCCGGTCACCCATCCAGGGGCTCGGCTCGTGGCTCGCGCTGAACGCCTGGATCGTCGGCAGGTTGGCGTCGTTGTTCGCCCGGGCGTACTCGTACAGCCAGCTGAGCGACGACGCGTTGGTCACCGGGGTCCAGAAGTTGAAGCCGTGCGGCACCGCGGTCGCCGGGAAGTTGTTGCCTCGCGAGAAGCTGCCGCTGGAGTTGGTGCCGCGGGTGGTCAGCGCGTAGTCGGACAGATGCGCCTTGGGCTTGTCCGGGGCCGCCTCCCGCAGCGCCACGTCGTCGAGCCAGCCGCGGAACTTCGCCGGTCCGGTGGGGGAGTCGTAGGCCAGCAGGATCCGGTCGACGGTCTTGCCCGCGGCGACCGAGCCGATCCGTGACTCCACGTTGTTCCACTGGTTGACGTACAGCACCTTCGCCGCGCCCTGCCCCTGCGGGGACAGCGCGAAGCCGTGCTGGTCCGTCGCGCCCAGCCCGCTGAGGTAGGTGCCGTCGGTGAAGGCCAGGTCCACGGAGACGTTGGTGGCGTCGTAGTCGCGGTCGCCGTCGGCCATGGACGGGAAGATCCGGTACGACAGCCGGGTGTCGCGGCCGACCTTCACGTTCACGTCGAAGACCTTGTTGTACGAGTAGGCGCGCCCGTCCGCGGTGTGCCGTCCCGCGTACCTGAGGGCCCGCTTGCCGGTGAAGCCGGCGCCCGCCTTGGCGGTCGGCGATCCGCTCGGGCCGCGGTCGACCAGCGAGAGCATGTCCTGCGGGACGGGGTTGTCACCGCCGCCCGTGGAGAACTGGACGTCCGCGAGCTGCAGGATCCCCGACGCGCCGTTGTTCTTCGTCACGTCGAGCCGGAAGTGCTGGTACTCGGCCGGCTCGGCGAGGTCGTACGACTTGGTCTTGAAACGCTCCGAGAAGGTCTCACCGGAGCGGGTGTCGAGGGTCTTCCAGTCCTTGCCGTCCGTGGAACCCTTGAGGGTCCAGTCCTTCGGGTCGCGTTCGGCGTAGTCGTTGGCCGACGTCAGGGCGTACGTCACCAGCTTGACGGGCTTGTCCAGGTCGAACTCCACCCAGCCGGTCGGCTGGAAGGCGAGCCACTTGGTGCTCGGCTCACCGTCGACCAGATTCTCCTTCACCTCCCCTCCGCCGGTGTTCTCCGCGCTCGCGCGCACCTCGGTGACGTGGTCGGTGACGTTCCCCGGGATGCCGGTGCTGTAGCCGCCGTCGACGCCCGAGGCGCGCTTGGTCCCGTCCGGCCCCGTGTCCACGGTGCTCAGCCAGTCCGGCGCCGGATCGTCCGCCTCGAACGAGGACGCGAACTCCCGGTCGGCGGCCGGTGCCTTGGCGGGCAGGGCGACGGCCGCTCCCTGCGAGCCCGCCGCCATGACGAAGGCGGTCGTCAGCACGACCGCCGGTCCCCATCTGTACCGCGTTCTCCGCTGCATCTGCGGAAACCCTCCCTGCGCTGATCAGACAACGTTGTCAAACTTGCTGCGCAGGAACCAGTAGGAGTCAAGTGGCCGATGATGTCAAGGGTGTTGCCTGCGGCATTCGGGGCTCTATGTCGCGGATTTTTCCGGCAAGGCACCCACAGGTGGCGCATATTTCCGCGAGGTCTCAACTCGGAAAAGACCCATGGCCAACCTTGCATTCGATCTTGCTCAGCCGACGGGAAGTGGACTATACCTGTCGGCGTTTCCTGCACGACCCAGCGCTACCCGACCGCGGTGCCGGGGAGGATCCGGTTCACCGCCTGAGTCCTGGAGAAAGCGAGGACTTGAGCATGGGATCCACTTCCGCAGCGAACCACGGTGGCGATGGCGTAGGCCGCCGCGACCTCATCAAGCGGTCCGCCGCACTCGGTCTGCTCACCCTTCCCACGGCGGGCTTCCTGTCCGCCTGCGCGAGCAGCGGTGGAGACAGCCAGGACAAGGCGAAAGCGGGCAAGAAGACGGCGAAGAACCCGCTCGCCGTCAACGACACCGCACAGATGGAATTCGTCCTCTTCGACGGCGGCTTCGGCAAGGAGTACGCCGAGGACGCGGTGAAGATCTACGAGAAGGACTTCCCGAAGGCCACGGTGAAGTTCTCCGCCACCCAGAAGATCCAGTCCACCCTCCAGCCGCGCTTCAACCAGGGCAACCCGCCGGACCTCATCGACAACTCCGGCGCCGAGCAGATGGACATGGGCGTCCTGGTCGGCAAGAACCAGCTCGCCGACCTCACCCCGCTGCTCGACGCCCCCTCCTACGACGACCCGAACAAGAAGGTCCGCGACACGCTGCGTCCCGGCATCGTCGAGATGGGCCAGTTCGACGGCGACCCGGTCTGGATCTTCTACTACGCCTACACGGTGTACGGCGTCTGGTACTCGCAGAAGGCCCTTGACTCGCTCGACGAGCAGTACCCGCAGACCTGGGACCAGATGCTCGCGGTCTGCGAGAAGGCCAAGAAGAAGGGCATGGCGGGCTGGACCTACGCGGGCAAGTACCCGTACTACATCCCCTTCTCGCTCTACCCGATGATCGCCAAGGTGGGCGGCCGGGAAGTGCTCGACGCCATCGACAACCTCGAACCGAACGCCTGGAAGCACCCGGCGGTCAAAGCCTGTTTCGAGGCCTACTACGAGCTGTACAAGAAGGGCTACGTCCTCAAGGGCACCCCCGGCCTCGACCACATCCAGTCGCAGACCGCCTGGGCGCAGGGCAAGGCCCTGTTCCTGCCGAACGGCTCCTGGGTGGAGAACGAGTCGGCGAACGTCATCCCGAAGGACTTCGACCTGGCCGTCTCGGCGCCCACCGGCCTCGACTCCTCCGACAAGATGCCGTTCGGCACCATCTGGGCCTCCGGCGCGGAGCCCTTCGTCGTCCCGGCCAAGGCGAAGAACCCGGCCGGCGGCATGGAGCAGCTGCGCATCATGCTCAGCGAGGCGTCCTCGAAGAACTTCACCGCCAAGGTGAAGTCGCTGAGCGCCTACAACGGCGGAACCACCGGCATCACCCTCACCCCCGGCCTGAGGTCCGGCCAGGCGGCCCTGGAGAAGGCCGGGGACAACGTGGTGAACCCGCGCATCCAGGACTGGTACGTGAAGCTCCAGAAGGAGCAGATCGGGGTGGCCGGTCTCGGCGAGATGATGGCGGGCCGCATGACCCCGGCCGAGGCCATCAAGAAGATCCAGGGCTTCGCCGACGATGCCGCCAAGGACACGTCGATCAAGCACTACAAGCACCAGTGACGATCCGTCACCAGGGCCTGCCCGGCGGCATCCGCCGGGCAGGCCCCGGCGGCGCCCGCGCAGAGATCGGGGTCGGCAGTAATGCAGCACGGTAAGTACCGGTTCATCGTGGGGTTCCTGGTGGCGCCCCTGGGGCTCTACGCGCTCTTCGTCGTTTGGCCCTTCATCCAGTCCATCTACTACTCCTTCACGGACTGGACCGGGCTGAGCCCCGACTTCAAGATGGTGGGCTTCGACAACTACCAGCGGATGTTCGACGACGAGATCTTCTGGAAGTCGTTGCGGCACAGTCTGCTGTTCGCGGTCCTGCTCCCGCTGGTGACGATCAGCCTCGCGCTGTTCTTCTCCTTCATGATCAATGTGGGCGGCCGGCGCCGCAGGGGCGGACCGGTCGTCTCCGGCGTCCGCGGCTCCTCCTTCTACAAGATCGTCTACTTCTTCCCGCAGGTGCTGTCCATCGCGATCGTCGCGCTGCTGTTCGCGTTCGCGTACAACCCGGACAGCGGCGCCCTCAACTCGCTGCTGCGCGGCATCGGCCTCGACAGCGTCCAGCCGCTGTGGCTGGGCGACCCGAACCTGGCGCTGTGGTGCGTGATGGCGGTGCTCGTCTGGTCGACGGTCGGCTTCTTCGTGGTCCTGTTCTCGGCGGGCATGGCGTCGATCCCCGCCGACCTGTACGAGGCGGCCCTGCTGGACGGGGCGAGCCGCTTCACCACGTTCTTCCGCATCACCCTGCCGCTGCTGTGGGACACCGTGCAGTCCGGCTGGGTCTACATGGGCATCCTCGCGCTGGGCGCCGAGTCGTTCGCGGTCGTGCAGATCATGACGACCGGGCCGGGCGGCCCCGACTACTCGACCACCGTGATGGTCCTGTACGTGTACCAGAAGGCGTTCCGGGACGGTCAGGCCGCCTACGCCACCACCATCGGCGTCGCCCTGCTCGTCGTCACCCTCGCCTTCGCGGCGATCGTGATGCGGCTGGGCCGTCGCGAGCGGCTGGAGTTCTGAGCATATGAAGACGACCGAGACCCCCGTGCCCCCGCCGGCCGCGTCCGGCGCGCCGGTCGGCAAGGCGGACGGGCCGTCCGCCGGGCGGCCCGAGCGGAAGAAGGAGGGCCATGTCCTCAACGCCTTCTCGCACGGCTTCCTGATCCTCTGGGCCGTCATGGTGGTCCTGCCGCTGCTGTGGGCGGTGATGACGTCCTTCAAGGACGACCGCTCGATCTTCAGCTCGCCCTGGTCGCTGCCGGACAGGCTGCACTTCGACAACTGGTCGCGGGCCTGGACGCAGGCCAACATGAGCGACTACTTCCTCAACACCATCCTGGTGGTGGGCGGTTCGCTGATCGGCACGCTGGTCCTCGGCTCGATGGCGGCGTACGTCCTCGCCCGCTTCGACTTCCCCGGCAACCGGTTCATCTACTACCTGTTCATCGGCGGCATGAGCTTCCCGATCATGCTGGCCCTGGTCCCGCTGTTCTACGTCGTGAACAACATGGGGCTGCTGAACACGATCCACGGCCTGATCCTCGTCTACATCGCGTACTCCCTGCCGTTCACGGTGTTCTTCCTGACGGCGTTCTTCCGTACGCTGCCGACGTCGGTTGCGGAGGCGGCCTTCGTGGACGGCGCGTCCCACTCCCGGACGTTCTTCCAGATCATGCTGCCCATGGCCAAGCCCGGGCTGATCAGCGTGGGCATCTTCAACTTCCTCGGCCAGTGGAACCAGTACATGCTCCCGACGGTGCTCAACACCGACCCGGACAAGCGCGTCCTGACCCAGGGCCTGGTCCAACTGGCCGTGAGCCAGGGCTACAAGGGCGACTGGTCCGGCCTGTTCGCGGGCCTGGTCATGGCGATGCTGCCGGTACTGGCGGCGTACATCGTCTTCCAACGCCAGGTGGTCCAGGGACTGACGGCCGGGGCGCTGAAGTAGCACACACGGAGCGCGACCTGCCCGACGGCGACTCCAGCCGCCTCTCGCAGGCAGCCCCGCGGGGCCGGGCGGAGGGGGCGTGCCGCGGCCCTGCCACTACGCGGCACCGCACACATCCGACTGCGCGTCCCCGCGACGGGAATCGTCCGCCAGGCCGCGCTGCGGTGCAGTGAAGGGGTGTTTGGCGGGCGGCGGGCGTAGGTGGTGGACCGGTGAGGGTCCCGGGGTGGGCCACGGCAGCGGGGCTGGCCTGCCGCGCTGCGGTGGAGGGGTGTCTTGCGGGTGGTTGCCCTCACGGAGGCGTACGCCTCCCTGCGCCGGGGCGTAGTCGGTACGCTCGTGCGCTGCTGCTCCCGCCCCCGCGGAGCGGCGGCAGGCCACTCGGGCAGCGTGTCCTGTTCGCGCCGTCGACGCGCGCGGGTGCGACGAAGTCGCGGACAGCCGGGCGGCTGGGGTCAGCGCAGCGCGGCGCGTTCGGTGTGGGTGGGCCACTTCGTTGCGACGTGCCAGAGCAGGGTCGCGCATACGAAGGCCGTGGCCGCGTCGACCGATGAGAGCACGAGGGTGTCGCTCCGTGCGCCGGCGGCGAGCGCGACGGCCGCGGACAGGGCCAGGGTGACGGGCGGCAGCGCGCGGGGGCCGCGCGTGATGGCTGGCGCGGCGGCGGTGGGCAGCAGCCGGGCCACGAGGCTGTAGCAGGCGCAGGCCAGCAGCGTGGAGCCCACCACGTCGCTGGGCCGGTGGTGGCCGAGGGCCTGCACGGCGGCGGCGATGCAGGCGAACCAGAGCACGCCGACCGTGGTGACGTAGGGGCGGACGCGGGGCGACGCGACGAGGACGACGCCGAGGGTCAGCGCGGCGGGGATGGCCGCGTGCCCGCTGGGGAAGCTCCCCTCAAGGAGCATGTCGGGCGCGCCCACCAGATCGGGGCGGGGCAGGGCCGTCTTGAGTACTTCCTTGCTCCCGATCGTGGCCACGACGACCCCGATCGCCGCGCACCCCTGCCACCAGCACCTGCGCACCAGGGTCACGACCGCGATGACGCCCAAGCCCACGATCAGGGTTTTGACGTGGCTCAGTTCCAGCGGTGGCAGGGGCGTGGAACCGTAGGCCGCTCCCGACCACGGATAGATCCATGCGGTCTTCCGGGTGTCACCACCGAGATCGAACAGCGCGTTCTCCGCCCGTTGCCCGAACGGGGTGCAGACGGCGAGCAGATAGACCGCCAGGAACCCCAGGAAATACAGCAGAGCGGGGGGCCACGGCCGTATCGACCGCGAGGGACCGCGGCCCGCCGGCGCTTGTGGGGCCGGGCCGGGGCCGTCCGGCCCGTGCGTGGACAGCGCCGAAGGATCTTGCTGGGTCATCGCCTTCTGAGGTCTTCCTGGAGGAGAAAGGTCACTGTTCGTGGAGCGCCCGGCTCTGCCGACGCCGGGCGGCGATCGCCAGGACCGGGAGAGGTGCGATCAGGAGGGGGAGGACGACCAGGTCCGGCAGGGAGTTCATGAACCCGTTCGGCTGGACGACGATCGCCTGGGTGCGGACGAAGGCGACCGCCGCGACGGGAATCAGCCACCGGTGGTCCCCGGTGGCCGCCGTCGCCCCCCACGCGGCGATCAGCGCGGCGACTTCGAGGGCGAACAGGCCCCGCTGGAAGGCCGGACTGACGGCGGTGACATGCAGGCCCCCGGCCACGGACATGGCGAGCACGACGGGGACCAGCCAGCGGTACGAGTGGCGCCGCAGCCGGCCGGGACGGCAGACCGCCAGCACGGCGCACGCGGCGCACAGTGTCCCCGACAGCACCAGGTCACGTGCCGTTATGGGGGCGCCGAAACCGTAGTAGCCCAGGCCCGTCTTGCCCTCGTCGCCGAAGAGCGTCGTGCTGTTGAAGGTGGCACCGGCGTAGATCATCGCCGCCGCGGCCGGCAGCGCGATCCATGCCCTGCCGCGCAGCAGGGCGATCAGGCAGACCAGCGGAAGCAGCCCGTAGGGCAGCAGCCGGGTTCCCGTGGGCCCCTGCGCCCACGGGTACCAGCCGGAGTAGTCGAAGGCGATGGCATGCCGGCCGGGATCGATGTGCAGTGCCCAGTGCCACACGTCCTGTAGGTAGGGCACCAGCGCCAGCGCGGCGAGGACGAGCGCGGTCAGCTGGATGCCGTCCAGCCACCACGGCCGGGCCGTGTCGTCGACGACGGCGCGGGCGCGTGCCTGCACTCCGGCACGCGCCAAGGCGACGATCTCCCGCGGTGGGGGCCAGGAGCGGCCGGGATACGCCTCGGCCAGGCAGGTCAGCAATTCCTCTCCCTGCCGGGAACGGTAGGGCTCGGGATAGGCCGCAAGCAGCAAACGGTTCATGCCGGGGCCGCTCCGACATCCCGCGAGCGTCCGATGACGACGGCCGCCGCCTGCTGCATCCGCAGTGCTTCCCGGCCGAGCGCCGCGGTGCCGTCCTCGGTGAGCCGGTAGTAGCGCCGGGCCCGCCCGTCCACGATCTCCTCGTGGCCGGCGGCCACCAGCCCGGCCCGCTCCAGCCGTTCCAGCGCGCCGTAGAGAGTGCCGACGGCGATCCGCAGCCGGCCGTCGGTGGCCTGCTCGGCGGCCTTGATGATGCCGTAACCGTGCAACGGCCCGTCCATGAGCGCGGCAAGGATGAAGTACTGCGGTTCCGTCAAGGACGGCTTCTGACCTGTCATGCGTCGAGCATATATCGACCTACGAAATATATCCGCGCGCCCGGATGATCGGCGGCTGCCGTCCGGTCCCACCGGCAGCCGGACGTCGCGCACCGTCGACCGGTGGTCGCGCACCGTCGGCCGGTCGGCACGCGCTGCCGGTTGTGTCACCGGGCCCTGCCCAGCGATAGCCCCGCCGCGACCCCACGGACGGGCGCGCCGGCCGGACCCCGCGGGTCCCTCGCGGACGTGTACGGCAGGCCGAGCGCCGCCATCGCCGGCCGCGCAACCGGGAACCATGTGCCGCACGACGCGCAGACTGCTCGCCCCGGCCACCCGGGCCGCCTCGATCGGCTCGCTCGGCAGCGTCTGCGACCCCGTCCTCTGTCTCGTCCGCGCTGCTGTCCCTGTCTGTGCGGTCGCCTGAAGGTGTCCACGGGGGCAGGCCGCCGGGAGCGGCGGCGCAGCGTTGCGCGTGGCTTCCGTTCGCGTCTGTGATTCGCGCAGGGGTTCCCTTGAAGGGGCGTCCCGGTTTCCGTGGCTGAAGGGGGCGCCGGGGTGCGGGTGGGCGTAAGAGAGTGGGGGCGCGGGGTGCGGTGACGGTGGTCGGGGGACCGGCCGAGGGGGACGCCGCCCTGCTCCGGGGTGGCGTGGGTATGTCCGGAGGATGGCCGGGGTGCGACCGATCAAGTGCCGGCGATTTACGTCAAGGACTTGACTGCGGCAACCCCTACAGAAGAGCTTGGAGTTCATAACTTGTAAGTGGCCCGGTTCCGCGGATGTGACCTGGGCCACGGGCGGCGCAGGGGCCGCCCGGCCGATGGCGGGAGTGGATGAGTCGATGGAGACTCCGGGGTCGCAGTCGTCGCTGCACCGAGCCAACCTGGAAAGAGTCGTACGGGCGGTGCGGCTGGCCGGGTCGCTCACGCAGGCGGAGATCGCGCGGACGACCGGCCTGTCCGCGGCGACGGTCTCCAATATCGTGCGGGAACTCAAGGACGGCGGGACCGTCGAGGTGACGCCGACGTCGGCGGGCGGCAGGCGGGCCCGCAGCGTCTCGCTGAGCGGAGACGCCGGCATCGTCATAGGCGTCGACTTCGGCCACACCCACCTGCGCGTCGCGATCGGGAACCTCGCGCACCAGGTGCTGGCGGAGGAGTCCGAGCCGCTGGACGTCGACGCCTCCGCCACGCAGGGCTTCGACCGGGCGGAGCAACTGGTCAACCGGCTGATCGACGCGACCGGCGTCGACCGCTCCAAGGTGGCGGGCGTGGGCGTCGGCGTGCCCGGCCCCATCGACGTCGAGTCGGGCACCCTGGGCTCCACCGCCATCCTGCCGGGCTGGTCCGGCACCCGGCCCGCCGAGGAGCTGCGGGGGCGGCTCGGCGTACCGGTGCACGTGGACAACGACGCCAACCTGGGCGCCCTCGGCGAGCTGGTCTGGGGCAGCGGCCGGGGCGTGCGCGACCTGGCGTACATCAAGGTCGCCAGTGGCGTCGGCGCCGGTCTGGTGATCAACGGCAGGATCTACCGGGGCCCCGGCGGCACCGCGGGTGAGATCGGGCACATCACACTCGACGAGGCCGGCCCGGTCTGCCGCTGCGGCAACCGCGGCTGTCTGGAGACCTTCACGGCCGCCCGCTATGTGCTCCCGCTGCTCCAGCCGAGCCACGGCACCGACCTGACCATGGAGGGTGTCGTACGGCTGGCCCGGGACGGCGACCCGGGCTGCCGCCGGGTGGTCGCCGACGTGGGCCGCCACATCGGCAGCGGGGTGGCCAACCTGTGCAATCTGCTGAACCCCAGCCGGGTGGTGCTCGGCGGCGACCTCGCCGAGGCCGGTGAGCTGGTGCTCGGGCCCATCAGGGAGTCGGTCGGGCGCTACGCCATCCCCAGCGCCGCGCGGCAGCTCTCCGTGCTTCCCGGCGCGCTCGGCGGGCGCGCCGAGGTGCTCGGGGCGCTCGCCCTGGCGCTCAGCGAGATGGGCGATTCCACCCTTTTGGACGGAACCCTGTCGACAGCGGCACCCGTCTTCACTTAGAGAACGGCTGACACCGTTGCCATCTCGTTAAGGATTTACTTCTTGACGTCGCACGTGTGGCCGAGTTGACTTCCAGCCACCTCGGCCGCAACGACGCGGCCTCGTCAGGGAGGTTTCTGAAGTGAACACGCGTATGCGTCGTGCCGCCGTTGCCATTGCCGCTGGTGCGATGGCCGTTTCGCTTGCCGCCTGTGGTAGTGCCAAGGACTCGGGCAACAAGGACGACTCTTCTTCGTCGTCGTCACCCAAGAAGGGCGACGACATCAAGGTCGGCCTGCTGCTGCCGGAGAACAAGACCGCGCGCTACGAGAAGTTCGACCGCCCGCAGATCGAGAAGAAGATCAAGGAGCTGACGAACAACAAGGCGGAGATCCAGTACAACAACGCCCGCCAGGACGCCAACCTCCAGGCCCAGCAGGTCGACACGATGATCACCAACAAGGTGGACGTGCTCATCCTGGACGCCGTGGACGCCAAGGCCATCCAGAACTCGGTCCAGAAGGCCGTGGACGCGGGCATCAAGGTCGTCGCCTACGACCGCTTGGCCGAGGGCCCGATCAGCGCCTACACCTCGTTCGACAACGTGCAGGTGGGCAAGACCCAGGGCGAGGCCCTGCTGAAGGCCCTGGGCAGCAAGGCCACCAAGTCCTCCAAGATCGTCATGATCAACGGCTCGGTCACCGACCCGAACGCCAAGCAGTTCAAGGAAGGCGCCCACTCCGTCCTCGACGGCAAGGTCACCGTCGCCAAGGAGTACGACACCAAGGAGTGGTCGCCGGACAACGCCAACTCCGAGATGGAGACGGCGATCTCGGCGATCGGCGCGAAGAACATCGCGGGCGTCTACTCCGCCAACGACGGCATGGCCGGCGGTGCCATCACCGCCCTCAAGGCCGCCGGCATCTCCGTGCCGGTCACCGGCCAGGACGCCGAACTCGCCGGGGTGCAGCGGATCGTCGCCGGTGAGCAGTACATGAGCGTCTTCAAGTCCTACCCGCAGGAGGCGCAGATCGCCGCCGAGATGGCCGTCGCGCTCGCCAAGGGCGAGAGCCTCGACTCCATCGCCAAGGACAAGGTCTCCAGCGGCAGCGCGAAGGACATCCCGTCCGTGCTGGTCCCGGTCGTCTCCCTGACGACGGACAACATCAACGAGACGGTCGTCAAGGACGGCTTCTACACCGTCGCCGACATCTGCACGGCCAAGTACAAGTCGGCCTGTGACAAGATCGGCCTCAAGTAAGCGGTCCCAGGTCCCTTCCCGAGCACGGTGATCCGCCCCTGGATCCCGCTGCGGGACAGGACTGCTCCAGACTCCACCGGCGTCCCGCGCATCAGTCAGCCCCGCAAGCTCGGCGCGGGGCGCCGGATGGAACTCCCCCAAACTTCTGCACAACCTTCCGCCGGGTCAGGCGGCGAAGGAGATGGTTCACGTGTCCGCTACGCCCGTGTTGGCGTTGCGCGGGGTCTCCAAGCGGTTCGGTGCCGTTCAGGCGCTCACCGACGTAGAGCTTGAGGTCCACGCCGGTGAGGTGGTCGCCCTGGTCGGCGACAACGGCGCCGGAAAGTCCACGCTGGTCAAGACGATCGCCGGCGTGCACCCCATCGATGAGGGCGTCATCGAATGGGAAGGCAGGCCCGTCCAGATCAGCCGGCCGCACGACGCCCAGAGCCTGGGCATCGCGACGGTGTACCAGGACCTGGCGCTGTGCGACAACATCGATGTCGTCGGCAACCTCTTCCTGGGCCGCGAGCTGAAGCGGCGCGGCGTCCTCGACGAGGTCGAGATGGAGCGCCGCTCCCGCGAACTGCTCACCACGCTCTCGATCCGTATCCCCAGCGTCCGCATTCCGATCGCCTCGCTCTCCGGCGGTCAGCGCCAGACCGTCGCGATCGCCCGGTCCATGCTCGGCGAACCCAAGCTGGTCATCCTCGACGAGCCCACCGCGGCCCTCGGCGTCGAGCAGACCGCCCAGGTGCTCGACCTGGTGGAGCGGCTGCGCGAGCGGGGCCTCGCCGTCGTCCTCATCAGCCACAACATGGCCGACGTCAAGGCCGTGGCGGACCAGGTCGCCGTGCTGCGCCTGGGCCGCAACAACGGCGTCTTCGAGGTCAAGACGACCTCGCAGGAAGAGATCATCTCCGCCATCACCGGCGCCACCGACAACGCCGTGACCCGCCGTGCGGCGCGCGCGAACGGGGAGGTTTCCCAGTGAGCATCGACAAGACCTCCGCGACCCCGCAGGACGAGACCGCCGTCGAGAACCCCGAGGCCGCCGCCGCCGCGGTGACCGCGGTCGACCCGCGCCTCCTGGTGCGCGAACAGGGCCTGGCGGGCTACCTCGGCGAGTTCCGGCGCAAGATGAAGGCCGGTGAACTGGGCTCCATCCCGGTCGTCGTCGGTCTGATCGTCATCTGCGTCGTCTTCCAGAGTCTGAACTCGGCGTTCCTCTCCGCGGAGAACCTGAGCAACATCACCATCACGATGGTCGGCACGGGCATGATCTCCGTCGGCATCGTCTTCGTGCTGCTGCTCGGTGAGATCGACCTGTCGGTGGGCTCGGTCAGCGGCGCCGCCAGCGCCATCGCGGCCGTACTCGCGGTCAACCAGGGCTGGCCCGAGTGGGCCGCGGTGCTGTTCGCCATCGCCGCGGGTGCCGCCATCGGCGCGGCGCACGGCTTCTTCTTCGCCGTACTCGGCGCCCCCGCGTTCGCCGTCACCCTGGCCGGTCTGCTGTTCTGGCTGGGCTTCATGCTCCAGACCCTGGGCCAGGACGGCACCATCAACCTCGACAGCGACGGTCTGATCGGCAAGCTGACCACGTACTACTTCTCCGACGTGGCCGCGGCCTACGGTCTCGCCCTCGTCGTGGTCGCCGTGTTCTTCCTCACCTCGTTCCTCGGCAACCGCCGCCGAGAGGCCGCGGGCATCCCGTCCCGGCCGCTCAGCGACACGCTGGTGCGCACGGTCCTGCTCGCGGTGGTCTCGTTCGCCGCCGCGTACATGTACAACCAGTACAAGGGCCTGCCGCTGGCCACGGTGATCTTCCTCGTCTTCCTGATCGGCACCGACTTCCTGCTGCGCCGCACCGCCTACGGCCGCAAGGTCTTCGCGCTCGGCGGCAGCGTGGAGGCGTCCCGGCGTGCGGGCATCAACGTCACCGCGGTGCGGATCTCCGTCTTCGCCATCTCGGGCGGGTTCGCGGCGATCGGCGGTCTGTTCCTGGCGTCGAAGATCGCCTCGGCCAACCAGAGTGCGGGCGCGGGTGACCTGCTGATGAACGCGATCGCCGCGGCCGTCATCGGCGGGACCAGCCTCTTCGGCGGGCGGGGGCGCACCTGGAACGCGCTGCTCGGTGTCCTGGTCATCGTGTCGATCCAGTACGGGCTCCAGCTGGAGTCCATCGCCGAGCCGGTGAAGTACATGATCACCGCGGCGGTGCTGCTGACCACCGTGGTCATCGACTCGATCACGCGGAAGACGCAGAAGACGGCCGGCCGCGCGTAGCGCTCCGCTGGGTTTGGCCGTTGATGTGGGTGACTGTGCCCGGTGCCTTTTTGGTGCCGGGCGCTGTCGTGTTCTTCGGCGGTCGTTGTGCGGGTGCGGGTGCGGGTGCGGGTGCGGGTGCGTTGTGGTTGGGCGCGCAGTTCCCCGCGCCCCTGAGGGGGCTGGTGTTGTTGGTTGGGTGCGGGTGGGTCGTGGTTGGGCGCGCAGTTCCTCGCGGCCCTGAGGGGGCTGGTGTTGTTGGTTGGGTGCGGGTGCGTTGTGGTTGGGCGCGCAGTTCCTCGCGGCCCTGAGGGGGCTGGTGTTGTTGGTTGGGTGCGGGTGGGTCGTGGTTGGGCGCGCAGTTCCTCGCGGCCCTGAGGGGGCTGGTGTTGTTGGTTGGG
>NZ_JBIWKB010000096.1:0-250 GCF_044765425.1 Streptomyces sp. NPDC102462 | reverse complement strand
GGGTGCGGGTGGGTCGTGGTTGGGCGCGCAGTTCCCCGCGCCCCTGAGGGGGCTGGTGTTGTTGGTTGGGTGCGGGTGGGTCGTGGTTGGGCGCGCAGTTCCCCGCGCCCCTGAGGTGAAGTTCCCCCGCTGAAGTGGACAGCCTGATACTGGGACGGTTGAGTCCCGGAGGAAGCAGTCCAGGTTGAGTGGCAAGAGCAATATGAGCAAGCGGTACACGGCCGAGTTCAAGCGGGACGCGATCGCGCTC
>NZ_JBIWKB010000095.1:0-23481 GCF_044765425.1 Streptomyces sp. NPDC102462 | reverse complement strand
CGGCCTCAGTCTTCTCCCCACGAGCGAACCGCTCGGCCGTCTCAAGACGCAGCCGCTCCCGCTTCTCCTGCTCCCTGGGCGACAGGCCGCCCCCACGCGCGTACCGCATGACGACGTCATACCGTAACGATCAAGAAGCGTCACGGGCCACCGGACTCCACGAGTTCAACCTGAGTAACCGTCTGACGGCAACGCCGACGGCAACACGGGCGCACAACAGGGCACTTCCACGTACGCCCACGGACAGGCCGGAATGCATTGACCAGCGAAAATGCAGATGACGCCCGCCCGGCGAGCACACGTACTATGTGCTGGCGGGCGAGACGCCGGTACTCGTTCACAACAGCAATGGATGCGTGAACTGGGCCTCCAATAGCGTTAAAACTTGGGGTCATACATTCAAGACTCATGGCGCCGGAGCGAAGAACACGAAGGCTCTGACGGATCGCGCTCGTAGCACCAACAATCAGCAAGGTCAGTGGCTGGACAATGATGCCGCGGCAGAGTTCTTGCAGGGGCTCCATATCGAAGGAGCCGGGCCCAGGTCGGTGCGCATTCCGGACGGACTGGGGCAGGTGATCATGCCAGATGGGAGTATCGTCCAAGCGCGGGCAGCTACCATCATCCCGAGTCCAAATGGACTGTACAAGACGGGATTCCCGATCATTGGCCCGAACTAGGAGGCTGGAGAGATGAGCTTCTCTGTGTCGTTCAATCCGGCCGTGCCGTCTGGTGCTGTGGCTCCTGCTTCAGCGAGTCTGGAGGCGGGTGACGGGTACGAAACCCTGGTCATGGAGGCGTGTAGCGCCCTCTCTGATGCTGGAGGTAGCAGGTTCCACATTGGCGGCTTCGGGAGTGATGAGTGGCCGCTCGATGTCGCGTATGACTTGTCTACCTTCATGGAGCAGCTCCCGGCGCTTCTGGTGGGTGTGCGCGACCGTCACGAAGTCGAGGTTGACCTCTACTCGCAAGGTATCGAGAGGACTTTGACTTTCCGCCCAAGCGGGGATCTCGTGGTGATTCACTGCGATTCGCGGACCAATTGGGTTCCAAGCCCAGAGCGCGAGAGCATTGCGCGGAGTGAGCTAGTCGCGATGCTCTCGAAATTGGCCGAAGACTTCGCCAGAGGGTTGAAGGCGATCAATTCCGAACTGTCGGAGGTCGCGCCGTTCGAACGTTGGCTGGAGGGTGAGGTGTAGCCTCGCTGCCCGATCCCGCGACCCTCGCGCTGGATAGCAGCAGCAAAGTTGCGGCCCCGTCAGGTGTGTCCTGGCGGGGCTTCTGCATGGGGTGACGGCAGTAGTTGACGGCAACGTCAGCGGACGGTGGCTCCGCACAGCGGCGGGTCGCCGTCGTCGTCGCGGGTCGACTCGTCGTTGGCGGGACGATCAAGAGCGGTGCTGAGGGTGTCAATGGCGTCTCGCTGGAGGCGGAGTCGGACGTGGGCGTAGACGGTGGCGGTGACGCCGATGTGGGCGTGGCCGAGGAGTTCCTTGATGACGACGAGCTCGACGCCCTGTTCCAGGAGCAGAGTGGCCGTGGAGTGTCTGAGGTCGTGGAAGCGGATGCGGCGGAGGCCGGCCTTGCGCAGGAGCGTGGTGAAGGCGCGGGTGAGGTTGGTCGGGTCGATCGCTCTGCCCTGCGCGGTGGCGAACACGTGCCCGCTGTCCTGCCACGTGGTGCCTACGGCTTCCCGTTCGCGCTGCTGCTGCTCGTGGTGGTGCTTTAGCGAGTGGAGGCAGCGGGTGGGGAGGGCGATGCGGCGTTCGGAGGCCCGGGTCTTGGTGGGCAACGTGGTGAGTCCGCCGGTGCTGGTGCGCTGCAATGTGCGGCGGACGGCAGCGGTGCCCCGATCGAGGTCGAGATCTTCCCAGCGCAGGCCGAGGAGTTCGCCCTTGCGGAGCCCGGTGTGAAGGGCGAGTTCGAACAGGGCATGGAGCCGGTGACCCTGGGCCGTGGTGAGGAGTCGACGGGCTTCGTCGGTGGTGAGGGGTTCGAAGCGTCGGGGCTGTGGGGTTCCGGTGCGGACGTTGCGGGCGACGTTGCGCGGGATTTCCTCTTCGCGGACGGCGTGCTCCAGGGCGGACTTGAGCACGGAGTGGATGTAGGTCAGGGTCAGCGGAGAGAGCCGCTTGGAGCAGCATGATCCGGTGGCGCAGCAACGGGGCTCATCACGCCGGGCATCGATGCCGCGTGCGCAGCACTGGCAGGTGGTGCGGAGTTGGTTGAGCCAGGTGCGGACGTCCTTGGCGGTGAGCTTGGTGAGCTTCTTCTTGCCCAGGCCGGGGATCAGGTACCGGTCGACGCAGGCGGCGTATCGCGTGTGGGTGTTCTCGCGTAGCTGGTGGACGGCGACGTTCTCCAGCCAGTACGTCAGGTACGCGGCCACGCTGCCCTGCGCGGAGGGCACGGGGAGGCCGCGGTTGCTGGCGGCGATCTTCTCGGTGAGCTTGGCCAGTGCTTCCTTGCGGGTGCTGCCGTAGACGCGGACGCGCTTGCGAGTGTTACCGGGGGCGAGGACGTATCCAGCGGCCTCCCAGCGGCTGTCCTTGCGCTGGTAAACGGTTCCGTCGCCGTTCGCACGGCTGCGGCGGGAGGCGGGGGTGTCGCGGGGTGTGGTCATCAGGCGGCGGCTTCCTGTTCGAGGCGGGTGTGGATGAAGTCGGCCAGCGCGTGGACGGGGATGCGGCGGGCGCGGCCGAGGGTGATCGAGGCGAGCTGGCGGGTGCGGAGCAGGTCGTAGACGGCGGAGCGGCCGAGTTGGAGGCGGGCCATGACCTGGGGGACCGTCAGCAGCTCTTCCGGCGTACTTCCCCGCCGGGTCGGGGCGGGTTCCTGCGCGTTCATCCGCAGCCTCCTTCCGCGATGAACCGGCGTTCCAGTTCCCGGCGGTGCCAGACGGCGGCTGCGAGGAGCGCGGCGCCGGGGCTGTAGCCCGAGCCCTGGTAGGCCCAGTGGCCGATGACGAGGGTGGTGTCCGGGTCGGGCTCGGGCTGGCCGGCGTGGGCGCGAGCCTGTTCGGTGCGCCAGAGGCGGCGGACGTCGCGCAGCGCGCCGAGGGTGGTGGAGTAGCGGCGGGACTTGGTGGAGAAGTGGCCCCGGAAGCCGAGCATGTGCGCCCACTTCCAGAGCTTGAGTGCGGCGAACTCCGGCAGCTTGCCCAGCTCCCAACAGGTGCGGATCATCTGCCGGACATGGGGTGCGACGGCGAGCCGGGGCAGCGGCCGGGCCTGTCCGGTTCCGTCGCAGGCGGTGCAGGGGAGCGGGGTGCCGTGGGGCAGGAGGGTGGCTCCGCGTCCCTGGCAGGGGCGGCAGAACAGGGCGCGGTCGAGGGCGCCGGTGGCGTCGGCGGACTTGGTGGCGTACTTGGCGACGTAGGCGGCGACCGCCTGGTCGGTGAGTTCGGTTTCGGTGCCGAAGGCGGCGATTTCGCGTACGTCGAGCTGCTGGCCCCAGGTGAGTTCGCGTTCCCCGACCGCGTCCGAGGTGACGGAGATGCGGGCGCGCGGTGCGGCGGCGCGGATGGCGTCGGTGAGCACGGCGACGGTGGCGTACGAGGGCGGGGGCTGGGTGCTGCCGTCGGGGCCGTCGAGGCGGATGACGGCGTGGAAGTGGACCAGGCCACGCTTCTGGTACTCGGCAACCTTGGCGAAGGACACCCGCAGAACCGTGCGGGCGGCCTTCTGGGTGAGGCCGAGCCGGACGGCGAGCTCGCGGCGCAGGTACGTGGTGAAGCGGGCCCACAAGGCTCCGGCGTGGGCGTTGAAGAGGAGTGCACCCGCGTAGTCGTACGCCGCCGGATTGAGCGGTGTGCCGAGCAGTGGGTCCGTGGGCTCGTGGCGGGTTCCGCAGCGGCAGGGCCGGGCGTCGGGGCGGTTGTGGACGGGGCCGAAGGAGGGGGCGGTGAGGGTGGCGAAGACGCGGGGGTGGGTGCGGACGGCGTTGGGGACGGTCTTGCCGCCGGAGAGGCCGGCGCGGATGAGGTGGTAGGTGTCGGCGGCGTAGAGGCGAGAGCAGGCCGGGCAGCGTGAGGCGCGGCGGTTGCCTCATGTGGTCAGCAGGCTGCCGGTGGGCTCGGCGGAGGCGGAGTAGGTGCGCAGAACCTCACCGGTCGTGGTGTCGACGGTGGTGCTCTGGCCGGTCAGGCGTACGGGTTCGGTGCATCCTCCGAGGCGTTCGATCTGCTGCTGTGCGCGGTTGAAGTCGGGGTGGTTGACGAGGTTGAGCAGGTCCCGCACGGCGGGGCTTGCCACGTGGCGCAGGTCCAGGGTGACCATGTCGGGACGTGTCCCTTCTGTCGGGGTGGGTGGCCCCGAGCAGCAACCAGCCAGCGAGAGGGCGGGTTGGTACTGCTGGGGCATGACGAACCAGGCCCATGGGCGGGCGTGGTGCGGCGAGGGGGATTCGGGCAGCGAGGGCCGGGACTCAGAGCTGAGCGAGCGCTGCGGTGGCCACCGGAAGGGCGACGCCCATGCGCGTCCCCAGGTGAGCGGCGGTGATCGGTGTCCCGTGCTCGGCACGGTGGGTGTCCGCGATGCGCCGGGCCGCGTCCAGCAGGGCGGCTGGCAGGGTCGGGCCAGCGGCGGGCTGGGCCACTTGGGCGACAGCGGCGGCCGGAGCCGGGGCGATCTGCGGCTCCTCGGCCGGAGAGGTGGCGACGACCGGGGCGGGCGTCGGGGGCTCGGATGCGGGTGCTTCGTCGGGAACTGGTTCAGAGACGGGGGCGGTGGCCTCCACTTGCGGGACAGGGTGGGTGAGGGTGTGGAACTGGGCGAGGAAGGCGGGGCCGACGTGGCCCCAGCCGAGCAGCAGGAGCGGGGCGACGGTGTCCAGGCAGGCGCGGCCGTAGCGTCCGGTCAGCAGAGGTTCGGCGGTGTTCAGGGCGAGGGTGAGCAGTCCGCACAGGTGCAGGAGCCGGGTGCCGACCCGCAACTCCGCCTTGGACACGCCGCGCAGGGCCAGGAACGGCAGGGCGACCAGGAGTCCGACGACGGACAGGTCCACCATGGGGGCGATCAGCGGCGCGATCGGGTGCGGAACGCCGAGGCGCAAGGCAAGTGCCCAGACATTGCCGAAGGAGAAGACGAAGGCCAGGGCCGCGATGACCGCCATGACCACGGTCACGGTGCGCCGGGTGAACCGTTCCTCCGCCATGATCTCAACCTCCTTTCGGTACGGGGTGTTCGGGACTACTTGGTGAGCGGAACCGGGGTGTCGTCGAGTGCCGTACGGCCAGCGGTGTCGAGGAAGGCGTCCAGGAGGAAGGCGGGATCGGCGGTCAGGTGCGAGGTGGCTTCCGCGATGCGGGCGGCGTCGGCGTCGGCGACGTAGGGGGTGCGGATGCGGGTGTAGCCGGGGCGGCCCTGCATCGCCATCACCGCGACACCGACATAGGCGGGGTCCTGCAAGGTGACCGGGCTGGCGTCGGGCCAGTTGCGGATGTCCTCACCGAGTGCAGCCACCGCGGCTTCTACGGTCTTCTGCGCGAAGGACAGTCCGATCGGGCACACGTCGCGGATGAACGTCGGAATGGCGTCGCCGGTGGTCTTCTGGCTGATCAGAATCACCAGGATGCCGACACTGCGGCCCTTCTTGACCAGGTCCTCCACCAGCCGGGCATTCTCCGCTGTCAGCGCGGCCAAACGTTTCGTCTCAGCGTCGCCGCCCTTGTACTCACGGAAGAACGTGTGCGCCTCATCGATAAGCACCACCGTGAGCGGCCACAGCGTCGAGGGGCCGACGTGCCACATGTTCTTCACGCCCAGCACGTCACGGATCACCGAGGACCGCCGCCGACGCAGCTCCACCAGGCGCTTGAACAACGCGTTCGCCTCGTCCAGGTCGTCACCGCAGAACGCGAACATCCGCTTGACCAAGTCCGCGTAGTCACCCTCCGACGGCCGGGACACCTTCCCGTCGAAGCTCACAATTTGCACGGACGCCGACGGCGCGAGAGCGCAGACGAACCTGTTGACCATCGAGGTCTTGCCTGCACCCGGGGTACCGGCCACGGTCACCCCCGGCACGTTGGCCAAGGACACGCACACCTTCGCGGCGTACTCGTCCACGCCCAGTTCCCAGCGCGTCAGGTCCGTGGGCGGGCGGCCGGTGGGCCGGTGCTCGGTAGGGGTGGTCAGCGGGTCTGAGCGCACGCCCCGGATCACTACCCGACCGGGCCCGTCCGGCAGCACGGAGACCCGAGTGCACCGCCAGGCGTCCGCCAGGAACCGCGCCGCCTTCTGGTACTCCTCCAGCCCGACCCGTGGCAGGGTGCGGGCCCGAACGGTCACGCCGAACCGGTCCGGCGTGACCTTGATCTTCGGAGTCAGCACTCGCGGCGCGGGGGCGGGGCCGTCCTTCTGCGCGGTGATATGAGCGAGCAGACTCGGGGTCTTGTCGGTGACCGTCAGCCCGGCCATCCGAGCCAGCCGTACCCAGCCCCAGCGGACTCGGAGGGCCTGCTGCATGCTGACCCGCGTGCCCCGGTCGGCCCGCACGTAGCGCACCACCGTCCACAGCAGCCACAAGCTGACCAGCACGGCCGCGACCAGCAACACCTGCGGCGCGTGACCGGTCAGGCTCCCCGTGTCGAGACCGGTCACTGGGCCGCCTCCGCCGTGACCAGCTCCAGGCGGGCGGCGCGGTAGGCGACGCCGTCGGAGAGCTGACCGTTGAAGATCCGTGCCCACGGGGTCGCGAACAGCTCCGTCGGCCGCACCATCACGCCCGGCTTCAGCCCGGCCGCCAGGCCCGACTCCGGAACCGTGATCTTCAGGACCTCGGCCCGGCCGTCCTCCATGAGCATCACGGTCACCGTGTACAGCGACTCGCCGGTCTCCCGGTCGGTGGCGATCTCCCCGGTCTGCTGGTCCTTGATCTTCAGCACCGGCTCGGTGCCCGCGATGCACACCGCCGACGGCAGCAGGGCAACCCGGATTCGAGACATGGCCATGCCATCACACCCCTGGATCGATGGAGCCGCTTGATCGGCTCACAAGGGGCATAAGGAGATGATCGCTCAACTTGCAAGCTCGATGAGGTTGTGAACCTGATCAGGTTGGTAGGCGGTCAGGTGAGGAACGCGCGGATGTGCCTGTAGCGCTACGGCGTGCTGGCGATACCGTGGGGCTATGACCCTGCCCTTGGACGAGGACTCCCGGCCGCCGTACCTCCAGGCCGCCGAGGCTCTGCGGTACGCGATCCTGAACGGCGAGTTCCGCCCCGGCGAGCGCCTGCCCTCGGCCAACGTGCTGCGGGAGCGGTTCGGCGTCTCAAGCTCCACCGTCCAGAACGCCCTGCGGGTGCTCAAGCAGGAAGGGCTCGTCTACTCCCAGCTCGGCCGAGGCAGCTACGTGAGCGCCTCCGTCGGACAGGACTCAGGCCCAGCCGACGACGACCACGACGATGCCGAGTCCGAAGGCCCGGACTGGCCGATCGACGTCATCCGCAACGACGACGGCCGCCCTCCATACGCCCAGGTAGCGGACATCCTCCGCCGCGAGATCACGGAAGGGATCTACCCTCCGGGCTCCCAGCTCCCCCCGGCCCGTGAGATCCAGGAGCGGTTCAAGGTCGCCAACTCCACGGCGCAGAACGCCTACCGATATCTCAAGCAGGCCGGACTTGTGTACGCGGTCAAGGGGCGCGGTGTCTTCGTGCGCCAGGCCCCGGAGCCGGGCAAGTACCACGGGCCGATTACCAACTACCTGCTGCGAGACGAGATCGCCCGCGAGGTCCGTGCGGCTGCCACCGAGTTCGCCGACCTCACTGATGACGAATTGCTGGAACGGGAAGCGGACCTGGACCGGCGATGGGTCACGATCCGCGAGGAACACCAGCGAGTCTTCAACGAGCGTCGGAAGGTCAAACGCGAGAAGAGCCGACGCGGTCTGTTCCTGCCGCCCCTCCATGACGACGACACCGAATCGGACGTGTCGCCGAGCGAGAAGCTGGAGGCCGCACTGGCCGAGTCGAGGAAACGCCGGCAGCAGCGCCCCTGATCCACAGTCTGACAAATGGACGAGTGGGTGAGCTGTTCAGAGTTTCTTTACTTGTTCAAGAACGGCCCGCTGACGCGGGCGTGCGCGCCGGCGGCCGGTGGCCGCCGCCCGCTCCTGTCTGCCGCCCCGCTGGCGACGCCCACCGGCCACTCGGCGCGCAGATCCGGGGAGCGCGGGCATTATCGGGCGGAAGCCCATTCCGCCCGACCGTTCAGCAGCAGGCGGGGCGGGTGCCCGAGAGGCCGTCCGGTGGGTTCGTGCCGTACGTCGGCACCCGGGCCGAGCTGACGTCCCGGCCGCCTGGGCCTGGTGCCTGGCTGAGGCCGTGACGATGGAGATAACTGGGCTGATGCCGGTGCGCGTTGAGCGAGACACACGTGACGGGTGATCGGTCGGCGCGCCCGCCGTCGTGGCTGACTTTCTGTGGCTGAGGCCAGAACCTCGTGGTCATGGGCCCGGCATGTGAGCGCCCGTCCCTGCCGGGGCTGATGAGGACGGGGGAGCCTCGATCGGTCACGACCGGCAGGGACGGGAGTCGGGTGGGTCAGCGCGGGGCGCCGCCTGGGTGAGCAGGACGGGTCACATCTGCCGCCAGGCCCGCCAGGGCCGGGTGATGATCTCCCGGTAGGTGTGGTGGGACGGGTTCTGGCCGCAGTGGCGCAGCACCCAGTTCTGCGGTTCGGCGAAGTCCTCGCTTGTCGGGGACGTCTCGCCGTCCACGGCGCACTGCATCGCGTACTGGACCGGCTCCGCATCCGGCTCGCGGTCGGGCTGGAGAGTCCAGGTCTCGTAGCGCAGTACCGATCGAGGGGTCACCGTCCCCACCTCCGGTTGGCTACGGCCACCTTCGCGCTCAACTCCTCGCCCGGGGTCGGCGGACGTACGTCCTCGGGCGGCACGTCCCACTCCCGGCCACCGCGCGGCGGCCGAAGCTGCACGTACGGCCCCACATGCCCCATCACCACGCCCACCTTGCCGTTCCGTCGGTCGACCACCAGGGCGCCGACATCGGACGAGACGGTGTGCCCGTCGGTATCAGGGGTGGGGGCCGTCATCGTGACCACCCCGGCGAAACGGTGCGCGACCGGGCGTCCAGTCGCAGGGCGGGAACACATGGGACGGTGCTCTTTCGCACAGTGATGCTCCTCGGCGGCGTGGATGCGTGCCCCTGGGCCCGTCGGTGCCGCAGGGTCGGCACCGATCCTCACGCCGGTCGCCAGGACGAAGGAACCTCCACCAAACCCCACTCCGGGACGTCCCACACCGTGTAGAACGTCCCTGGTGCCGTCCTGAGACGAAGGGGGAGACTCATGCCGAACGAGAGACTACGAGCCGTCATGGCAGCCGGAGGCTGGACCTACGCGACGCTCGCCCAGGAAGTTGAGATCGACCCCAAGTCGGTCGAGCGCTGGGTGAACCTCGGGCGCACCCCACGCCGTACCACAGCCCTCCAGGCGGCCAAGGCCCTGGGAGAAGACGTGCACGCATTCTGGCCGGCGCTCCGCCAAGCCCGCCCCGCCCGCGCCATCAGCCCCGAACTGGTCGCGCTCTACGAGCAGCGGGCCGACATCCCCGTCTCGGCGTTCACCGACCTGATGGCCCAGGCCCGGGAACGGATCGACATCCTCGTCTACGCGGCCGTCTTCCTCCACGAGGCGTACCCGCGGCTGAACGAACTCCTCACCGAACGCGCCGCCGAAGGCTGCACCGTCCGCATCGCGATCGGAGACGCCGACAGCGACAACGTCCAAGCCCGCGGCCGGGAAGAGCGATTCGGTCACGGCATCGAATCCCGCTGCCGCCTCGCACTCATGCACTACAGGCCCCTCGCTGGCACCCCCGGCATCGAAGTCCGCACCCACAGCACCACGCTCTACAACTCCCTCTACCGCGCCGACGACCAGCAACTCGTCAACGCCCACGTCTGGGGCGTCAACGCCTACGCCGCCCCCGTATGGCATCTTCGCCGACACGAGGAGAGCGGCATGTTCGACACGTACGCCGAGAGCTTCGACGCCGTCTGGGCGACGGCAACCCCCGTACGAGAGGAAGGCTGACCGTGGCCCGCACCGAGTACTACAACGACCCCAGCGCGCCCAAGCCGAACACCATGGTCGTCGCCGCCTCCGCCGTCGTCACCGACGACCACGGCCGCATCCTCCTCCAGCGCCGCCGCGACAACGACCTATGGGCGCTGCCCGGAGGAGGCATGGACCTCACCGACTCCCTGCCCAGCACAGCCGTCCGCGAAGTCAAGGAAGAGACCGGCCTCGACGTCGAGATCACCGGCCTGGTCGGCACCTACACCGACCCGAAACACATCATCGCCTACACCGACGGCGAGGTACGCCGCCAGTTCAACGTCTGCTTCACCGCCCGCATCACCGGCGGTCAGCTGGCTATCTCCGACGAATCCACCGAACTCCGGTTTGTACCGCCCGAAGAGATCGAACAGTTGCCGATGCACCACACCCAACGACTCAGGCTCCAGCACTTCTTGGAACACCGCGAGAAGCCATACCTGGGCTGAACCGGCTGACGGCAGTAGCTGACGGCAACAACCCCGCACAACCACGGACACCGACGCACGTCACCGGACCAGCAAACCTCGCTTGACCTGCATAAAAGCAGGTAGAGGGGCTCGCGTAGCACACGTACTATGTGCTGGCCGGGCAGACTCCGGTTCTGGTTCACAATTCCAACTGCCCGCTGACTGGCGGGTTCAAGGTGGGTGTCAGCCCGGACGAGATCGCCGATATTAACCGCGGTTTCGGTGGGGAGACGTTGTTGAGCGGTTCGCCAGCAAACACCCTGGCTAATGCCAGTCGCTATAACAGCTTCTGGGATAAGTCGGCAGTTGTGATCCGGGATATCGCGGGAAGCCACATGTTCAACAACGGAAATAAGCGAACTGCTCAGGCTACCGTTGAGCAGTTGATGCAACGGAACGGCGTCACGAGCGGTCCCACTTCCGCTGATCTCCGAAGTGTCATCGACAGGGTAGGCAAAGGTCAGCTGCATGACGTCAGTGACATCTCAGCAGCCTTGAGAGGCTATTGATGGGAGTAAAAGTGATGGATATCGAGCAGCTCATGGACAAGTTGGGCCGCTCTGGCGTCACTGTCATCCTCAAGGTGGATGATGAGAGGATGGCGGAAGGTGGAGAGCCTTGGACGTTGGTAATGTCGGGGCCGGGGCTAGGTGGGCAGGGATTTATCCGTGCCGAATCTTCCAGCCTCAATGACTGCCTGGAGCAAGGGTTCGCACGGCTGCGTGCCAGGCCCGGCGACTGGGAATGGCTGACTGAAATCTAGTAGTCATCGAAATGAGGCCCTCCCGAGAATTTCGGGAGGGCCTCATGCCGTTTGACGGCAACGCTGACGGCAACGTCAGCGGACGACGGCTGCGTTGGGTGGGGCATCGGGGGCGTCGCTCGGGCCGAGGACATTGCCGAGGGTGTTGATGGCCTGGCGCTGGAGGCGGAGTCGGACGTGGGCGTAGACGCCGGCGGTGACGCCGATGTGGGCGTGGCCGAGGAGTTCCTTGATCACGACGAGGTCGACGCCCTGTTCCAGGAGCAGGGTGGCTGTCGAGTGGCGGAGATCATGGAAGCGGATCGTCCGCAGTCCGGCGCGGTGGAGGAGGCGACGGAAGCGGCGGGTGAGGTTGCCGGGGTCGAGCGGCCCGCCCTTCGGGGTGGTGAAGACGAGCCCGTTATTCGTCCATCCCGTTCCAGCTGCCTGGCGCTCTTCCCGCTGCTGTTCCTGGTGGATCTTGAGGGAGTTGATGCATTCGGTGGGGAGGGCGATGCGGCGTTCCGAGGCGAGGGTCTTGGTGTTCAGGACGGTCAGACCCTGGCTGCGGGTGCGCTGGAGGGAGCGGTGGATGGTGGCGGTGCCGCCGTCGAGGTCGAGGTCTTCCCAGTGGAGGCCGAGGAGTTCGCCTTTGCGGAGTCCGGTGCGCAGGGCGAGTTCGTAGAGGGCATGCAACCGGTCGTCGCCGACCGACTGGAGGAACAGCTGGGCTTCGGCGGCGGTGAGGGGCTGGAAGCGCCGGGGGCGGGGCGTGGTGGTCTTGACGTTCCGGGCGACGTTGCGCGGCAGTTCGTCCTCGCGGACGGCGTGTTCCAGGGCGGACTTGAGGACTGCGTGGACGTACGTCACGGTCAGTGGCGACAGTCGCTTCTCGCAGCACTGGCCGATGGTGCAGCAGGACTGCCGTGTCGCGTCCCGGTTCTGGGCGCAGCACTGGCAGGTGGTGCGGAGTCCGTCGAGGAAGGTGCGGACGTCGCGGGTGGTGAGCCGGGCGAGCTTCTTGGCGCCGAGGCCGGGGGTGAGGTGGAGGCGGATGGAGGCGGCGTAGCGGGTGTGGGTGTTCTCCCGCAGGTGGTGAACGGCGACGCCGTCCAGCCAGTACGCGAGGTAGGCGCTCACGGTGCTGTCGGCCGTCGCGACGGGGAGGAGGCGGTTGCTGGCGGCGATCTTCTCGGTGAGCTTGGTCATCGCGTCATTGCGGGTGGTGCCGTAGACGCGGATGCGCTTGCGGGTGTTGCCGGGGGCGAGGACGTATCCGGCAGCTTCCCAGCGTCCATCCTTGCGCTGGTAGATGGTCCCGTCGCCGTTCGCACGGGTGCGGGAGCGGCGGGACGAAGCGGGGCGGGCTGTGGTCATCAGGCGGCTTCCTGTTCGAGGCGGGCGTGGACGAAGTCGGTGAGGGCGTGGGCGGGGATGCGGCGGGCGCGGCCGAGGGTGATCGAGGCGAGTTGGCCGGTGCGGAGCAGGTCGTAGACGGCGGAGCGGCCGAGCTGGAGGCGGGCCATCACCTGGGGCACCGTGAGCAGATCCAGCGCCGGGACCGCTTCCGTGTGGAGGGCGGCGGGCGGGAGCGAGGTCATCAGCTGCCCCCTTCGGCCGTGAACTGCCGTTCCTGTTCCTTGCGGTGCCAGACGTGGGCGGCGAGGAGGCTCGCGCCGGGGCTGTAGCCCGAGCCGAGGTAGTCCCAGTGGCCGACGACGAGAGTCGTGTCCGCATCGGAATCGGGGAGGCCGGCGTGGGCGCGGGCCTGTTCGGTGCGCCAGGTGCGGCGGGCGTCGCGCAGCGCGCCGAGGGTGACGGAGTAGGAGCGGGATTTGGTGGAGAAGTGGCCCCGGAAGCCGAGCATGTGCGCCCACTTCCAGAGCTTGAGGTCGGCGAACTCCGGCAGGCGGCCCAGTTCCCAGCAGGTGCGGATCATCTGCCGGACGTGGCGGGCGACGGCGAGCCGGGGCAGTGGCCGGGCCTGTCCGGTGCCGTCGCAGGCGGTGCACGGGAGCGGGGTCCCGTGGGCCAGGAGGGTGGCGCCGCGTCCCTGGCAGGGGCGGCAGTACAGGGCGCGGTCGAGGGTGCCGGAGGCGTCGGCGGACTTGGTGGCGTACTTGGCCACGTAGGCGGCCACCGCCTGGTCGGTGAGTTCGCTGTCGGTGCCGAAGGCGGCGATCTCGCGTACGTCGAGCTGCTGGCCCCAGGAGAGTTCGCGTTCCCCGATCGCGTCCGAGGTGACCGAGATGCGGGCGCGTGGTGCGGCGGAGCGGATGGCGTCGGTGAGTACGGCGGCGGTGGCGCAGGACGGTGGGGGCTGGGTGTTGCCGTCCGGGCCGTCGAGGCGGATCACGGCGTGGAAGTGGACCAGGCCGCGCTTCTGGTACTCGGCGACCTTGGCGAAGGACACCCGAAACACTGCGCGGGCGGCCTTCTGCGTTATGCCGAGCCGGGTGGCGAGCTCGCGGCGCAGGTAGATCGCGAAGCGGGCCCACAAGGCTCCGGCGTGGGCGTTGAAGAGGACCGCGCCGACGTAGTCGTACGTCGCCGGATTGAGCGGCGTACCGAGCAGCGTGTCTGTGGGTTCGTGGCGGGTGCCGCAGCGGCAGGGGCGGGCGTCGGGGCGGTTGTGGACGGGGCCGAAGGAGGGGGCGGTGAGGGTGGCGAAGACGCGGGGGTGGGTGCGGACGGTGTCGGGGACAGTCTTGCCGCCGGTCAGGCCGGCGCGGATGAGGTGGTAGGTGTCGGCGGCGTAGAGGCGGGAGCAGGCCGGGCAGCGGGAGGCGCGGCGGTTGCCGCACGTGGTGAGCAGGCTGCCGGTGGGTTCGTCGGAGGTGTTGTAGGAGCGCAGGACTTCGCCGGTTGTGGTGTCGAGGGTGGTGGTGCGGCCGGTGAGGCGGACGGGTTCGGTGCAGCCGCCGAGGTGTTCGATCTGCTGCTGTGCGCGGTCGAAGTCGGGGTGGTTGACCAGGTGGAGCAGGTCCCGTACGGCGGGGCTTGCCACGTGGCGCAGGTCCAGGGTGACCATTCGGGGCGTGTCCCTTCTGTCGGGTGGGTGGCCCCAAGCAGCAACCAGCCAGGCCATAGGGCGTGTTGGTGCGGCTCGGGGCATGACGAACCAGCCCATGGGCGGGGGGCGGGTTCAGCAAGGTGTGGTGCGGACCGCGTGGGTGCGGGGCTCAGAGTTGAGCGAGTGCGGTGGTGGCCACCGGCAGGGCGATGCCCATGCGTGTGCCCAGGTGGGCGGGGGTTATCGGTGTTCCGTGCTCTGTGCGGTGGGTGTCCGCGATGCGCCGGGCCGCGTCCAGCAGGGCGGCCGACAGGGCCGGGCCGGAGGCGGGTCGGGTCGTCTTGGCGACAGTGATGGGCGGAGTAGCGGCCGGGGTCGGAGTCGGAGCGGGTTGTGGTTCCTCGGCCGGGGAGCCGACGACGACCGGGGCGGGTGTCGCTTCGAGTGTGGGCGCTTCGTCGGGCACCGGTTCGGAGAGGGGGGTGGGCGTGGCCTTCAGGCTCTGGGTGGGGCGGGTGAGGGTGTGGAACTGGGCGAGGAAGGCGGGGCCGACGTGGCCCCAGCCGAGGAGCAGGAGCGGGGCGACGGTGTCCAGGCAGGCGCGGCCGTAGCGTCCGGTCAGCAGAGGTTCGGCGGTGTTCAGGGCGAGGGTGAGCAGTCCGCACAGGTGCAGGAGCCGGGTGCCGACCCGCAACTCCGCCTTGGACACGCCGCGCAGGGCCAGGAACGGCAGGGCGACCAGGAGTCCGACGACGGACAGGTCCACCATGGGGGCGATCAGCGGCGCGATCGGGTGCGGAACACCGAGGCGCAAGGCAAGTGCCCAGACATTGCCGAAGGAGAAGACGAAGGCCAGGGCCGCGATGACCGCCATGACCACGGTCACGGTGCGCCGGGTGAACCGTTCCTCCGCCATGATCTCAACCTCCTTTCTGGCGTGGGCTTTTCGGGATCACTTGGTGAGCGAGGGCAGAGGTGTTGTCGTCCGGCTGGTCGAGCGGAGAAGGGCGTCCAGGCACAGGTCCGGGTCGGCGGTCAGGTGCGAGGTGTTTTCGGCGATGCGGACGGCGTCGGTGTCGGAGACGTAGGGGGTGCGGATGCGGGTGTAGCCGGGGCGGCCCTGCATCGCCATCACCGCGACGCCGACGTAGGCGGGGCCCTGCAAGGTGACCGGACTGGCGTCGGGCCAGTTGCGGATGTCCTCACCCAGCGCGGCCACCGCGGCTTCCACGGTCTTCTGCGCGAAGGACAGCCCGATGGGGCACACGTCGCGGATGAAGGTGGGGATGGCGTCGCCGGTGGTCTTCTGGCTGATGAGGATCACCAGGATGCCGACGCTGCGGCCCTTCTTGACCAGGTCCTCCACCAGCCGGGCGTTCTCCGCCGTCAACGGGGCCAGGCGGTTGGTGGTGGCGTCGTTGCCCTTGTACTCGCGGAAGAACGTGTGCGCCTCGTCGATGATCAGGACCGTGAGCGGCCACTGTGGTGACGGGCCGGTGTGCCACATGTTCTTCACACCCAGCACGTCCCGGATGGTCGCCGAGCGCCGCTTCCGCAACTCCACCAGGCGCTTGAACAGCGCGTTGGCTTCGTCGAGGTCGTCACCGCAGAACGCGAACATCCGCTTGACCAGGTCGGCGTAGTCGCCCTCCGAGGCCCGTGACACCTTTCCGTCCGCAGTCGCGATCTGCACGGACGGGGACGGTGCGAAGTCGCAGACGAACTTGTTGACCCCCGAGGTCTTGCCCGCACCCGGGACGCCGGCCACCGTCACCCCGGGCACGTTCGCCAGGGACACGCACACCCGGGCGGCGTACTCGTCCACCCCCAGCTCCCAGCGCGTCAGGTCCGTAGGCGGGCGGCCGGTGGGGCGGTGTACGGTCGGCGTGGTCAGCGGGTCGGAGCGCACGCCCCGGATCACCACCTTGCCGGGGCCGTCCGGCAGCACGGACACCCGCGTGCACCGCCACGCGTCCGCCAGGAACCGCGCCGACTTCTGGTACTCCTCCAAACCGACCTGCGGCAGTGTCCGGGCCCGTACGATCACCCCGAACTGATCGGGCTTGACCTTGATCTTCGGAGTCAGCACCCGAGACGCAGGAGTGGCACCGTCCTTCTGGGCGGTGATCTGCGCCAGCAGGCTCGGCGTCTTGTCGGTGACCGTCAGCCCCGCCATCCGGGCGAGGCGCACCCAGCCCCAGCGCACCCGGACGGCCTGCCGCATGCTCACCCTCGTGCCCCGGTCGGCTCGCACATAGCGCCCCACCGTCACCAGCAGCCACACACCGACCAGCGCAGTAGCGATCGGCAGCGCGTACGACGCATATCCCGCGATGGCTTCCATGTCAGGCCCCCTCTTCGTGTATCAGGCGAGCATGTGGGTCAGGTCCAGGCGGGCCGCCTGCTCCGGGCTCAGGCCGAGCAGACCGAGCACCGCAGCCGAGGCGGAGAACGTGGCCTTGCGCTCGGTCCCCGGCAGGGGCCGGAGCGGGTGCAACTCACGTCCCGGCTGCGGAATTTCGAAGCGGATCACTGGGCCGCCTCCACCGTCACCAGCTCCAGGCGGGCGGCCCGGTAGGCGACGCCGTCGGAGAGCTGACCGTTGAAGATCCGCGCCCACGGGGTCGCGAACAGTTCCACCGGCCGCACCGTCGCCCCCGGCTTGAGCCCGGCCGCAAGGCCGGTCTCCGGGACGGTGATCTTCAGGACCTCGGCGCGGCCGTCCTCCATGAGCATCACGGTCACCGTGTACAGCGACGCACCGGTCTCCCGGTCGGTGGCGACCTCCCCGGTCTGCTGGTCCTTGATCTTCAGCACCGGTTCGGTGCCCGCGATACACACCGCCGACGGCAGCAGGGCAACACGGATACGGGTCATGGCCATGCCATCACATCCTTGTTCGATGGAGTCGCTTGATCGACTCGATGATGACCATAGCGCTACAGCGATACGGATGCAACGCACGCATAGGTGGGACGGTCGATAAGGACGGTGAGGCGGGCGTGTGCGGCAGGCGCTACGGACGCTACGGTTGGCCCATGACCCTGCCCTTGGACGACGACCCGCGGCCCCCCTACCTCCAGGCCGCCGAAGTGCTGCGGGCCGCCATCCTCAGCGGCGAACTCCAGCCCGGTGAGCGCCTGCCGTCGGCGCGTGAGCTGCAAGAGCGGTTCGGCGTCGCCAGCTCCACGGTCCAGAACGCCCTGCGCGTCCTGCGACAGGAGGGGCTGGTCTACTCCGTCCTCGGCCGGGGCAGCTACGTCAGCCTGCCCCTTGACCAACAGGACACCGGAGAAAAGGACGGCGACGAAGGCGCGGCAGGAGACGGCCCCTTCCCTCCTGGGTGGCGTTCGGCCCGCGCAGAGGACAACCGCCCCCCCTTCGTCCGGACCGCGGACACCCTGCGCGAAGAGATCAAGGAAGGGCTCTTCCCCCCGGGTAGCAAGCTGCCCTCCGCGCGTGAGCTGCAAGAGCGGTTCACCATCGCCAACTCCACCGCGCAGAACGCCCTTCGCCTCCTCAAGAGCGAGGGGCTGATCTACGCCGTCAAGGGGCGCGGCGTCTTCGTCCGCACCGCCCCGACACCCGGCAAGAACTACAGCTCCAAGGTCGTCCAGCACCTCCAGCGCGAGGAGGTCGAACGCCAGGCCCACAGGGCTGTCGGCGAATTCGCACATCTCGCCGACGCCGAGCTCAAAGCGCTTGCCGACCAAATCCATGACGAGCTCAACCAGACCCGTACGGCCTACCAAGCAGCGGTCGAGAAGGGCCGGAAGATCACCCGCGAACTGGCCCGCCGTGGCCAACTCGCGCCACCGCTCCACGACGATCCCGCAGCCGCCCGCAAGGAACTCGAAGAGAGACTCGCCGACGCGAAGAAGCGCCGCCAGCAGGGCCCCTGACGGACAGGCTGACAGCTCGGCCCATGGGTGAGCTGTTCAGAGTTTCTTTACTTGATCAAGGCGGCCCGCTGTCGCGGGCCGCCGCGCGTCGGCGGCCGGTGGCCGCCGCCCGCTCCTGTCTGCCGCCCCGCTGGCGACGCCCGCCGGCCACTCGGCGCGCAGTGGCAGGCAAGCGAGCCGACTCCGATCCCGGAAGCAACCGCAGCGACGCCGCCAGGTCGCTCCGCCGAACGCCGCACAGCACCACGTCAGGCTGCGGCAACCGAAGGCCGCGATCGATCGTCGTCGGCGTGGGTCACAGGTGAAGCCACAGATCGAGCAGCCCATCCCGCTGCCGAGCGGCCAGGCCGGAGCGGGGCGGATGCTGTGACGGAAGGAAGAGGCGTGGTTGAGGCCGGTGCGGGGTTGCTGGAAGCACACGTGGCGGGTGATCTGTCGGCGCACCCGCCGTCGTGGCTGACTTTCTGTGGCTGAGCTTGAAGGAGCGACAGGGATCAGGCGACCAGCGACGGTGGTGCGATCGTCCGTGCTCGGTCGTACAGGTCGAGCGCCGTTGCGTTCTTCAGATGAGGGCGCAAGAGACCGAACATGGCCTTCACGCGCTCGTCGGCGCGGCCGGACTGCACCTTGGGGTAGTCGTCGAGAGCCTGGTGCCAGGTGACGCAGGCCGCTTCCAGGTGGCCGAGTTCCAACTGCCGCTCTGCCAACAGTCCGCGACGGTGTACTCGTGTGCGCTGGTACGCGCTGGGGCGGAGCCGGTCCGCTTGTTGCATGGCTTCGACGGCTCCGGCCTTGTCACCGAGTTCGTAACGCACCTGGCTTACGTGGTAGTTGAGCGAAGAGGGGTCATACGAGCCGAACGCCTTGCCGCGTGACTCGGCACGGTCCATGGCCGCCTCGGCCTCCCGGATGTAGCGCAGCGCGCCCGTACGGTCGCCGGTCTGCGCGGCGGCGTGCGCCTGCTGGCCGACGAGGAAGGCCAGCATCCGAGGGCCGGCTTTCGGGGAAGCCGCGGCAGCGGCATCGGCCAACTCCATAGCCTTCGCCCCGTGGCGGAGGTCGACCGCCTGGACGCTCATGCCCCGCAGGGTGGTGCAGTACGTCAGGTAATCCTCGGCAGCGCCTGCCAGCTCCAGGGCCTTGACGTAGTAGCGCTGCGCGAGACCGTGCAGACCTTCGTCCACGGCCATGTAGCCGGTCAAGTAGAGCAGGTCCGAGGCGGCGGACAGCATCGCCTTGCGTACGTCCTCGGGTGCGTCGGCACGCAGGTAGGAGGCCACGGTGTTGACCATGAACGAGGCCGCCATGGGGCGTGCGTGACGGCCGCCGAACTCGTCGTCCAGTTCCGAGACACGCTCGGTCATGGCGACGACCATGTCCACTTCGTTCATGCCGATACGGGTCGTGCGGCCGGACCGAATGGCATCGGCACGCCCGACCACATCAGGCCAGCCGGGAATGGTGACGGCCACGGAGAACAGGCCGGCACCCAGGACACTGCGGCGGGACGGGTCCATATCCAGCCTCCCCAGGTCGATCACCCCTTCCACGGTATCCGCAGCCGCGGAGGAGCGATCGCGTGGAACCGGCAGCCCGGCCTCGGCATGGGTGACGGGGCGGCTGAGGCGGCGGGAGAGAGCTTCGAGGATGCATCCGCGCACCGCACCGCGAGGGACGGTGCCTCCGAGCCAGTGACTCACTGCCGACTCGTCGTAGCGCAGGGGGATTCCGGTCTCCGTGCCGACGCGGTTCACCGCCCGCGCGAACTGGCGTTGAGTCCAGCGGCTCTCGGTGAGCAGGCGCCCGAGCGCCACGTTCGGTTCACGCTTGGCCATGCCCTCAACTCCCCGTGCCCCTGCGAACTTTCAAGGCTTTCAAGTCCTGGTGATACGGCAACGGTACCGCTGAGCGTGGTCGTGCGGTTGCGTAGAGGCAGCAGGCAACGGCGAGTCCTCGCCGCAGCCGTCGTCTGAAGGGCTGAGGGATGAGAAGCGAAGCACGGGCCCGTCTGGCCCGGATGACCGAGGAGCGGGGCATGGACGGGGTGTTGAGGATCGACACCTACGAGGGCGCGGACCTGCCGCCGGGTTCGAACCGGTTCTCGCCGTGTCTCTGCCCGCAGCACGGCAGTGCCACGCCCGAGTACGGCGCGGAGAAGCTGAGCGTCGCAGTACGCGAGGCCAACCAGCGCAGCCGCGGAGAGCGGCTGTGAACCGGTTAGCCGCAGCCGTCGGCCGCTACGCCGGACCACTCCTGACTCCTCCCCGTCACGCATCCAGGCTCCCCACCTGTGATGAGGGAGGGCCCGCCGTCGGAAGCGGTGGGCACCCCGTCCGGCTGCCTTCTTCGCAAGGGTCTGGCAGCCGGACGGGTCCAGCTCCGCAGCATCCGTCGCGGAGTCCACTGAAAACCGTAAGGGAGAAAACGATGAACGTGGACGAGCTGTTCACCGGCGATCTGATCACTGGCGTCCCGGCCGTCGAGGCCGCGCTGCTCGACAAGATGCCGGGCGGTGGCGACAACAACGGCGACCACTGCAGCAAGTGATCCAGGGCTGACGCCAGGCGGGGCGGGGCCGTTCGCGGCCCCGCCCCGCCGCACGACATCGGAAAGGGACGACATGCTGTCGATGCGTCTGCGCCTGGCTGATCTCCAGGAGCCCAAGTGGAGATCGCAGGGGGGCCGTTGGATCAACGGCGAGAGCTGGATTGAGCCCGTAAACGTGTCCACTCTGGTCATGGAGGTCAACGACGACCAAGCGCCGCGCGTACGGGTCCGGGTGAAGGAGTGCAAGCGGGACGAGGCCGACTTCGTCGAACTCACCATGGAGCCCGGACAAGCCCGCCTGGCGGCGGGCGTCTTTGGCACAGCCCCGCTCTATCTGACAGGGAAGGCCGAGGAGCTGCACGCCTCGTGGGACCTGACATTACTGCGACCGCATATGCAGGCCGATCGCCTGGTGCCGCGCGTTGTCGCTCGAACGCTGACGAGGCAGCACCGCTACACGTCCGAGACGCTCTTCGAAGGCGTCTACCGCCTCACCGAGCGGGCATCGGCCACGTTCACCACCTCGGGACTCAGCATCCACTATCCGGAGCCTGCCGAACACGTACTTGAGCCGCGTACGCTGCGGCCCGGTGTTGATCCACTCGCGGCTCTGGATGAGTTGCTGACCGACGTGATCCGCCAGGCGCCGACAGCAACCGGATGCGTGGGCGTCGAACTGTCCGGCGGCGCGGACTCCGGGAACGTCGCCCTGGCCATCAAGGCGGCCCGCTTCCCCGAGGTGTACAGCTTCGGCCTGCTGGTGGGAGGAAGCACCGGCAGGCAACAGTGCGAGCGGCGTCGGGCCTTTGTGGAGCACTGCGGCTTCCAGGACACGTCCACCCCCGCCATGCAGCACCCGCCCTTCTGCGCCGGAGGCGTACGCGCCCTGCGCAAGCCGCACGATCCGGCGGGAGCCTTCTACCAGGAGGCGTTCGATGCCGTACGCGAGCAGGCAGCCGCCCGGCGGTGCGAGGTCATGTTCACGGGCAGCGGCGGGGACGAGATCAACGCCCACCACTCCAGGACGCAAGCCGAACTGCCGAGGCCGGAACCCGTGCCGTGGCTCGGCAGCAAGGCTGTCCGAGCGCTGGCCGAGGTGAACGAGCACCTGGCCCCTATTCCGGTGCTGCCCGTGCCGACGCTGATGGCGTTCGGGATGCACAACCCCGGATTCCTCCGGGCAGGAGTCTGGCCGGTGAGCCCACTCGTGCACCCGCGGATCGTGCGGTTCATGGAGCAGCTCCCGCACGAGCACAAGCGCGGCAAGGCGCTGTTCCGCGAGCGGATCAGGTGGGCCGGGCTGCCCGAGTGGGTGGCCGCGCCGGCCGAACCGGAAAACTTCCTGGCTGTCTTGGAGAAGGGGCTGCGGTCCTACGGTTTGCCCGTACTGGACGACATGCTGAAGGAGTCCATCCTGGTGGACGTCGGCTACGTTGACGGGAAGGCGCTCGCCGAGGCGCGGAGGTACGCCGACGCTGCCCCGGTCGTTCCCGATCTGTTGTGCGACATGCTCGCACTGGAGGTCGGACTGCGAAGCCTCATGTGACCAGCCCCAACACGGAAGCCGAGCACGTGGAAGCCACAAACCTCCTGTACCGCGATCCGGCGCTCTACGACCTGGTCCAGTCCGACAGTACGGGCGCCGGGATGTGCCAGACCCTGATCGAGCTGCACCGGCCGGACGCCCGGACCCTGGTCGACTTCGGATGCGGCACCGGCCGGGACCTGGAGATCCTGGCCAAGGGCTTCGACTGCATCGGCGTGGACCTCCAGCCCGGCATGGTCGACCACGCCCACCAGGCCCGGCCGGAGCTGGACATCCGTACCGGCGACATGCGCACCGTACGACTCGGACAGCGCATGGACGTAGTGACCTGCATGGGCAACAGCCTCGCCTACGTGCACGACAACGAGGAGATCAGCCAGGTCTTCGCCACCTTCGCGGCCCACGCCCGGCCAGGAGCGCTGCTCGTGCTGTGTTCCCCCGTCGCCCCGATCACCCGGACCGAGCCGACCACCGCCACGGTCGACACCCCGACGGGACCCGCGGCCGTCACCATCCGCCACACGTGGGACCTGCGAACCCAGATCAACACCATGCACCGGCACTGGAAACTTCCCTCGGGCGACGAGGCCCGAGACGAGATCCGCAGACGCATCCTGTTCCCCCGCGAACTGGAACGCTACGCGGAGGGCGCCGGCTTTGAGGTCCTGGACATGCTCGACGGCACAGGGACAGGGCTTACCGGCCCCACCGCATACACGGTGGCCCGACAAACTCCGCGGTGACCAGCGGGACGAGCAACGGCACCAGCACCAGCCGCCCGCCCCCTGACGGCAGTAGCGACGGCAACAACCACGGATTTCCCCGCACAACGACGGACACCAGCGGAACGCAAATCACGTGCTGACCTGCAAAGAAGCAGGTAGAGCGGGTCCGCGCAGCACACGTACTATGTGCTGGCGGGCGAGACGCCAGTACTCGTTCACAACAGCGGACCGTGGTGTGGTGTCGGCCCTGCGGAAGCTCAGGAAATCATCCAGAATGCCAAGGGGTATGGGTCCGGGCTGAAGAGGGATGCTGGGCACAGAGCGGCAGATTTCGTTGTCGGTGATATCGCAACTAAGGGTGTACTCAGGTTGAACTCGTGGAGTCCGGTGGCCCGTGACGCTTCTTGATCGTTGCGGTATGACGTCGTCATGCGGTACGCGCATGGGGGCGGCCT
>NZ_JBIWKB010000094.1:0-23749 GCF_044765425.1 Streptomyces sp. NPDC102462 | reverse complement strand
GCCCTGCCTTCATGCCCCCGCGCAGCCACAATCACCTGAACGGCACACCCGTACGGAACCCCAAGCTGCACATTCGGTTTCGAGAAGCCCTCTGATGCCGGGTGCGGGTTTGGTGTGGCTTGGCGCGCAGTTCCCCGCGCCCCTAGGGGGGTGCGCTCGGCCGCGCTGGGTTGGTGGGGTGGGTTTGGCGCGGCTGGGCGCCGTGGGGGTGCGGGTTTGATGCCGGGTGCGGGTTTGGTGTGGCTTGGCGCGCAGTTCCCCGCGCCCCTGACGGGGTGGGGGTTGGGTGTCGGGTGCGGGTTTGGTGTGGCTTGGCGCGCAGTTCCTCGCGCCCCTACGCCCTGACAGAACTAAAACGCTGCTTCGCCCGCCCGTCAGAACTTGCTGGTCTTGGTGGTGGGGTGGCAGGTGGGTTTTGCGGTCCGTTTCGTGGAGGCGACGCGGAAGACCGGGTGATCTTCCGCATCGTCGGCCGCCGGTGTGAACGCGCCGTGGCCAGGAGGTGGCCGGTGTTCCCCGTGTCGCTCAGTCCGTCTCTCCCTGCGGCTCCCCTTCCGTCCTTCCTTCCATGGCCAGCAGTTGTTCGTTCGGGATCGCGCCGCCGAAGCGCCGGTCGCGGGAGGCGAACTCGATGCAGGCGCGCCACAGGTCACGGCGGTCGAAGTCGGGCCACAGCACGTCCTGGAAGACCATCTCGGCATAAGCGCTCTGCCAGATCAGGTAGTTGGAGGTGCGCTGCTCGCCGCTCGGGCGCAGGAACAGGTCGACGTCCGGCATGTCCGGGTAGTAGAGGTACTTCTGGATGGTCTTCTCGTTGACCTTGCCGGGGTCGAGCCGGCCGGCCCGCACGTCCTCGGCCATCGCCCGCGCCGCGTCGGCCAGTTCGGCCCGGCCGCCGTAGTTCATGCAGAAGTACAGGGTGAGCAGGTCGTTGCCCTTGGTCTGTTCCTGGGCGACCTGGAGTTCCTTGGCGACCGACTTCCACAGCCGGGGCATGCGGCCCACCCAGCGCACCCGGATGCCGAGGGCGTCGAGTTCGTCGCGGCTCTTGCGGATGAAGTCGCGGTTGAAGTTCATCAGGAAGCGGACCTCGTCGGGCGAGCGCTTCCAGTTCTCGGTGGAGAAGGCGTACAGGGAGATGTTGCGGACGCCGATCTCGACCGCGCCCTGAAGCACGTCGAGCACCCGCTCCGCGCCGACCTTGTGCCCCTCGGTCCGGGGCAGCCCGCGCTCCTTGGCCCAGCGCCCGTTGCCGTCCATGACGATGGCCACGTGCTCGGGGACCAGTTCGCCGGGGAGCTTCGGCGCGCGGGCACCGGACGGGTGCGGCTCCGGCGCCTTGTACTCGCGCCGCTGGCGTCCCAGGATCCCGCGTACGACCATGTGCTTCTCGTCTCCCTACTAACGGTGTCCGCGCCGCCGGCGCCGACGCCGTGCCTATGACTTCTCCACGTACCGGAGTGAGCGCAGCCCGCGCTCCAGGTGCCAGTGCAGGTAGGCCGACACCAGCCCGTTCCCCTCCCGGACGTACCGCGGTTCGCACGCGTCCGCGGTCTCCCAGTCTCCCGTAAGCAGCGCGCCGAGGAGCACGAGGGCCTGCGGTGAGGGTACGACGCTGCCGGGGACCCGGCAGTCCACGCACAGGGAACCGCCGGACGCGACCGAGAAGAACCGGTTCGGCCCGGGCATGCCGCACTTCGCGCAGTCGCCGAAGCTGGGGGCGTAGCCGTTGACGGCGAGGGAGCGCAGCAGGAAGGCGTCCAGGACGAGGTGGGGCGCGTGCTCACCGCGGGCGAGCGTGCGCAGCGCGCCGACGAGCAGCAGATACTGCTGTACGGCGGGCTCGCCCTCGTGGTCGGTGAACCGCTCGGCGGTCTCCAGCATCGCCGTCCCGGCGGTGTAGCGGGCGTAGTCGGTGACGATGCCGCCACCGTAGGGTGCGATGGTCTCACTCTGTGTGCACAGCGGGAGCCCGCGGCCGACGAGTTCGCTGCCGCGCGCGAAGAACTGCACGTCTACGTGGGAGAACGGCTCCAGCCTTGCCCCGAACTTGGATTTCGTCCGCCGTACGCCCCGGGCCACGGCCCGCACCCGTCCGTGGCCGCGGGTGAGCAGCGAGATGATCCGGTCCGCCTCGCCCAGCTTCTGGGTGCGCAGCACGATGCCGTCGTCGCGGAACAGAGTCATGTGGCCATTCTTCCGCATGCGGTCGGTGCGCGGTGCGGTGCGCTGTGGCGGGCGTCCACATATCGGTCCGGGGCGCTCGGGCGCCGTGCGCTGCCGCGGGTGCGTTGTGGCTGGGCGCGCAGTTCCCCGCGCCCCTTTGGGGCACGGCCCCGCTGGCAAAACCAACCCCGGCACTGTAAGGGCCACACACCGCCGTACGCTGCCGCGGGTGCGTTGTGGCTGGGCGCGCCGTTCCCCGCGCCCCTTTGGGGCACGGCCCGGCAATACCGCCGCGGGTGCTCGGGTTTCACGGTGTGTACTGGTAGCCGGCGCTGCTGGTGCCGCCCGGGGTGTGGATGGTGACTGCGGCCGTGCCGGGGGTGCCTGCGGGTGCGACGGCGACCACGTTGGTGTCGGAGACGGTGACGAACTCGGCCGGCGTGCCGCCGACCGTGACGCCCTCGGTGTACGTCAGGTTGCTGCCGGTGATGGTGATGCTGTTTCCGCCGGCGGCCGGCCCCTGGTTGGGGCTGAGGCCGGAGACGACCGGCTGGGCGACGTAGGTGTAGTAGGGGTCGCCGACCCCGGGAAGGCTGGTGCCGCCCGGCGTGGTGACGGTGACGGTGACGGTTCCGGAACCGAACGGGGCCGGGGCGGTGATCTGGCCGTCCGAGACGACGGTGACTCCGGAGGCCGCGCGGGAGCCGAAGCGTACGGCGCTGGCGAGGGTCAGATTGCTGCCCGTGATGGTCACCGTGGTGCCGCCCAGGGTCGATCCCAGAACGGGGAAGACGCTGTCCACGCTCGGCAGGGGGACGTAGAAGTAGGCCACCGGTGTGCTGGTGCCTCCGTTCGTGGTGACGGTGAGGTTGACGGCACCCGCCGGGCCCGCGGGGGCCTGGACGGTCATCTGGGTGCCGGTGTTGCCGGTGACGGTGGCGCTGTGGCCGCCGAACACGACGGTGGCGCCGGAGAGCGCGGTGCCCGTGAGCGTGACGGTGTTCCCGCCGGCGGCGGGGCCCTGGGCCGGGGTGATCGAGCTGATCACCGGGGCGGGCAGATACGTGAAGGTCACGCTGTTGCTGGTGCCGGCGGGGCTGGTGACGGTGACGGCGGTCGAGCCCGAACCGGCTGGGCTCGTACAGGAGATGGTGGTGTCGCTGAGCGTGCTGAACTGTGCCGGGTTCGTGCCGAACCTGACCGCCGTCGCACCGGTGAAGCCGCTGCCGGTGAGCGTGACGGGCGTACCGCCCGCGGCCGGCCCCTGGGTGGGGCTGAGGCCGGTGATGGTCGGCGCCATGGGTGCTCCTTTCCACGTGCCGGAGCGGGGGCCGCCGTGCCCCGGCCAGGAGCCGGGTCGGGGCACGGCGGCCGGTGCGCTCCCGAGGAGGTGCCCAGGGCGGCCGTCGCGGAGGGAAGGGGCGATCGGCGGCCCTGGGCGGGTGGGGTCAGGCGCCGGTGAACACGTCGCCGGCGACGATCGCGCTGGTGCCGCCGGGGGTGATGACCTGGAGGTCGTAGGTCGTGCCCGCGGTGAGGCCGGCGGGGACGACGACGATCAGCTGGGTCTCGGAGGCGGAGGTGAAACTGTCGGCCGGGATCGCGGCGCCGCCGGCGGTCGGCGTAAACGTCGCGTTGACCACGTTGTCGAAGCACGTGCCCGTGACAGTGACGTTCGTTCCGGCGGGCCCGGTGGCCGGGCTGAGGCTGGTCACCGCGGGGGCGTTGAAGTAGACGAACTGGTCGGTGACGCTCGTGGTGCTGGTTCCGCCCGGGGTGGTGACGGTGACGTCGACGGTGTCCTGGCAGCCGGTGAAGGCGCCGTGCGCGGGCGCGGTGACGGTGATCTCGCTGTCGTTGACCACGGTCACCGCGGTGCCCGCGCCGATGGCGCCGAAGGTCACCCCCGTGGCGTTCAGGAAGCCGCTGCCGCTGACGGTGATGGTGCCGGGGCTGGCCGGACCCGCGGTGGGTGTCACGGCCGCGACGGCCGGGGTGGCGGCGTAGAAGAACGGCAGGGAGTTGGTGGTCGATGTGCCGGCCGTGACGTTGATGTTGTACTGCCCGGCACACAGCGACGGGATGGAGCAGGTGATCTGCGTGCTGCTGACGACGGTGGCGGGGGCCGACTTGTTGCCGAAGTTGACCCTGGTGGCCGTCGACAGGGCGGTTCCGTTGATCGTCATGAGCTGTCCGGCCGAACCGGGGTTGCCCGTGCTGATCGAGGTGATGGTTGCCATGTTGATTCCTTTCGCGGTTGGCCGCGTGATCGGGCGGTGATGGCGTTGGCCGAACGGTCTTTCCGGCCAGGAGTGTTCAGGAGGGACGGGACATGCCGGCCCGTCCGGGCGGTGGAACGGTGCTGTGCCCGGCGTCGGCGCATGCTCGCGCGGGCCGGGATATGCGGAGGGCGGATGCGCGGAGCGGGGCGGGAAGTGCCCCGCATGCGCGGCTTCCGCGGCCTCAACGGAACGGCGGCTCGTCCCGAGCCGGTTCAACGGTGAGGAGGTGACGGGAAACGGAAGTACGGGAGAAAGGGAGAGGGGAGGCGCCGCAGGCGCGGGGTCATCGACTTCAGCCAGTGCTGAGCATGACCATGAGACTCAGTCAATCTGTCAAAACTCAGTAATCCATCTGAGTGACCGTCACCGCAAGAGCGGGGCAATCGATTCGCTCATTCGGAGCAGCGCACGGCCGCCTGCACCACAGGCGTACCACCTGCGCGAACGGCCCGGAAAAGTGCTCCGGCGCACCTAAGTCTTAAAATAACACTGCGTTGACGATGTCCGGCCGAACGCGAAAAGCGGTCCGTGCCGCCCACCGGACAGGCGGGGCGGCACGGACCGCTTGCTCTTGTGTTCTCCGTTCGGGATATCAGATCGGCTGGCAGAGCGACACGACGTTGACGGTGGCGGCGTCGGCGCCGGGGTTGGTGACGGTGATGGTCCAGGCGTTACCCGGAGTGCTCGTGAGCGTCTGTACCAGACCCGACCCCGACACCTGGCTCTCCCCGCCGCTGACGGCGATGTAGGAGCCGAGGGTGCTGCAGTCACCTCCCTGGAGCGTCATCGTGCCGCCGGCGGGGATCGTCTGCGGGTTCAGGGGCGAGTCCAGCGCCTGGGTCTGTGTGGTGCCGGCGGGGCCCGTCGGCCCGGTGGGACCGGTGGGGCCGGCGACACCGTCGGAACCGGTGGGACCGGTCGGACCCGTGGCACCGACGGCGCCCGTCGGACCCGTCACACCGGCCAGGCCGTTCGCACCCGTCGGACCGGTCGGACCCGTCACACCGTCCAGACCGGCCGCACCCGTGGGACCGGCCGCGCCCGTCGCGCCGTCCAGACCGGCCGCGCCCGTCGGACCAGTGGGACCCGTCGCGCCGTCCAGACCGTTCGCACCCGTCGGACCGGTCGCGCCGTTCAAACCGGCCGCACCCGTCGGGCCGGTAGCACCATTCAAACCGGCCGCACCCGTCGCGCCGGTCGCGCCGGTAGCACCGTTCAGACCAGCCGCACCCGTCGGGCCGGTGGCTCCGGTCGCGCCGTTCAAACCGGCGGCGCCAGTGGCACCCGTAGCACCGTTCATCCCAGCGGCACCGGTTGGGCCCGTCGCACCGTTCAACCCAGCCGCGCCCGTCGGACCCGTCGCACCATTCAGCCCAGCCGCGCCCGTCGGACCCGTCGCACCATTCAGCCCAGCCGCGCCCGTCGGACCCGTCACGCCGTTCAACCCAGCAGCGCCCGTCGGACCCGTCGCACCGTTCAACCCAGCAGCGCCCGTCGGACCCGTCGCACCGTTCAACCCAGCAGCGCCCGTCGGACCCGTCACGCCGTTCAAGCCGGCCGCGCCCGTCGGACCCGTCGCGCCGGTGGCTCCGTTCAGGCCGTTCGCGCCGGTCGGACCCGTCGGGCCCGTCGCACCGGTCGGGCCGACCTGGCCGTCGCAGTACGGGACGCCGGTCGCGGCGACCCAGCGGGCGGTCACCCAGCCGGGGCGGTCCGCCAGTTGGTACCAGACGGTGTTCCCGTCCACCGGAGTGCCCACGTCCCAGCACAGGATGCTGACGCTCGCCCCGAACGGGAACGAGCCCAAAACCGCCGAGTCGGTCGAGGGCTGCTGACGGATGTTCACGCCCGTGGTCGCGGTCACCGTCCCCGTGACCGCGGCCCGAAGGAGCCGCTGGTGTCTGTTCACCCCCGCTCCCTTGGCGAACCGCGCCGCCTGCGAGGCGGCGGCCTGGGCGTTCGCCCGGCCCTCCGCCGACTGCGCCTGTGCGGCGACGGGGCCGCACAGGCCCCAGGTAAGGCCGAGGCTCACGGCCCCGAGTGCCAGCGACGAGACGCCCCTGGCCTTGACAGCCCCATGCACCAAAACCCACCGTGCCTTTCCTGACGAAGCGTGAGGGATGAGGTGCGAACAGCAAACTTCACATTCCGTCAAGAACATAAGAAAACTTGGCCCTAGTGACTCAAAAGCGGCACAGGGATGGTCCGGGGAGCTCGCAAATAGTCTGCTCATAAGCTCGCACCGGACCGCTCATCCGACTCCCCGTGACTCCTGTGCCGCGCCTGCCTCGATGCCGCGGAAGTGGACGGCCATCGCGTGCTGCGCGCCCGCGACGTCCCGGGCGCGCAGCGCGGTGAGGATGTCGCGGTGCCGGCGGACGGTGACCTCGGGCGCCGGGTCGTCCAGCCGGCCGCGGGCGCCGGAGACCCGGCGGAACACCGTCCAGAACGCACCGAGGAGCTGCGGCACGAGGGCGTTGCCGAGCGGGACGTACAGCAACTCGTGGAACCGGCGGTCCAGTTCGGGGCAGGGGCGGCCGGCAAGGACCGCCGCCTCCATCCGGGAGACCACCGACTCCAGCCGGTCCAGGTCCGCTTCGGTCACCGTCGCCGCCACCCGGCGGATCAGCCCCTCCTCCAGCACCTCGCGGATCTGAAGGACCTCGGCCAGGGCACCGGGGTCGTCGTCGTGCCGGGTCAGCGTGCGGAAGGTGAGGCCGTCGACCAGCGGGGCGAGGGAGGCCCGGCCGACGTAGCTGCCGTAGCCGTGCCGGATCTCCACGATGTCCAGGGCCTGGAGCGCCTTGAGTGCTTCGCGGACGGAGTTGCGGCTGACGCCAAGGCGGCCCATCAGCTCCGTCTCGGTGGGCAGCGGAGCACCGGGCCGGAGCCCGCGGTCGAGGACAGCTGGACGACCGCGCGCTGTATCCGGTTGGTCCTGGGCTCCCCGGCGGGCATGCGCCGCATGCTACGCGCAGCGGACGTCCCACGTCCCATCTCCCGGCGCCACCAGCGCCAACTCCCGCCATTCCTTGAGTCATTGGTGCGACCTCTGGCGGCTACGCCATTCGTGTGCGATCCCTTGACCGGTCCCACGGGCGCTCCTATGGTCACGCTGACCGGCCGGACGTAGGACGTCGTATCTCCTCTGCCGTATCCCTCCACCCTCTTTGCGAACCCTGTTCCGGACCCCCTGGAGGAAACCGTGCGCGACGACATGACCCACGTGGTGCCGGCCCCGCACCGCCGGTCGTTCCTGAAGTACGGCGGCGCGCTGGGTGCCGCCGCCGCGCTCCCCCCGTCGCTCGCGGCCTGTTCGGCCGGGCCCGAGTCGACGAACGACACCGGCGGCGAGGGCGGCAGGAACCGCACGCTGACCGCGGTGATCGGCTACGGCAACGACGGCAGCTGGGACCCGACGCAAACGGCGTCCGCGTTCTGCATGGCCGCCAACCACCACATCTACGAGGGGCTGCTGGACACCGACCCGATCTCCCGGGACCCCTACCCCGCGCTGGCCACCCGGGCACCGGCCGACCCGAACGCCACCACGTGGCGGTTCACGCTGCGGCCGGGCGCCCGGTTCCACGACGGCAAGCCGGTGACGGCCGACGACGTGGTCTTCGTCTTCGACCGGATCCTGGACCCGGGCACCCAGACCCTCGCCAAGGGCTTCTTCGAGAGCTGGCTGAAGGAGGTCCGCGAGGTCGACGCGCGGAACGTGGAGCTGGTCCTCAAGTTCCCCTTCCCGGACGGGCTCTCCCGGCTCACCCTCGCCAAGATCATGCCGAAGCACGTCTTCTCGCGGCCCGGGGCGTGGGACGACGCGATCAGGGGCAAGGCGATCGGCTCGGGGCCGTACCGGCAGACCGCGCACCACCCGAAGTCGAACACCACCTTCGAGGCGTTCGCCGACTACAACGGTCCGCGCAGGCCCGCGTTCCAGAAGATGAACTGGCTGACCATCGTCGACGCCGCCCCGCGCGTGGCGAGGATCTCCGGAGCCGACACCGGGGCGCAGATCGCCGACAACATCCCGTACGCCGCCGTGCCCCGGCTGGAGCGGGGCGGGCTGAGCGTCGCGGGCGGGGCCGGGATGAACAACCTGTTCCTGATGTTCAACACCGCGCACAAACCGTTCGACGACGTACGGGTCCGGCAGGCGCTGCGCTACGCCATCGACACCCGGAAGATGGTCGAGGTCGCGCTGAAGGGGCACGGGAAGCCGTCGTCGTCCTTCCTCAACGAGGGCAACCCCGCCTACCGGCGGGCGAAGACGGTGTACGACCACGACCCGGCCAAGGCGAAGGCGCTGCTCGCGGCGGCCGGGGTGCGGAACCTGAAGATCGACGTCCTCGCGGTGAACGTCAGCTGGATCGCGGACTGCCTGCCGACCATCAAGGCGTCCTGGGACGCGATCGGCGTGCGGACGACACTGTCCCCGCAGGAGACCACGGCCGTGTTCACCAAGCTGGACCAGAAGCAGGACTACCAGGTCGTCGCCGCCGCCTCCAACCCCAACCAGTTCGGCCTCGACGCCGACCTGATCATGCACTACAACTACGGTCCTGCCAACCTGTGGATGCGGTACACCCGGTGGGCCGACGACCCGGTGGCCAGGCAACTGTTCAAGGACATGGACCGGGCGACCCGGGAGCCGGACCCGGACCGGAAGACGGCGATGGTCCAGGACTACATCGACGTCGTCGCCGAGCAGGCCGTGCTCTATCCGGTCGTGCACAACGAGCTGATGACCGCCTGGGACCCGAAGCGGCTCACCGGCATAAGGGCACAGCCGTATCCCGGCGTCAACCTCCTCCAGGCCAAGTGGGTCTGACGGCATGACGGCCGTCGTCCGTATCCTGCTGCACCGCATCGCGCTGCTGGTGCCGCTGCTGCTCGGCATCGTGCTCTTCGTGTTCCTGGTGATGCGGTTCTCCGACGTCGACCCGGCGTCCGCGTTCTTCCAGGGGGCCAACCCGACACCCGGGCAACTGCACGACTTCCGGGAACGCAACGGGCTGCTCGACCCGCTCCCGGTGCGCTACGTCCACTTCGTCGGCGACCTGCTCCACGGCGACCTGGGCACCAGCGCGCTGACCCGGACGCCGGTCGTCGACCAGGTCACCACCGCACTGCCGCTCACCCTCCAGCTGACCTTCCTCGGTCTCGGCCTCGCGGTGCTGCTGGCCTTGGCCGGCGGGGTCACGGCGGCGATCCACCGGGACCGGCTGCCCGACCAGGTCATCCGGGTCCTCTCCCTGACCGGGGTCGCGGCCCCCGGGTTCTGGCTCGCGCTGCTGATGATCCAGTACCTGGCGGTGGACCGGGGCTGGTTCCCGACCGGCGGCTACGTCAACCCGGCGGACTCCCTCACCGGCTGGCTGCGCACCATGACGCTGCCCGCGGTCGCGCTGTCGCTGCCGGTGGCCGCGCAGCTCACCCGGATCGTGCGGACGGCCGTCGTGGAGGAACTGGACAAGGACTATGTGCGGACGGCGATCGGCAGCGGACTGCCGCCCCGAGTGGTGGTCGGCCGGAACGTGCTGCGCAACGCGCTGATCAACCCGCTGACGGTGCTCGGACTGCGGGTCGGCTATCTGCTGGGCGGCGCGGTGGTCATCGAGACGATCTTCTCGCTGCCCGGCATGGGCAAGCTGATGATCGACGCGGTGCAGAACGGCGACCCGGCGGTGGTCCAGGGGGTGGTGCTGACGACGGCCGCCGGGTTCGTGGTGGTCAACCTCGTCATCGACGTCCTCTACCTGCTCGTCAACCCGCGGCTGAGGGAGGCGGCCTGATGCTCACCCGCAAGAGCCTCACCGAGCGGTTCACCCGGCCGGGCGTCCGGCCGCGCGGCCCGCGCCGGCTGCCCGCCCTGTCGAAGGCGGCCGTCTGCTTCCTGGCCGTCGTCGTCCTCGCGGCCCTGCTGGCGCCGCTCCTCGCCCCCGACGACCCGCTGGACCAGCAGACACCGGTCGGCGGCACCGGGCATCCCTCCGCCGGGCACTGGATGGGCCAGGACAGCCTCGGCCGGGACATCCTGAGCCGGCTGATGTACGGCGCGCGCTGGTCCCTCGCCATCGGACTCGGCGCCACCGCGCTCGCCCTCGTCGTGGGCGCGCTGCTCGGGGCGCTCGCGGCCACCTCACGCAAGGCGGTGGACGAGACGCTGATGCGCTGCCTCGACGTGGTGATGGCCTTTCCCGGCATCGCGCTCGCCGCGGTGCTCGTCGCCGTGTTCGGCGGTGGCATCTCCGTACTGATCTGCGCGATCGCGTTCCTGTTCACCCCGCCGGTGGCCCGGGTGGTGCGGGCGAACGTCCTCGACCAGTACGGCGAGGACTATGTGACCGCGGAACGGGTCATCGGCGCCCGCACGCCGCACATCGTGCTGCGGCACGTCGCCGTCAACTGCGCGGCGCCGGTGCTGGTGTTCTGCACCGTCCAGGTAGCCGAGGCGATCGTCTTCGAGGCGTCGCTGTCGTTCATCGGCGCGGGCGTGCGGCCGCCGGACCCGTCGTGGGGCAGCGTCATCGCGGACGGCAAGAACATGGTGCTGACCGGCGGCTGGTGGGCGACCGTCTTCCCCGGGCTGCTGATGCTGGTCACCGTGCTGTCCCTGAACGTCCTCGCCGAAGGCGTCTCGGACGCCTGGGCGGCCCCCGCGGCCCGCGAGGTGGACGTGCGGGGGCACGACGACCGGCCGGCGGCGCCGGAGCCCGGCGGCGAGCCGCTGCCGCTGCCCGGGCTGGCCGATGCCGCCCGGCGGCTGCGGGCCCGGGCGCGGCCGCTGCCCGACCCGGGCGGGCAGCCGGTGCTCGCGGTGGAGAACCTGGCCATCGGGTTCCCGGACCGGCACAGGGGTGTCGACGTGGTCGACGGGATCAGCTTCGAGGTGCGGCCCGGCGAGGTCCTGGGCCTGGTCGGCGAGTCGGGCTGCGGCAAGTCGCTGACCGCGCTCGCGATCATGGGGTTGCCGCCCAGGGGTGCCCGGGTCGCCGGTCAGATCCGGTTCGGCCGGCGGGACCTGCTCGCCGAGCCCACGCGCATGCGGCGCAGGCTGCTCGGCCATGAGATGGCGATGGTCTACCAGGACGCGCTGTCCTCGCTGAACCCGGCGATGACCATCCGCGCCCAGCTGAAGCAGCTGGTGCGGCGCGGTGGCCGGCGCGGCGCCGCCGAACTGCTGACCCTGGTCGGGCTCGACCCGGAGCGCACCCTGCGCAGCTATCCGCACGAACTCTCCGGCGGTCAGCGCCAGCGCGTCCTGATCGCGATGGCGCTGTCCCGTGATCCGAAGCTGATCGTCGCCGACGAGCCGACGACCGCCCTGGACGTGACCGTGCAGGCGCAGATCATGGAGTTGCTGCTGCGGCTGCGGGCGGAGCTGGGCTTCGCACTGATCCTGGTCTCGCACGACCTGGCGCTGATCGCGGACGTCACCGACCGGGTGGCGGTGATGTACGGCGGGCAGATCGTGGAGACCGGCGTGACCGCGGACCTGGTGGCGGCGCCGGCCCACCCCTACACGCGTGGGCTGCTGGGCAGCGTGCTGTCGCTGGAGTCGGCGGCCGAGCGGCTGACCCAGATCAGCGGGGTCGTCCCGGCACCGGCCGACTTCCCGGCGGGCTGCCGGTTCACGGACCGCTGCCCGCGGGCGGGCGGGCTGTGCCGGACGACGGCACCGGACCCGCGGGGCACGCCCACACACACCGCCGCCTGCCACCACCCCGCCATCGACCTGACGACGACCGAAACCGAGGCGGTCACGTGAACGCGCAGCGCTCCGCTGGATGCGCCGCGCTGTGCCGTCGGCTGTCCGCGGCGCCGTCGTGGCTGGTCGCGCCCGCGCGGCGGAGCCGCAAATCGACACAGCCCCGCGCCCCTTCGGGGCGCTGTCGAACCGCGAGGGACTTCGCCGGGCCGCGACCCGGCAACGCCGAACGAACGCTCCGAACCCTGCCACCGGCCACGTCACGATCGAAAGCGGAAGGGTCACGTGAATTCACTCGTCGTGCTGCGCAACGTCCACGTCATCCATCGAGCCCGCACCGGCGGCCTCCTCGCCCGTGACCGGATCCATGCCCTCACCGCAGCCGATCTCACCATCGCCCCCGCCGAGACCACCGGCATCGTCGGCGAATCCGGCTGCGGCAAGTCGACGCTGGCGAAGGTCCTGGTGGGGGTGGTGCGGCCGACCTCGGGCACGGTGTCCTTCAAGGGCCGCGACCTGTGGTCCATGCCGGCCGCCGAGCGCCGGGCCACGGTGGGCGCGAGCATCGGAATGGTGTTCCAGGACCCGTCGACCGCCCTGAACCGGCGGCTGCCGGTGCGGCGCATCCTGCGGGACCCGCTGGACGTGCACGCACGGGGGTCCAGGGCCGCACGCGAGGAGCGGGTGCGCGAGCTGATGGCCCTGGTGGGTCTCCCCCGGGCCCTCGGCGACGCCCTGCCCGGGCAGCTCTCCGGCGGCCAGCGGCAGCGCGTCGCCATCGCCCGTGCGCTGGCCCTCGACCCGGATCTGGTGGTCGCCGACGAGCCGACGAGCGCGCTGGACGTGTCCGTACGCGCGCAGATCCTCAATCTGCTGCTGGACCTGCGGGAGCGGCTGGGTCTCGCGCTGGTCTTCGTCTCCCACGACATCCAGACGGTGCGGCGGATGAGCGACCGGGTGATCACCATGTACCTCGGCCGGATCGTCGAGGAGTGCCCGGCGGACCGGGTCACCGACCGGGCCCGGCACCCGTACACACGGGCCCTGTTCTCCGCGACGCCCGGCCTGCTCGACCCGATCGTCCCGATTCCGCTGGCCGGCCCCGTGCCGTCGGCGACCCGGCCGCCGAGCGGCTGCCCGTTCCGTACCCGCTGCTGGCGCGCGGACGACCGCTGCGCCGCGGTCATGCCGGACTTTTCGGCCGCGTCGCACCCGGCACATCGCTACCGTTGTCATCATCCTGTGGAGGAGGACCAGTCGACCCGCGACCTCGTGCGCCAGAGTCTTCCCAGGGAGCCGCCATGACCTTCCCCGCCCCGAACGGCCCGACCGGGGTGTCCGGTGTCGTACCGCCCGTGTGCACTCCCCTGACACCGCAGGGCGAGGTCGACGTCCCCTCGCTGCTCCGGCTCGTCGACCATCTGGTGGAGGCGGGCGTGCACGGCCTGTTCGTGCTCGGCTCGACCTCGGAGGCCGCGTACCTCACCGACCGGCAGCGGCGACAAGTGGTGCAGGAGGTCACGGGGCATGTGGCGGGCCAGCTGCCGGTACTGGCCGGGGCGATCGACATGACGACACCCCGGGTGCTCGACCATGTCGCGGCGGTGACGGCGGCGGGCGCCGACGCGGTCGTCGTCACCGCGCCCTTCTACGCCCGTACCCACCCCGCGGAGATCGCCCGCCACTTCCGGCTGGTCGCGCGGCGCAGCACGGTTCCGGTCATCGCCTACGACATCCCGGTCGCCGTGCACTCCAAGCTGCCCGCAGGACTGGTGCTGGAGCTGGCCCGGGACGGGGTGCTGGCCGGGCTGAAGGACTCCAGCGGTGACCTGGGCGGCTTCCGCGAGGTCGTGACGGGCGCACGGGGTCTGACCGGCGGTGCGGGGTTCTCCGTGCTCACCGGTTCCGAGGTGGTCGTGGACGCGGCGCTGGCGCTGGGCGCCGACGGAGCCGTGCCCGGCCTGGCCAACGTCGACCCGCACGGCTACGTCCGCCTGTACCGGCTGTGCCGGGCCGGCGACTGGGCGGGCGCCCGGGCGGAACAGGAGCGGCTGTGCGCCCTGTTCGGCATGGTCGGCGTGGGCGATCCGGCACGGATGGGCGGCGGTTCGTCGGCGATCGGCGCGTTCAAGGCGGCCCTGCACCTACGCGGAATCATCACCTCCCCGACCACCGCCGCCCCCCAGACCCCCCTGTCCCCACCAGAAACAGAACAGGTAGGCAAATACCTCGCAGCAGCGGGCCTGCTTTAAGAACACGCAGAACTTAGAGCGCGCCCCAAAGGGGCGCGGGGCTGTATCAATGTGCGGCTCCGCCGCGATGGGGGTCCCCCCTGTTCGAGCGAAGCCGAGAACTTGGGGGAGCGACCAGCCCCAACGCACCCGCAGCCAAAAAACCGCCTAGGTCACCCGCAGCCGACGAAACTCGATCCGCTCATAGGCGGAAGCCGCACCCGTCTCATAAAGAACCCCCATCGTGTCGGCGTCAAGCTGCACAAGATCGGAGTACCCGGCCTTGTCCAGCGACAGCGTCCACCCCTTGCTGAAGGTCGCACCGCGATCCGTACTGCGCCACACGGCCATCACCGCGCGAGCGGCCGGCACGGACGGCGCGGAGAACAGCAGCGGTGCGTGCCGGCCGTTCGGCTGCAGGACGGATCCCTCGACGACGGGGACGTCGTTCAGGGTGGGCTGGACGGCGTAGGGTCGGTCGAGGCTCCGCCCGCCGTCGCTCGAGTAGCTGTCGAGGCGGTTGCCCGGGCTGCTGCCCTTCTGGTCACGGGAGTTGAAGTAGAGCCTGCCGTCGGGGAGTTGCGCGGCCGTCGACTCGTTGGAGTTGGTCCGGCCGTCGTAGGAGTCGTCGACGAAGCCCAGCCGCCAGGTGCGTCCGCCGTCGTCGCTGTAGAACGCGTGGCCGCCGTAGTACTTGGCCTCCTGGCCGGTGTCGGTGGATCCGGGCGACGGGGCCGCGGAGTGGTTGGCGGGGACGACCAGCCGGCCCGCGTGCGGGCCGTGCGTCAGGGCCACGGCGTGGCCGGGCCCGGTGGCGTACCAGCGCCAGCCGGCCGGCTTCACATCGGCCGTGATCTCCTGGGGCGGCGAGAAGTGCCGGCCGTCGTCCACGCTGCGCTGCACGAAGACCCGGCGGCCCTGCTCCGGGGTCACCTCGCCCCGTATGATCTGCGCCTCGGTGACGGCACCGCTGTTGTACGAGGTGACGAGCACGATGGCGCCGGTGTCCGGGTCGACCACCGGGGCCGGGTTGCCCCGGGTGTCGCCGTGCCCCGCGGCGACCACCGAGAGCGGTCCCCAGGTGCAGCCGCCGTCGGTGGAGCGGCGCAGGACGACGTCTATGGCGCCGCTGTCGCCCACACCGTCGTGCCTGCCCTCGGCGAAGGCGAGCACGGTACCCGCGCGGGTCCTGACGGCGGCGGGGATGCGGTAGGTGTCGTAGCCGCCGCGGCCCGCCGCGTACGGCACGGAGGAGGTGCAGCCGGGCCTGGCTACGGCGGCCGGGGTGGCCGCGGCGGCGAGCACCGCGGCGGCGAGGAGAACACGGCTCAGGAGAGTCATCGCCCTCATTATGGGGGCCGCCCGCGAGGGCGAGGCGGGCCACCAGGGACGCGGTCCTGGCCCGCTCAGGACGGCGTCCGGGCCGCCGCCAGGAGGCGGGACACGTCGTCCGAGCAGACCGTCAGAGCCGTACCGACCGTGACAGGCACGTCACGCCCGGCAGACGTCCACAGGCCGCCCGCCAGGACGGACCGGCCACCGCGGACGCGGGCCGGGCCCCGCTCAGGAAGGCGTCCGGGCCGCTGCCAGGAGGCGGGACACGTCGTCGGAGCAGATCGTCAGAGCCGCGCCGACCGTGGCGAGGACGTCACGCTCGGCGGGGGTGTAGGGGCCGTCCGCGAGGGCGATGCGGGCCGCCTGGAGCAGGATGGACTCCCGGCCGCCCGGGGCGAGGTGCGGGGCGAGCGGGTCCAGGGCCTCGTGCAGCTCTATCGCCAGGCTCGCGCCGGCCGGCTGCTCGAAGACCCGGCCGGTGTCCGCGGCCAGCGCCTCGACCAGCGCGCCGAGCTGCTCCTCGGTGCAGTCGGCGAACCCGGCGGCACGGACCGTGCTGGCGGCGGCGGCCAGGGACGTACGGGCGCAGGCGCCGCCCGCGGCCAGCACCGCGAGGGCGACGGTGTGCACGGCGTCGCGGAGCATCGCGGAGAAACGCGAGGTGGTCGGGTGGTCCAGGACGTCGGTGCCGTAGTGGTGGCGGCAGGCCGCGCACTCGACGACGGGCCCTGTGGTGCCGCGCGGCAGGACGGGCATGCCCAGCAGGGTGAAGCGGCGGCGGCCGGTGAGCCGCTGGTAGTTGCGGTCGCCCCCGCACCCGGGGCAGAAGAACTCGCCGTCCCCGACGGGTGTCCACGCGGTGCGGGTGCCCATGATGCGGGCAAGCCTGGTGGCACGGCCGTCTCGTCCCCGTACTGGCAGCACGTCGCACCTCCGAAACTCTGCGGCAACATCGCCGCGTGTGCGTGATGTTAGCCACATCGGCGATGTGGAGTCAGTACCCCGTACGAGACCTTTCCGTTATCTGCGCGTCAAAGTGGCCGGTAAACGACGTGGGCCCGGCCGTCGTACACAACGGCCGGACCCGGGAAACCGCCGGTCAGCGACGTCAGCGGGCCGCGCGGTTCACGGCGGAGACGACGGCCTTCAGCGACGCACGCGTCGTGTTCGCGTCGATTCCGATTCCCCACAGGACCTTGTCGTCGATCGCGCACTCGATGTACGAGGCGGCCTGCGCGGAGGCGCCCTCGCTCATCGTGTGCTCCTGGTAGTCGAGCAGGCGTACGTCGACGCCGATGGAGTGCAGCGCGTCGAAGAAGGCCGAGATCGGACCGTTGCCGGAGCCGGTCAGCACGGTGTCCTCGCCGTCGACCGTGGCCTCCACGGTGAGCATGTCCACGCCGTCCGTGTCGGTGGTGGACTGGCCGGTCCTGACCTGGATGCGGCCCCAGGGGTTGTCCGGGTTGGGCAGGTACTCGTCGCGGAAGGTGGCCCAGATCTCGCCCGGGGTGACCTCGCCGCCCTCGGCGTCCGTCTTCGCCTGGATGATCTTCGAGAACTCGATCTGCATCCGGCGCGGCAGGTCCAGCTTGTGGTCGTTCTTCAGGACGTAGGCGATGCCGCCCTTGCCGGACTGCGAGTTGACGCGGATGACGGCCTCGTAGGAGCGGCCGACGTCCTTGGGGTCGATCGGCAGGTACGGCACGGCCCACTCGATGTCGTCGACGCTGACGCCCTTGGCCTTCGCGTCGGCCGCCATGGCGTCGAAGCCCTTCTTGATGGCGTCCTGGTGGGAGCCGGAGAAGGACGTGTAGACCAGGTCGCCCACGTACGGGTGGCGCGGGTGGACCTCCATCTGGTTGCAGTACTCCCACGTGCGACGGATCTCGTCGATGTCGGAGAAGTCGATCTGCGGGTCGACGCCCTGCGAGAACAGGTTCATGCCCAGGGTGACCAGGTCGACGTTGCCGGTGCGCTCGCCCTGCCCGAACAGGCAGCCCTCGATGCGGTCGGCGCCGGCCATCAGCGCCAGCTCGGCGGCGGCGACGGCGGTGCCGCGGTCGTTGTGCGGGTGGACGGACAGGCAGACGTGCTCGCGGCGGGACAGATTGCGGTGCATCCACTCGAAGCGGTCCGCGTGTGTCGAGGGGGTCGAACGCTCCACCGTGGCAGGCAGGTTGAGGATGATCTCGCGGCCCGGGCCGGGCTGCCAGACGTCCATGACCGCCTCGCAGACCTCCAGCGCGAAGTCCAGCTCGGTGTCGGTGAAGATCTCGGGCGAGTACTGGTAGCCGAACTCGGTCTCCGGGCCCAGCAGCTTCTCGGCGTACTCCACCACCAGACGGGTGCCGTCGACGGCGATCTGCTTGATGTCGTCCTTGGAGCCGCGGAAGACGACCCGGCGGAAGACCGGAGCGGTGGCGTTGTAGAGGTGGACGGTGGCGCGCCTCGCGCCCTTCAGGGACTCCACGGTCCGCTCGATCAGGTCCTCGCGGGCCTGGGTCAGCACGGAGATCGTGACGTCGTCCGGGATCGCGCCCTCTTCCTCGATGATCGAACGCACGAAATCGAAGTCGGTCTGGCCGGAGGCGGGGAAGCCGACCTCGATCTCCTTGTAGCCCATCTTGACCAGCTGGTCGAACATGCGGCGCTTGCGCTCGGGCGACATCGGGTCGATGAGGGCCTGGTTGCCGTCCCGCAGGTCGGTGGAGAGCCAGCGCGGGGCGACGGTGATCCGCCGGTCGGGCCAGGTCCGGTCGGGGATGTCTACCTGCTCGTACCGGCCGTACTTGTGGATCGGCATGGAACTGGGCTGCTGGCGGTTGGCCATGATGGCGTGGGCTCCTCGAAGATGTCCGGTCGTGTCCGGTGTCCGGAAGGACGGCCGACGACGCAACGCCAAGCTCCGCGGGGAGGGAGTCGGCCTCGACTACAGGCCCTCGCCGCGGCAGCTAAGGAGAAGCAGCCCGAAACGCATGATGCTCCGCAGCCTAGCCGAGCCGCGCCGGATGCGCGGGCCCGTATCAGTATGCGGGACCAGGAGAACAAACGGGACAAAGAGTGCGTCACACCACTCTGTGTGAGCGGGGCGGATCTCTTGTCACGGTATTTCCCCCATCACGGTTGCCAGTAGTGACAATGTGGTCACTCGGTGCAATGGTGCGGTCATGACGACGAACGGGGGCTTCGAGCCCGTCTTCTGCACCATCGTCCCGCCGCACGTCCTGGACCGGCTGGCCCAGCACGAGGACTCCGCGCTGTCCGGCCCGGCCCGCCGGACCCTGGAGCGCGACGCCTACGAGCGCACCCACCGCCGGCTGACCACGGTCCTCGGCGCGCCGGCCGTCGCCCCGCCCGCGGGCGCCGCCGCCGACCGCCCGCGGCGCACCGTCTACGACGCCGAGCACCGGCAGGACCTGCCCGGCGCGAAGGTCCGCGAGGAGGGCTCCGAACCCGGCGCGGACGCCACCGTCAACCGCGCCTACGCGGGTCTCGGCGCCACCTTCGAGCTGTATCTGAAGGCGTACGGCCGCGCCTCGATCGACGGCTCCGGCCTGCCCCTGGACGCCACCGTGCACTTCGGCGAGGGCTACGACAACGCCTTCTGGAACGGCGAGCAGATGGTGTTCGGCGACGGGGACGGCGAGGTCTTCCTCGACTTCACCATCCCGGTGGACGTCATCGGCCATGAGTTGACCCACGGCGTCACCCAGCACACCGCGAACCTCACCTACTTCGGCCAGCCCGGCGCGCTCAACGAGTCCGTCTCCGATGTGTTCGGCTCGCTGATCAAGCAGTACACGCTGGGGCAGACCGCCGCCGAGGCCGACTGGCTGATCGGCGCCGGGCTGCTCGCACCGCGCGTCACCGGCACGGCGCTGCGCTCGATGAAGGCCCCGGGCACGGCGTACGACGACGACGTCCTCGGTAAGGACCCGCAGCCCGCGACCATGGCCGGCTATGTGAAGACCGGCCGCGACAACGGCGGCGTGCACATCAACTCCGGTATCCCCAACCACGCGTTCTACCTGCTGGCCACCGCGCTCGGCGGGCACGCCTGGGAACGGGCCGGGCAGATCTGGTACGACGTGCTGACCGGCGGCGAACTGTCCGCCCAGGCGGGCTTCGAGGACTTCGCGAAGCTGACGGTCGCGGCGGCCCGGGCCCGCTACCGCGAGGGCGAGGAACACCGGGCCGTGGCGAAGGCGTGGCAGCAGGTCGGGGTGCGGGCGGTATAGGTCCGTACTACACAGGGACCATGCGGATTCAGGTGAGGCGCACGGGCGGGTTCGCGGGCATCGAGCGGCACGCCGAGGTGAACACCGCGGGGCGGGCCGACGCGTCCGAGTGGCGTTCCCTGGCCGAGCGGGCGGTCGCCGCCGGCCGGGACGCGCCGCCGGCCGGCGTGCCGGACGGTTTCCACTACGAGATCACGGTGGACGGGAGGACGGTGTATGCGACGGATCCCTATCTGACGGAGGAGCAGCGGGTGTTGATCTCGCGGGTGCTCAAAGAAGGCGCGTGAGCGCTCCGCTGGGTCAGCCGAAGAACCGGTCGTCGGTTGTCTGCGCGTTCGTTGTGGTCGGGGCGTGCAGGGTCGTCGCTTGTCTGCGGGTTCGTTGTGGTTGATCGCGCAGTTCCCCGCGCCCCTGACGGGGCGCGCTGTGGGCAACGTCTGTTTGTTTGTCGGGCGTTGACTTTGGGGGTGGGGGTGCGGATTATCGCGGGCATGGTGACTGGTGATCCCTTGCCTCGGTTTCCGGACGGGTTTTTGTGGGGGGTTTCGACCTCGGCGCACCAGATCGAGGGGGCCGTGGGAGCGCGGCAGCGCTCCGTGTGGGATGTGTTCACGGACGAGCCGGGGAAGGTGAAGGACGGCTCCACGGCGGCGGTGGCCTGCGACCACTACCACCGCTACCGCGAGGACGTGGCGCTGCTGTCCGGCCTGGGCGTGGACGCGTACCGCTTCTCGGTCTCCTGGCCGCGGGTCGACTCCCCCGGCGGCCTCGACTTCTACGACCGTCTCGTGGACGAGCTGTGCGCGGCCGGCGTGCGCCCCGTCCCGACCCTCTTCCACTGGGACCTGCCCGCCCGCCTCGACTGGCTGGACCGGGACACCGCGCACCGTTTCGCCGCGTATGTGTCGGCGGTCGCCGCCCGGCTCGGCGACCGCGTCACCAAGTGGATCACTCTGAACGAGCCCGCCGAACACACCTTGCTGGGCCACGCGTTGGGTGCGCACGCCCCCGGCAGACGTCTCCTCTTCGACGCCCTGCCGGTCGCCCACCACCAACTCCTCGCCCACGGCCTCGCGGTACAAGCGCTGCGCGCGGCCGGCGCCGCCGACATCGGCATCGCCAACTCCCACGGCCCGACCTGGCCGGCCTCCGCCGCGCCGGAGGACACCGCGCCGGCCGAGTTCTACGACGTCCTGCTGAACCGGCTGTTCGCCGACCCTCTGCTCCTCGGCCGATACCCGGACGGCATGGCCGAGTTGATGCCGGGCGACGTCGACGCCGATCTCCAGGTCATCGCCGAACCGCTCGACTGGTACGGCGTCAACTACTACGCCCCGACCCGGGTGGGCGCCCCGCAGCAGACGGAGTCCGAGTTCGGCGGCGTGCCGATCCCGGCCGAACTCCCCTTCTCGCTCAGGGAGATCGAGGGACACCCGGTGACGGACTTCGGCTGGCCGGTCGTCCCGGAGGGCCTGACGGAGCTGCTGACCGCGTTCCGGGACCGGTACGGCGACCGGCTCCCGCCGGTGGTGATCACCGAGAACGGCTGCTCGTACGAGGGCGTCGACGACCACGACCGGATCGCCTACCTGGACGGCCACATCAGGGCCCTGCACCGGGCGATCGAGGCGGGCGTGGACGTGCGCGGCTACTTCGTCTGGTCGCTGCTGGACAACTTCGAGTGGGCGGAGGGCTACGCCCGCCGTTTCGGCCTGGTCCACGTCGACCACGCGACGCAGCGCCGGACCCCGAAGGCGTCGTACGGCTGGTTCCGGGACGCGCTGCGGGCCCAGAGGTGACCCGGCGCGGCTGCGGCCGTCACCCGGCCAGCCCCGAGCGTACGGACGCGGCGGCCCGCGCGGGCTCGTCCCCGGCGGCGACGGCGAAGTCCCTCAGCAGTCCTGCGAGGACGTCGTCCGGGCCGTAGCGGCCCAGGATGTAACCGGCGCGGGCGAGTTGGGCGAGCCCGTGCATCTGCGCGAACAGCTGGCGTACGAGGAGATCGGCGTCCGCGTCGGCGTGGAACCGGCCGGCGCCTGCGCACCGGCGGATGGCATCGCGCGGGAAGCGCAGCAGGGCGACCCCCATGGACCGGTCGGCCTCGCTGAGTTCGAACCCGGCGAGCGCGGAGCCGCCGAACAGCACGGCGTACACATGGGGTTCGGCGCGGGCGAAGTCCTGGTAGGCGCGGCAGAGTCCGGCCAGTTCACGGACGGGGTCGGCGTCGGGCGCGTCGGCGGGCGGCACCTCCCGTACCCGGGCGAGGAACCGGTCGACGCCCTCCTTCATGACCTCGCGCACCAGTTCCGGCATGGACCCGAAGTGGGTGTACACGGCCATGGTGGAGGCGCCGACGGCCCGGACGAGCCGCCGTGCGCTGAGCGCGCCGGGCCCTTCCTCGGCGAGGACGCGGGCGGCCTCGTCGAGCAGTCGGCGGCGGAGGGTGGGGCCGCCGCGTCCTGGCGCCGCCGGATCCGGGTTCTGGGTTGACACGAGCCGAGCATAACGCTGTTATAGACATAACAGCGTTATGGACGGGGGGCTCGGCGCATGCGCAGGACGGGGACGCGAACGCGACCGGTACGGCTGCCGGAGGCGGCGGGGGACGACACGGGAACCACGGAGGGCACGGAGCCCGCGCTGCGGCTCGCGGTGCTCGGGGACTCGGTGGCGGCGGGCGTGGGCGCGCCGAACCACCAGGACGCGCTCACCGGCCAGACGGCGCAGGCCCTGACGGCGCTGACCGGCCGGGCGGTGTCCTGGCGGGTCACGGCGAAGGCGGGCGCGACGCTCTCCGGGGTGCGGCGCGGTCTGCTGTCGGGTCTGACCGATCCGACGACCCGTTGGCGCCCGCAGCTGGTCCTGGTGGTGGCCGGCACCAATGACGCGCTGCGGCTGCGCAGGCCGGGCGCGTTCCGCCGGGACGCCGAGTCCCTGATCCGCGACCTACGCCTGCGGCTCGGCGAGGACGTCCCGGTGGTCTTCGCGGGCCTGCCGAGAATCGACGGCCTGGCCGCCCTGCCGCGCCGGCGGCGCCTGCCGATGTCGCTCTACGTCCGCGCGCTGGACCACGAACTGAAGACGGCGGCCACGAGGGGAGTCGCCGTCTTCCATCTTCCCTCCGGTGGCCCGCCGGACCTCCCCGGCGACTGGCTGGCCGCCGACCGGTTCCACCCGTCCCCCGCGGGCTACCGCGCCTGGGGCCGGGTCCTCGCCTCCCGGTTGGCGACGCTCGCGGAGACGGCCTGCCCGCCGCCCACGGCAGACGCCTGAACGGCACCGCCCGCGAGCCGCGGATCAAGTACCTTGGCCACGGCATAGGCGCCACAAGTGCTGCACACGTGACGGGGGTTGCGGGATGGTGGGGCATCGGCCCGCGGACTGGCATCCGCTGGATCTTGACAAGGACCCGACACCGGGGGACCCGCAGCGGGTGCGTTCCCTGGCGAAGCAGCTGCACGACTTCGCGGACGATGTGTCCGACGCGCTGCGTCTGGTCAAGGGCATGGCGGGCGAGGACACACTGCTTCAGTGGGCGGGCAAGTCGGCCGAGGCCTTCAAGGAGCAGTTCGGGGACGTCCCGAAGGACCTGAAGAAGCTGAGGACGTCGTATGCGATGTGCGGCGACGCCCTCGCCGGATTCTGGCCGGAGCTGGAACGGGCGCAGGCCCTCGCGGACCGGGCCCTGGCCAGGGCGAAGGAGGCGCAGTCCGACCTCGCCTCGGCCAAGTCCCGTCTGTCCTCGGCCGATTCGTGGGTGACCCGGGCCGGCAAGGAGGC
>NZ_JBIWKB010000093.1:0-23756 GCF_044765425.1 Streptomyces sp. NPDC102462 | reverse complement strand
GGGCGAGTAGACCTTCATCACCATAAGAGATCCCTCCTGCCCGGCCCCTGCCGGGGCCGGGCTCAGAGGTGTCCACCACTCGGGGACAGGTCCCCACCTCGGTGAAGGAGCCACCATGGCACTGCACATGCTGGGCAAGGACCCCGACAGTCCGGACGGCAAGTCCCCGACCGTGTACTACGACGACGTGACCGACAACTACATTCTCCAGGGCTGGAAGGTCGAAGACTCCAAGCGACTTGCCCAGATGGACATCCCCGAGCACGAGACTGTGATCGAATTCCCGCGCCGCATGATGCAGTTCTTCCCGGAGGTCAATGGTGGCGGAACCGACGCTTGAGGACCGACTGCGCACCTGCGAGCGTTCCGCGCTGCACCTGGAGATGCGCGACGGCTACATGCGGTCCGACCCCCGGTTCATCGCCTGGCAGGCCGGGCAACACGATGATCCAGCGGACAGCGATCCAGCTCTGCGACCGTGGCTCGCCCTCATCACGGAGGCCACCGGCCGCGGCGTCGAGGTCCGACGGGCCCGTATCGTGTCCGAACCCATCAGCGACTACATCCGGTTCGAGCACCACGTCACCGCGCCCAACGTGGCCGCCGGCGAACAGGTCCGCTGGCTGCCCCGACGCAGGGCATCGAACCTCGCGCTGCCCGGCAACGACTTCTGGCTCTTCGATGACCAGCTGGTGGTGTTCCTCCACTTCGCCGGCGACGGCGAGCTTGCGCCGGACGACGAGGAAGTCACCACCGACCCGGCCGCGGTGAAGCTGTGCGCGGACGCCTTCGACGCCGTGTGGGAGCGTGCCGTGCCGCACGCGGAGTACCGGCCGTCCTGAGGGATTCTGAGCCGCGTTGTCCTCGCCGTCCTCCAGCGTTCAGCAGGCCAGGCACGCCCTTGGCCAGCGTCTACGAGAGATCCGTCTGGACGCTGGCCTTACGGCGCGGGAGCTGGCCAAGCGGGCTGGCTGGCACGAGTCGAAATGCTCGCGCCTGGAGCACGGCAGGACACCTCCATCGGACGCCGACATCCACGCGTGGACACTGCACTGCCGCGCGCAGGACCAGACGGACGATCTGATCGCGACCGCTCGCGGTATCGACGGCATGTACGTCGAGTGGCGCCGCATGGAGCGGGCCGGCCTGAAGCGGGCCCAGGAGTCCGTACGACCGCTGTTCGAGCGAACCCGCCGCTTCCGGATGTACCAGTCGTGGGTCATCCCGGGCCTACTTCAGACCCCCGCCTACACCACTGCCGTTCTTCGCACCGTTGCCACGCTGCGGGACGCACCGGACGACGTTGCTGACGCGGTCTCGGAGCGCGTGCAGCGGCAGCACATCTTGCACACCGGCATTCACCGCTTCGCCGTGCTGGTCGAGGAATGGGTACTGCGGACGGTGATCGGCGACACCGAGGTGATGGCCGGCCAGTTGGGCCACCTGATTACAGTGGGCACGTTGCCCTCCGTCAGCCTCGGCGTGATTCCCCTGGGGGTGCCGCGGGGCGCTGGCTGGCCAGTCGAATCGTTCACGGTGTACGACGACGCGCAGGTCAACGTCGAACTCGTCTCGGCGCACCTGACGGTAACCCAGCCGAGGGAGATCGACGAATATGCGCAGTCGTTCGCCTACCTGTCACAGCTCGCGGTGTACGGGGCCGAGGCGCGGGCATTGATCACAGCCGCCATCGACTCTCTCGGGTGAGTCCATGCAAGTTCGTGCACACTCCTGGAGCCACACATCGCCCCGTCCGTACGGTCCGTAACAAGGCCCCGGCGAGGCTGCGAACCTCCCGGGGCATGGCCGATTGGATGGAGTCGACATGCCGCACGCTACAACGTCGGCGCCCGTGGGAGCAGTCGATCTGTTGCCGCTCCCACCGATCCGCGGCCTGACCTCCGATCAGCTGCGCGGCCGGGCGTGCGTCTGGTGCACCGCCCGCCTGACGGCCGCCGCCGCTATGAGCCTCGGCGCACGCCGCCGACCCGGGGCCAATGAGAGCGGCGCCAGCTGGTACCCGCGGGGCTGCACGACGTGCGTGCGGACGGAGGCCCGCCGGGTTGCCGACCTCCACGCCCGCAACTGCTCCACCTGCCGCGGCCCCCGTGCCTGCTCGACCCACAGGGAACTGCTCGATCTCGCCGACGGGGACCAGCGATGACCGCGCAGGCGACCACCAGCAGGCGCGGCGTGTGCTCGTGGTGCAAGCGGTTCACCGACGGCATCCAACTGATCCAGATCAATGACGCAGGCTCGGGGTCGGCCACGCGCGGCCTGTACGCCTGCGGCCCGTGCCGTGAAGTCCACCACCTGGTCCCGCTTGCCAACCGGCCGTGAACCCGAAGCCCGAGCCCCCACCCGTCGCCTCGTTGACCTACGCCCAGTACTCGGGGTGGGCCTGCTGCTGGTGCGCCAAGAGCCTGCTGAACGTCGTCGGCGCCGTACCCGCCGGCATCGCCCGCGGCCGGGAGGGTTGTGCACGTCCTCGACGTCGAGGTCTACGCCTGCCCCGGCTGTGCCGGCCAAAGCTCCAGCCGCCCCACGAACCGCCGAGGGGGAACCCCGTGAAGACCGACACGGCTGAGCGGATGGCCGAAGCGCAGCAGTCGGGCGGCCGGGCCGCAGGCTACTGCTGGCTGGAACATCCGCACGGTGGCGCGCGCTGTACCAGGCGCCCGCACGAGGACCGGCACCACGTGGACTACTACCGAGGCCGGAAATCCGTGACCGACACCCAGGGCACCACGTGGGTGGAGTAGAGCCTCCAGCGTCGGCGAGGGCGAACCGCCGGCGCTGGAGATAAGCGGGCCGCCCCCCGTCCCCCGTGGGGGCGGCCCCGCGTCTTCCCGAGGTGCCGAGTGCGTGAGCTGTGCTCGGCCACATGCGGATGATGGCTGGCGTACCTGTGTCCGCCGGCGGTCATCCTCCGCTCTGACTCGGTCAGAGCGAGCCGCCCCACCCCCTGTCCGGGGTGGGGCGGTCTACGTTTGTACGGGCGACCCCCGCCGCGTACGTCGGCGGGGGTCCCCGCCTGCGGGCCGGGCCTCCCCGCCCAGGATCCGCAGGAGGCGACGAGCCTGTGTCTGGCGCGCACGAGGGGAGTCGCGCCGTCCTCGTCTGGCTCGGCAGCGTACAAAGCCGCTCGCTGTGATCAAGTCCCCTGAACGGGTGGCGATCAAACCATGATCGCCGGGAGATGTGGACTCCATGTGGACTCTGATCATGAAACGGGCCCCCTGTTCGAATAGAACGGGGGGCCCGTGACGCTCTGACCTGCTACGCAGGCTGTGCCCCCGGCAGGATTCGAACCTGCGACACCCGCTTTAGGAGTGGGATCGAATTCTTGCCGGGGGGTGCCTGGCCCTGCCGCATGGCGCTGTTTTCCCTGGTCAGTACCGTGCGGCGAGCCGTTTGATCCGGCTGCTGCCGCTCTGTATCGGACAGTCCGCTCACGCATCGCTCACGCACCTGAGGTACTCGGTGTCGTGCTGGCGCATCTCCATCTTGCCGTAGTGGAGTCTGCGGCGCCCGGTTCCTTCTTGCCGTCCTTCCAACGCCTTGCGGAGTTGCCGCTCCGGCAACACGTGCAAGCACCCGGGCCGATCGGCAGGAGCACGTCGAGGGGCTCCATAGCTGAACCATGGGATGCTGGCTGCTCCCTCTGGCAAAGTGATCGTCACTGCTAGACGATTCTCGTGAGGAACCTTGTGAGCACGCTCGGTAGCTTCATCTGGTTGATCGCTGACCAGCTTCGGGGCCCCTATCGCCCCAACCAGTACGGGACTGTGATTCTCCCGTTCACGATCCTGAGGCGGCTCGACTGCGTACTTGAGCCGGACCGCGCGGCGGTACGGGAGCTGGCTGCGAGGTACGAGAACCCGAACCGGCTCAAGGTCGAGGTCAGGAAGGCCACGGGGCGGACGTTCTACAACACCTCCAATTACGAGTTCGCGAACCTGCTGGCCGATGCGGACGGGCTGGCGGACAACCTCGCTGACTACATCGACCGGTTCTCCGCCGACGTGGACGTGTTCGAGTACTTCGACTTCAAGAAGGAGATCCTGGCCCTGGAGAAGGCCGGACTCCTACGCGAGATTGTCAAGTCCTTCGGCGCCGTCGACCTGCATCCCAACGTCGTGTCCAACGCCGACATGGGGGATGCGTTCGAGTACATCATCCGGAAGTTCAACGAGGCCGCGAACGAGACCTCCGGAGACCATTACACGCCGCGCGACGCGATCCGGTTGCTGGTCGACCTGCTCTTCGCGGAGAAGGATGTCGACCTCTCCAAGGGCGACATCATCCGGTCGTTGTACGATCCCACCGCTGGCACCGGCGGCATGCTCTCCTTGGCAGAGGAGCACTTGCTCGCCCATAACTCCGGGGCGAAGCTGAACCTGTACGGCCAGGAGTACAACCCGCAGTCCTACGCCATCTGCAAGTCCGACCTGCTCGCCAAGGGCCACGACACGACCAACATCGCCTTCGGCAACACGCTCACCGACGACGCCTTCAAGGGCCGTCAGTTCGACTATTGCATGTCCAATCCGCCCTACGGGGTGGACTGGAAGCAGTACGCCAAGGCGGTCAAGGAGGAGCGCGACTCTGCCGGCCCTTACGGCCGCTTCGCGCCGGGACTCCCCGCGACTTCGGACGGCCAGATGCTCTTCCTGCTCCACTTGGCCCACAAGATGCGTGCACCTGAGGACGGCGGTGGCCGGGTCGGTATCGTCATGAACGGCTCGCCGCTCTTCAACGGCGCCGCAGAATCCGGCCCCTCCAACATCCGCAGGTGGCTGCTGGAGAACGACCTTGTCGAGGCGATTGTCGCCCTGCCGACCAACATGTTCTTCAACACCGGCATCGCCACCTACATCTGGATCCTCGACAACACCAAGCACCCCGACCGCCAGGGCAAGGTCCAGCTCATCGACGGCACGTCGTTCTGGACCAAGATGCGCAAGAACCTCGGGTCCAAGGGGCGGGAGATCAGCGACGATGACCGCGCCGAGGTAGTGCGGCTGTACGCCGACTTCGAGGACGCCGACCCTGACCTCTCCAAGGTGCTGCGCAACGACGAGTTCGGCTACTGGACCATCACTGTCGAGCGTCCCCTGCTCGATGAGGACGGGAACCCTGTCGTCGACCGCAAGGGCAACCCGAAGCCTGACTCGAAGAAGCGTGACACCGAGAATGTGCCCTTCACCTACGGCGGCTCAACCGCTGGCGCAGCAGGGGAGCGCGAAGTCATCCAGACGTACTTCGACGCGGAAGTGAGGCCGCACGTTCCTGACGCCTGGATCGACTGGGCCAAGACCAAGACCGGCTACGAGATCCCCTTCACCCGCCAGTTCTACAAGTACGTACCACCCCGCCCGCTTGCTGAGATCGACGCCGACCTGGAGAAGCAGGTCGCCATGATCCTTGACCTGCTGCGAGAGGTGGAGCAGTGAGCGGCCTCCGAGCTTATGCGTCATACCGAGACGAGGCCCGCGAGACGTTCACTCGCATCCCGGAACACTGGGATGTTGTGCGGGGCCGTCACCTCGTCCGCATCCGTACGGGAAGTGGCGACACGGTCGATGCCGAGCCCGACGGTGAGTTCCCGTTCTACGTGCGGTCTGACAAGCCGGTCATGTCAGACCGTTGGGAGTTTGACACGACGGCTGTACTCACCGCCGGTGATGGTGCTGGCGTCGCGAAAGTCTTTCACCTCGTCACGGGACGGTTCATGGCGCACCAGCGCGTGTACGTGCTCGACGAGTTTCGGCGAGTAACCCCACGATTCTTCTACTACGCCTTTAGTAACCTATTTCACCTGATGGCCCTCGACGGCAGCGCGAAGTCCACCGTCGACTCGGTACGCAGGCCGATGATCGCGGACATGCCGTTTGCTGTCCCGCCGCTCGGCGAGCAGCGCGCCATCGCCGACTACCTCGACTACGAGACAGCCCGGATCGACACGCTCATCGTGGAGCAGCAGCGCCTGATCGAGATGCTCCGCGAGCGACGTACTGCCGTTGTCGCGCACGCGACATCTCAAGGCACACAGCTAGAATTTCGGAGGATCATCGCCGCGATTCGCCAGGGGTGGAGCCCCAACTGTGAGAGCTGGCCTGCCGACGGAGTGGCGGAATGGGGAGTCCTGAAGGTCGGCTGCTCGAACACCGGCAGATTTGACGCTGCTGAGAACAAGCGCCTTCCAGACGACGAGACTCCGCGGCCGGAGTTTGCGGTTCGTCGGGGCGAACTCGTCATGTCGCGCTCAAACACAAAGGAACTGGTGGGTACTGCTGCCGTAGTCCAGGGGGACTACCCGCGACTGCTTCTCTCTGATCTCACGTACGGCATTTCGCTCGCGGCCGACGCGGATCCGGCGTTCCTCGCGTATGCGCTCGCCTCTCCTGCAATGCGAGTGCAGATCAGTGCTGCTTCCAAAGGCATGAGCCACTCGATGCAGAAGATCTCTCAGCGGGACATTCGGGAGCTTCGCGTGCGGATGCCAGCGCTGGACGAGCAGCGCCGCATCGCGACGTACCTCGATGAGCAGACAGCGAAGATCGACACGCTCATTACGGAGACGGAGCGGTTCATCGATCTCTCGAAGGAGCGGCGTTCGGCGCTGATCACGGCCGCGGTGACGGGGCAGATTGACGTACGAGAGGCTGCGTGATGGCCGATCACAACGAGACTGTCTTCGAGACAGAGATCTGCGAGTACCTGGAGGCGCACGGCTGGCTGTACTCGGAGAACGACCGTGACGGCGGGGAGTACGACCGGGAGCGGGCGCTGTTCCCGAACGACTTGTACGCGTGGCTGGAGGAGACACAGAAGCCGGCGTACGGGAAGGCGTTGAAGGCGGCCGGCTCGCAGGCGAAGTTCCTCGATGTGCTTACCGCGGCGCTGGACAGGCCGCTGGAGCATGGCGGGGGCACACTGAACATCCTGCGCAACGGGGTGCAGTACATCGGTGGCGGTCGGTTGAAGATGGCGCAGTTCCGCCCCGAGACCTCGCTCAATGCGACCACGACGGCGCACTACGAGGCGATGCGGGTGCGGGTGGTGCGGCAGGTGCACTTCTCGACCGCTGACCAGCGCATCCTCGATCTGGTGTTCTTTGTGAACGGCCTTCCGGTGGCCACGGTGGAGCTGAAGACCGACTTCACCCAGTCGCTGGATGAGGCGATCAACCAGTACAAGCAGGACCGCAACCCACTGACTAAGGGGCGGCCCGAGCCGCTGTTGTCCTTCGGACACCGCGCTCTGGTCCACTTCGCGCTCTCGAACGACCTCGCGGCGATGACCACCAGGCTGGAGGGGGAGAAGACCCACTTCCTGCCGTTCAACATCGGCTTCGACAGCGGTGCCGGCAACCCGCCAGGCGCGGACGGACGGTCGTCGACGGCGTACCTGTGGGAGCGCGTCTGGGAGAAACATGCCTGGCTGAACATCATCGGGCGGCTGATGATCGTGCAGACCAAGGAAGAGTGGGACGTCACCACCGGCACGTCGGTGCGGCGTACGAGCATGCTCTTCCCGCGGTTCCACCAGTGGGAGGCCGTCACGAGCATTGTCGAGGCGGTGAAGGAGGAGGGTGTTGGGCAGCGGTACCTGATTGAGCACTCGGCCGGGTCGGGGAAGACGAACACCATCGCCTGGACGGCACACCGGCTGGCGCGGCTGCATGTCGATGATCGGAAGGTTTTCGACTCGGTCATCGTGGTCGTGGACCGCACCGTGCTCGACTCCCAGCTGCAGGATGCGATTCGGCAGATCGACGGCACCGGCAAGATCGTCGCGACTATCAGCCCCGAGGACGTCCGCAAGGCCGGCGCGAAGTCGAAGTCGGGTCTGCTGGCGCAAGCGTTGAAGAACGGCGAGCTAATCATCGCGGTGACGGTGCAGACCTTCCCGCATGCGCTGGACGAGATCCGGACCGACGCTGGCCTCAAGGGCAAGCGGTTCGCCGTCATCGCCGATGAGGCGCACTCCTCCCAGTCGGGTCAGATCTCCTCGAAGCTGAAGCAGGTACTGACGGCCGAGGAGGTCAAGGAGATCGAGGAGGGCGGCGAGGTCGATGTGGAGTCGGTGCTGGCTTCGGAGATGACCGAGCGGGCCGAGTCGGAGAACATCTCGTACTTTGCCTTTACCGCGACGCCGAAGAGCAAGACGCTGGAGCTGTTCGGTCGCAAGGAGGCCGACGGGAAGCCGTACGAGTTCCACCTGTACTCGATGAAGCAGGCGATCGAGGAGGGGTACATCCTCGACGTGCTCAAGGGCTATCAGTCCTACGACACCGCGTTGAAGATCGCTGGCAGGGCCGAGAGCGGTGACGGGGGAGAGGTTGAGGAGGCCGCCGCCCGTAAGGGCCTGATGCGGTGGGTGCAGCTGCACCCGACGAACATCAGCCAGAAGGTGCAGATCATCGTCGAGCACTTCCATGCCAACGTTGCCTACCTCCTTGAAGGCAAGGCGAAGGCGATGGTGGTAACCGACTCGCGCAAGTCCGCGGTGAAGTACAAGCTGGCGATCGACGCCTACATCGCCAGGCGCCGTACCGAGGACGCCTCGTACAACTACCGCACCCTGGTCGCCTTTTCTGCCGGGGTGACGATGGCCGAGGACGAGACCTGGCACAGCGACTGGGGTCCGCAGCCGTCGAAGGATGACGAGTTCACCGAGGCCAACCTGAACCCCGGCGCCGGGGCTGATCTGGCAGCGGCGTTCAAGGGTGAGACATACAAGATCATGCTGGTGGCCAACAAGTTCCAGACCGGCTTCGACCAGCCCTTACTCTCGGCGATGTACATAGACAAGAAGCTGTCAGGGGTCACGGCGGTGCAGACGCTCTCGCGGCTCAACCGCACCCATCGCACCGCTGGTGGGGAGCAGAAGCGTAAGACGTTCATCATCGATTTCGCCAACAAGCCCGAGGACATCAAGGCAGCCTTCGAGCCGTACTTCAAGAACGCGACCCTGGAGACCGAGACCGATCCGTACGTCGTCGTCCACCTGGCTAACAAGCTTGCGCAGGCCGGAATCTACACCGAGGACGACGTTCGCAGGGTCGCCGAGCTGTGGGTGACCAGGAAGGGCAACAACGCGCTCTCGGCGGCGATCAGCCCGGCGCAGCACGGTTTCCGGCGCCGCTACGCGCGGGCGATCGAGGAGGAGGACAAGGTCACGCTCCAGGCGCTCGACCTGTTCCGCAAGGATGTCTCTACCTACGTACGTCTCTATGACTTCATGTCCCAGATCGTCGACTACGGCGACCCCTACATGGAGATGCTCTCGATCTTCCTGCGCCTGCTGGAGAAGGTCATCGCCGAGTCCGCCTGGGCCGCCGACGTCGACCTCTCCGACGTGGTGCTGGTCGGGGTCAAGCACAACAAGGCAATCCCGGTCAACATCTCGCTTGTGGGCGACGGGCAGCTGAAGGGCATCAGCGCAGCCGGCACGGGAATGAAGAAGGATCCGAAGTACGTCGCGCTCCAGGTCGTCATAGACAAGATGAACGACCTCTTCGGCGCCGAATCGTTCGCCGAGTCCCAGATCAGGGAGTTCGTGCAGGGACTCGTCCAGCGGTTGCTCGCCGACCCGAACCTGATCAGGCAGACCAAGGTGAACTCCAAGAAGCAGTTCGTGGAGTCACCAGACTTCCAAGCAGCCGTTACGGAGGCGGTCGCAGATAACCAGGACGCCCACAACACGATGGCTGACTACTTCTTCACCGACGGGCCGGCCATCAACTCGATTATCGTCGCTCTCGCAGATGCCTTCTACGAAGCAGCGGTCGATCAGCAGGTGGATTCTTAGATACGGCAGTACGCATGTCGCGCCCCAGCAGACCACATTGCTGCTGCTGACCGGTACAGCACGGTCGGACTCTGGCTCCTCGGCCTCCATGCTCGGCCGCCGCGATACTGGGCGACGCGGAGACGATACGGGTCGCCAACGAGCAGGAGCCCTCCCGCCCGCTGGACGGAAGTGCTCCTGACCCGGTGTTTTGTTATGCCCGTTCAGGCGGCTGTGGAGGATATGAGATGCGAACTCGTGGGGGCCCCAACACGCTTTCCAAATGTTCGTATGGGGGTTCGGCGTCGGTCGTAGGCATCCTGACCTGCGGCGGAGTGTTCGAGGTGACCCTGTCCGGACGGGGTCGGACGTGGGCGAATGAGACCAGCACTGAGACCAGAACGGGCGGTATGACGGCGCCAATGCTGCCGGTAGCGACCAAGCGAACGCGGATCAGCCACGGCGGTGGCGAGATCCGTAAAGCCCCTGTCGGCTGAGGAGCCCTCTGGGTACACTCGACCGCACTAAGTGATCAAGTGTCCTCGGGAAACGGACCCGCCAGAGTGACAGAGGTCAACCCCTTCGCGCCGCTACCAGAGCACGTGAATCCTCCGGTGTGGTCATCCCTGGACGACCACCTGTGGCACTCGTGCGAGATCGTCGCAGATCTCCTTATAGGCGGTCTGGCTCGCCGTCCGTTGATCGCCACGACCGCGCGACTGGAGCAGGACGACCGTGCCCTTGCTGTCGGCCCCGGTCAGCGTTCGACCTGGCGAGCCCTGGGTAACGGGCGCTACCAGCACAACAATGTGGTCGCCGTCGGCAACCCGGCATTCGTCATCGGGAGTCTTGTAGGTTCCGCCGTCGGCAACTCTGCCAGGCGGCGCCAGGCGGCGCGTAACGCCCAACCACGATGGGTGGTCGATGGCCCGGGAGAGGTGACGATCACCCGTCAGAAGCTGCACTTTGCGAGCAGCACGATTGGACTTGACCTTGAGTGGAGGGCCCTGAGCGCGATCGACCTCGTGAGCGTTGCTACGTTCCAGACGAGCTTCGTCAATACTCGCGGTCAGCAGGTGACGACGATGGTGCACACACCATGGGCGTCCCTAGCCTTCGCTGTCGCCGCCATCACCGCGTTTCCCGCGCATCCTCGTCTGCTGAGCGGTGGATGGCTCCCCCCAGGGTTTGAGCAGAAATGTGCCCGCTTCGGTCGGCCGTGCCGCCCCGCCGCCACACTTGCGGCGCCCCAGTGATCCACCCCGGCTCCCGCCGCGCGTTGGTGTCGACTTGGGCTCGGGCGGGGTAGGTATTCAGCCGCAGTCCGATAGGGCTGCCTGCTCCAGGTGCTGCACCGTCTAACCTGCGGAGCATGATTCGTGCGGTGGTGTTCGACGTGGGTGAGTGTCTGGTCGACGAGACCCGGGAGTACGGGACCTGGGCGGACTGGCTGGAGGTGCCGCGGCATACCTTCGCGGCGATGTTCGGGGCGGTCATCGCGCAGGGGCGTGACTACCGCGAGACGTTTCAGGAGTTCCGTCCGGGGTTCGACCTGACCGAAGAGCGCGAGAAGCGCGCGGCGGCCGGGAAGCCGGAATGGTTCGGCGAGGACGACCTCTACTCCGACGTGCGACCCGCGCTGGCCGCGCTGCAAAAGGCTGGCCTTTGGGTGGGCATTGCGGGAAACCAGACCGTGCGGGCTGGTGGCCTCCTGCGGGGCTTGGACCTCCCGTCCGACCTGATTGCCACCAGTGACGACTGGGGGGCGTCGAAGCCCGACGTGAAGTTCTTCGACCACGTCATCGAGGCGACGCCCGCCGAGCCGGGCGAGATCTTGTACGTCGGCGACCGGCTCGACAACGACATCCGCCCGGCCGTGCAGGCTGGGCTTCTGACAGCTCTGATTCGGCGTGGGCCGTGGGGCACGATTCAGCAGCGTGATCCGGATGCGGACTCGATCACTACGATGCGCATCGACTCGCTCGCGGAGCTGCCTGAGAAGATCGCCAAGTTCAATGCTGGAGAGCGCTGACCGTCGTGCCCCAGTCGTAGAGACGATCGTCGAGGTCTCGGACGCACTGCTCGTTCTGCCATGGAGCGAGCGTGCGTCGGACTTCGCGGATGCGCTCCATGCCCGTCGCGTACCAGGTGATGGCGAGCTGGTCGAGGGCTTGGACGGCGTACTGGCATGCCGCCTCCGGGTGGCTGTCCGCGGCCTCTACCGCGGCGAGATCACCGAGGACGACCGTGCGCTGCTTGTCCGACTCGGGTGGCAGTTCGTCGAGAACCTCCCGAAGGGTCTGGCGGGCTTGCGGCAGGTGGCCGGCCTTCAGTTGTGTGTTCCCCTTGAATGCGGACAGGCGCACTCGGCTGAACCAGTCCAGCCATTCAGGACTAGGGTGCGCAGAGCCCGAGGAAAGGGCGTCCTCGGCGTGATGGATCAGGCGGAGGGCCGCACGAGGGTCGCCGCATCGGGTCTCGCATTCCGCCTCGACCGCATCCAGCCATGCCCAGAGCTCGGCGGAGGCGTCTCCACGTCGAGCGTAGGTGCGGGCAGCCATCATCCGCTCGATCGCCGCGTCACGGTCATCGGCCCAGCCGGGGACGAAGGCCATGTGCGCAAGGATGGCCGATCCGAGAAGAGGATCATCTGCTTCACCCGCCGCCTGCAGGGCACGCAACAGGGTCTCCGAGGACTGCTCGGGCTGGCGTAGGTCGAAGAACTCGATGCGGCCGGCCAGCAGATAAGACTCGGCGAGTGCGACGGCGAGGGTCTGGCGAGCAGGGTTCGCCGTCTCAGGCAGGAGGGCGCATCCCAGACGGGCGTGCTCCAGGACCGCAGGGTGAAGTATGGCCGGGGCCACGGACCAGTAGAGGTGCCGATGGGAACGAGTGACGGCCTCGAAGTCTTTGCCCACCGTGACCGGCTGCCTAGTGATGCCTGCCTGCACGGGGACGCTGGCTAGCCGAGCGCCCGTCAGGGGGGTACGAGCGGTGCTGCGGACCGTCGAGCCCGCAGGGCGGCTCTCGGTTCCCCAGGGTGGGGTGAATCCCAAGTCCTCCATGCTCTGGCCCAGGAGGTGGGTCAGGACTCGGTGGACGTCAGGCTGTGGCCAGGGCGGTGTGGAGGACTCCCAGCGCCGGATCTGACGCACGCCGACTGCCAGCCCCCTGATGCCCAACTTGGGTGCTGTCTTGGTGATGGCGTCAGCCAGGGCCTGTTGCGAGTTGTATCCGGCAGCCAGGCGAGCGGACTTGAGTCGGGTGTTGCCTGCGGGACGGGACATGAATCTCCTCCGGGACGAACTCTTGTCAGAGAGTGACATGCGGTGTCCCTACTGCGGCGCGAAATCGTCCATGCGAACGCAACTAAGCCCTATGGAAGCCCTTTTGATGTCCTATCAAGGTCCTCGAAAGGGACCTCTAGGGGCCCGGATGATCGGCATCTGCACAAGCTCAGTAGCTCTCATCTCTGCCCTGTCCCCCGTGAACGGAGTTCGTCATGCCTCGTACGAGCACGACCATCAACCACAGCCACGTCGTCATCGACACCGGCATGGGCAAGCCGGATGCGACGACCATCGTGGAGCGCAAGGGCCTCGGCCATCCGGACACCCTCGCTGATCACCTCGCCGAGCGGCTGTCCCGCGCGTACAGCCACTACACCGTCCAGCGCTTCGGCGCTGTGCTGCACCACAACTTCGACAAGCTCGCCCTCCTCGGCGGGGCCAGCGAGGTCCGGTACGGCGCCGGCCGGATTACGGCCCCGGTGCGCGTCCTGGTCAACGGGCGGGCCGCGCCGATGTGCGGAGGCGAGAGGATCCCCGTCGAGGAGATCGTCGAGGCCGAGGTCCGCACGTTCTTCGCCGAGAGGCTTCGCGAGGTCTCGGACCACCTCGACATCAAGTTCAACATCACCAGCAATTCCAGCCCCGGCGCCGTCCTCACCGGCGACGAGGTGCCGGACCGCACCCGCTGGTTCAACCCCCGCTCCATCGGTGACCTGCGTGAGCGGCGGGTCCGGCTGTCGAACGACACCTCGCTCGGGACCGGATGGGCGCCGGAGAACGCCTTCGAATCGTTCGTCCGCGAGCTGGTGAACCACTTCTCCGGCGAGAGCGAGTTCACGCTCTCCCACGCCTGGTGCGGCTCCGATGTGAAGCTCATGGGCTACTGGGACGGCGACCAGGCCGATGTCGTGCTGTGCGTGCCGCAGAAATCGCGCCACGTCGGAAGCCGCGCCGAGTACGTCCGTAACGCAGAGAGCGTCCTTGCAGAGTGCTACCGGCTCGCTGGCCTCAGGCTTCCCAGCGCCGAGGCCCGCTTCCGGCTCAACGCCCGTGACGTCCCGGAGAAGGACGAGCTGTACCTCACGTACACCGGCAGCTCGATCGAGTCCGGAGACGAGGGTGTCGTCGGTCGCGGTAATCGCGTCAACGGACTCATCACGCCCCTGCGGCCGATGAACCTGGAGGGCGCCAACGGCAAGAACCCCGTCTACCACGTCGGCAAGCTCTACAACATCGCCGCTCAGCGCCTGGCACAGCGGCTGCACGAGGCCACCGACGGCCACGCTGAGGTCCACCTGGTCAGCACCACCGGCCAGCGTCTCGACCAGCCGTGGCGCATCCTGATCCGGCTGTCCTCCCCAGACGTCGAGGCCGACAAGGTCCAGGCGCTCGTCGCCGAGACCCTGGAGGGTTTCCCCGCCCTCACTGACGAGCTGGTCTCCGACGGGATCGTGCTGAGCTGATGGGTAGGCGCACGCTCGGTGATGTGCCCTCGGGGTGTCGGGAGCGTTTACTCGCGCACTACGGCCCATCGGTTGAGGAGTGGCTGGACGCGGCCCCGGGCCTCCTGGCCGAGGCGGCGAGGCGATGGAACCTCTCGGTGAGGAGCTATCACGACGCGGGACACGCCTCGGCGGTAGCGCTCGCCGTGGCGCCTGATCGAACCCGCTTGGTGCTGAAGGCGTGGGTGGAGCCCCTCCGCTACCGTCACGAGACGGCCGCCTTGCGGGTGTGGGGCGGCGGTCCGACCGCGAACGTGGTCCACGCCGCAGATGACCTGTCGGTGGCCGCCCTTGAGCTTGTCGGCGGGCAGCCCGGGGGCGACGTCCGTCCCGTACGCGGGACGCAGGCGGTGGCCGCCGCGATCCACAGGGTTCACACGCTCGGCCGGCGGACGCCCGGACCGGGCGTGCCCAGCCTGGACGACTTCCTGCACGAGGTCGTTCTACCGCGCGTCTACCGACGGATGCACGTCCTCGACCTCGGCTCCCACGGAGCCCTCGCGGGGGAGGTATGCCACGAGCTCGCCAGCCTGCGCGAAGTCCCCGCCCGGACGACGGTCCTGCACTCCGACCTGTACGCGGAGAACGTGATCTTCGACGTGGAGCAGCGTCCTCGTCTGATCGATCCCCACCCTGTGGAGGGTGACGCGGTCTTCGACTGGGCATTCTGGAGCGTCTACTACGACCTCGAACGAGGGATGGCCGATCGGCTCGCCACGGCCGCCCGGATCTCCCGTATCCCCGTACCGGAGATCACGCCCTGGTGCAGGGCGCTCGCACTCGACGGGCTCCTCTACTACACGGAGATCGGCGACCCGGCGAGGCCGAAGATCGCGGCGGTGCTGTCCTCCCTGATGGCCGTCAGAGCGGGGATGGACCGATGACGACATACATTCTTCGCCACGGCCAGACGAACTACAGCAAGCGCTACCTCGTCAACGGCGACGCGGGCAAGCGCATCCACCTCAACGAGGAAGGCCGGCAGTCCCTGAGTCACGCCTGGACCACGCTCCCCCTGCACTCCGTGGCCACATGGCTGACCAGCGAATTCCCCCGAGCTCTCCAGACCACCTCGCTGCTGATGGGCGTTCCGTCCGCCGGACTAGTCGTCGACGCGCGGCTCAACGAACTCGACTACGGACAATTCGAGGGCGGACCTTTCCTCGACTACGCCGTCTGGCTCGACGCCCACGGACCCGATGAGTGCCCGCCCGGAGCATCCGAGTCCCAGCGCGAGGGCATCCGGCGGATGCTCACCGGGGTGCTCTCCGCCGACGATCACCCCGGTCCCAGGGTCCTCGTCGGCCACGGCCTGATGGTCTCCGTCCTCCTCTGGTACAGCGAGCGCGCCGAGGGGGAGCCAATGCCGCTGTTCCTTCCCGAGGCCCCGTACGTCGAACCGATCGCCATTTCCGACGACGAGCTGCCCGTTCTGATCACCGCCCTCCTGGACGATCTTGATTCGGGCATGTGCGAAAAGATCAGCGGCGCCGGTGGCACGGCCATATTCCGGATCAGCGAGGGGCCGGCGGTTGCTACGGTCGATTCGGTATCCCCATCCCATTCGCTGGATAAAAAGGATCTTCCTCATGCATGACGCCCGCGCCCTGATCGAAATGGGTGCCGAAGCTGTTCGTCGGCTCGCTCGTCGCGGCTACTCCCTGGACCTGTCCGAGCTGGAGTCCCTCCAATCCCGGCGCAACCAGAACATCCGCTCTGCCGACGAGCTGCGGGCGGAGTCCAAGCGGGTGGCGAGCGAGGTTCAGCAGACCGCGAAGCAGGGCGGGGACATCGGCAAGCTGAAGGAGCGCGCCCGTGAGCTGAAGGAGGAGATCCGCGAGATCGAGGCCGGGCAGGAGGGGGTCGAGGCCCAGCTCCGTGACCTGCTCCTGAGCATCCCGAATCTGCCGGACGACTCGGCTCCGGACGGTGACTCCGAGGAGTTCGCCATCGAGATGCGGCGCGTCGGCACGCCCCCCGCGTTCACCTTCGAGCCGAAGGACCACGTCGACCTCGGCGAGGCCACTGGCATCCTCGACTTCGCCCGAGCGGCGAAGCTGTCCGGCTCCCGCTTCACGGTGGCGCGTGGGGCCGGGGCGGCCCTGGAGCGCGCTTTGGCCACGCTCTTCCTCGACATCCACACCCGTCGGCACGGGTACGTCGAGCACTCCGTGCCCTTCCTCGTCACGCGGAAGACGATGACCGGCACCGGGCAGCTGCCGAAGTTCGAGGAGGACCTGTTCAAGACGGGCGTGGCCGACCGCGATCTGTTCCTGATCCCGACGGCCGAGGTCCCGCTGACCAACCTCTATGCCGACGAGATCATCCCGCCGACCGAGCTGCCGCTGGCCATGACCGCCCACACCCCGTGCTTCCGCTCCGAGGCCGGCTCGTACGGCCGGGACACCCGCGGTCTGATCCGCCAGCACCAGTTCGCCAAGGTCGAGATCGTCAAGATCGTAGACCCGGAGACGGCGGACGCCGAGCTGGAGACGATGGTCGGTCACGCCGAGGCATGCCTGAAGGAGCTCGGCCTCGCCTACCGGGTCATCAAGTTGCCCGCCGGCGACACGGGCTTCTCCGCCCAGCTCACGTACGACGTCGAGGTCTGGATCCCGAGCCAGAACACGTACCGGGAAATCTCCTCGGTCTCCAACTTCGGCACCTTCCAGGCCCGCCGCGCCAACATCCGGACCCGAGGCGAGGACGGCAAGCCCAAGCTCGTCGCCACCCTCAACGGCTCTGGCCTGCCCGTCGGCCGCACGCTGGCCGCGCTCCTCGAACAGTGCCAGCAGGAGGACGGCTCGCTCGTCCTTCCCGAATCCCTCTTCCCGTACCTCGGCTTCCGCCGGATCAAGGCGGACGGAACACCGGAGGCTTAACTTGCTCGTCGGCGTCTGCGATTTCCCTGGTAGCTACGCTTTTCCGCCTGCCGGCTACGGCGGGATCGAACGATGGCTGTGGGCGGTCGCCGTCGGCGCCCGGGCCGCGGGCGCCGACGTACACCTCCTCGGGCCGGGCTGGGTCGCGGACCTGGAGAACGACTGGGTCCGCAAGCCGGTCCGCCTGGAGGACATCCCCTCCGGATCGCTCGCCGAGCGCGACGTCCGCGACACCAAGTACGACCTCCTGATCGTCGGGCACGAGTACCCTTCGCTGCCCGCCTGGACCCGCACCTGGGACGCGCTGGACTGCGACGTCGCCACCTTCCAGCACTCCCCGGTCTTCCAGCACACCCCCACCGCCTTCGACGGCCGACGCTCCCGGCTGTACTGCTACTCGCCCGAGATGATCGAGCGGTACGCGGACCACCGGCCGATCCCCGAGCTGGCCGTACACCTCGGCCTCGATGAGAAGGAACCGCCAGCGACCGCCGGACGCGACCTCGTCTGGCTCGGCCGGATCGACGAGGACAAGGCGCCACACCTCGCCGCCCGCGCAGCGCAGATCCTCGGTCGACGCATCCAGATCGTCGGCCCCGTCTTCGACGAGACGTACGTCCGTCGCCACGAGCGCCTCCTCAGCGCCAACCACGTGAAGTGGGCCGGCGAACTCGGAGGCCTCGCCAAGACCGCCGCCATCGCCGAGGCGTCTGTCTTCGTCTACACGTACGCACGGCCGTACGTGGAAGCCGGCGCCGCCGTCTTCGGCGAGTCCCTCCGCGCCGGCACCCCCATGGCCGCGCTCACCTGGCGTAAGGGCACCTGTGCCGAGGCGGCCCTCTGCGAGCAGACGGGCGCCATCACCGTGGCCGACCCGGACGAGGACGACGAGACCGCGGCCCAGCGGCTCGCGCTTGCCATCGAGCAGGCGGAGACCCTCGACCACCGGCAGGTCCAGGAGATCGGCCAACACCGCTTCGACCCCGCCCGGCACTTCCTGGCCATGGCGTCGCGGTCGTGCTGACCGGCACAGCTCGTACGACCGGAGACGCGCTGGCCTCGCGGATACCCCCCGTACTCCGTGAGGCGTTATCCCACCCTCAGTGGGAGTTCACCATCGACGGTCCCCACGTCGCCATCCGGCACCAGCGGCGAGACACCCCCTACCGCCCGCCGCGCCAGCCACCCTCGTGGAGGGAGCTCCTCCGCAGCGTGGAGACCGCCTTCGCCCACGTCGGCGCTCCACGCGATGACTGTCTCCCGCTCCGCTGGGGGCGCGACACGGAGCTGACCATCTCGGCGATCCAGGCCCTCGACCCGCTCCTCAAGGACGGAAGACCCCAGACGTACCGACGGGGCTTCCTCCCTCAGCCGGTCGTCCGCTTCACCGGTGAACGCGATACCTCCGGCGACCTCTGCGACGGCTTCCTGACTTCCTTCGTCAACATCTCCCGCGTCCAACCAGTCGGAGGGCTCGACGAGTACGGCGCGATTCTCGACGGCTGGTTCTCCGTCCTCTCCCAACTGGGCTTCCACGCCCGCCACCTGAGCATCCACGGGACCTTGACACCCTGGCGCCGACGCGAGGTAACGGGCATCACACTGCACTTCCGCCACCTCGGGCTCGATCTCGGCGACATCGTCCTGCTGTGGAATGCCGATGACCCGACCCACATGGCCGTAGATCTGGGAACTGGACTGGAACGTCTCGCCTGGGCACGCACCCAGCAGCGCTGGCGCGATCTGGTCTATGGAGACTTCGCCGGCGCGGCACCGCCCACCACGTTGGACGCCATCCGCACGGCCACGCTCCTCTTGGGCAGCGGGATCAACCCCGCACCGCGTGGGGCCGGGGGTGTCGCCCGGCGGGTCATAGGCACGATCGACCCCGAAGCGGTACGCCTAGGTGTCAGCGCCATAGTTCGCGAGGCGCACGGCTACTGGTCACTCTTCGGTGCCCTACGTGCTCCGTGGCCGCATATTGCTTGTGCCATCGAGGAAGAGGTACGCAGATGAGGGAAGGGGGACTGCGGCCCATCGCCGCAGCCATCGTCGTCCATGAGGGGCGCGTGCTGATGGTGCGCCGCCGCGTCAGCGAGGGACAGCTCTCCTGGCAGTTCCCGGCCGGTGAGGTCGAGCCTGGCGAGGCCCTCGAGGACGCCGCTGTGCGGGAGACCCGGGAGGAGACTGGGCTGACCGTGGCCGCTGTGAAGCTGCTCGGCGAGCGCGTTCACCCGAAGACGGGCCGGCTGATGTCGTACACGGCCTGCGAGGTGCTGGGCGGAACCGCGTACGGACACCGAGGAGCTGGCCGAACTGGCTTGGGTCGCCCATGGTGAGATCCCGGAGTACGTGCCGTACGGACTGTTCGAGCCGGTACAGGAGTACCTGGACTCGGTTCTTGTCTCCTGATTGGCCCTGGGGTCAGGCCATGTTCGTATCGCGGTCCTGGGATACGCCGAAGAAGGCCATGGACCGCTACGAACCAGTTGACTTGGCACGGGTCCGCTTTCACCCGGTGAGCCTCCCGCGAAGACGTTCGTTCTCCTCTTCCAGGGCCTTGAGGCGTCGTTCGAGCTGGGCTCGGGTCGGCTTCTTCGGAGGTGGCGGAGGCGTGGGTTCCGTTGGTTCCGGTGGCTCGGCACGCAGTCCGATGGGCTCGAAGGCAACGATCGTTTGTTCGCCTTCCCCGCACTCAGGACATCGCTTGCTGTACGACCCAGCGGAGAGGGGGTCGGTGTATGTGTAGTGCGCCTGAGTCTCGATGATGTGGCCGCAGTACAGCCGAACACGCCACCGCATGATCTCGTGGTCCTGCTTCTTGAAGGACTGCGCCAGTTTGGCGGCTTCCTCGAACGCCTGGCGACGGCGCTCCGCCCTCGCCGGGTCTGCCCGGCATTTGGCGTTGTCCTCCTCGACCTGAAGCCGAATCGACTCGCTGGTCTCCTCGCTCTGCTTCTGACGGCGGTGGTCCCTGCGGGTGAGTGCGTATTCCTCCAACGGAACGCCGCTGCTCCGGTATTCGACTTCTCGCATGACCGGCACCGTAGTAACGGCTTACCGCCCGGCCGTGAAGGAGAACGGTCTTGGTCGACGATCTTGCGGTTTCTGTGACGAGATGCCGCGAGAAGCCCATGTGTGACCGTCGGGGGATGTTTGCGTACCGGCCCCGGGTGGTGTCGGGCCGGCCTCCTTACATCCGTGGACGGTTGATCGGATTCACGGTTACAGGAGTCGTGGCTGGCTGTGTCGCGTACGTCCCGAGGCCAGTCGCATGCGCCCGAGTGGTGGTGCGTAGCCGGGCGGCTTCAGCGCGGGGGTTGGGGGCGGGGTTGCGGCTGGTGTGCTGGATGCGGGTGATCAGCACGCGGGCGGGTTGGCGGGCGGTGGTGAGTTCGCGCTGGGCGGCTGCTTCCTTGAGGAGCTGGTGGGGTTTGTGACCGCCGGCCTCGGCATCAGCCAGGACGGTGGCGAGGGCCAGCCAGGCGGAATCGGCCAGGATGCGGTCGGCGTGGTCGGGGATGGCGGCACGGACGTCGTGGGCGAGGGTCCGGCGCGCGTGGTCGCTCGGCTGACGGGCGGCGAGGCTGTCGACGACGGGCGCGAGGGCGACATCGGCGGCGGTCTTCAGGTGGTGAAGGCTCTGGCGGGCGGCTTCGACCTGGTGGGCGTGGCCCTTCGCCTCGTGCCAGCGCCCGGCGACGATTGTGGCCCAGACGAGGGCGGTGAGCAGGGCAGCCAGGGCGCTGCCGTCGGGGCCGGTGGCGGTGTGGGTGACGTCGCGGGCGGCTTCGCGCAGGATGTGGGCGGCCTGGTTCTCGGCGCGGATCTGGGAGCGCTGTGCGCGGGCGAATGCCTTTGAGGCCGCTCGTAGTTCGGCGTAGAGGTGGGCGGGGGCTTTCTGGGCGGTGGCTTCGATGAGTTCGCCGAGCGCGGTGATGTGGGCCTGGGCGTGGGTGTCGTCGGCAATGCCGGTGTGGAGGGTGTCGAGGGCGTCGGTGGCCTGGTGCCAGGGGGTGGTGGGGCGGTTGCGGCGGGCGGTGGGGTGTTCCTCTGGCGCGGTGGTTTCGAGGCGGGCCTTGAGTTTGGGGAGGGTGAGGTCGGGGGCGATCTTTCCGCCGGGGTGGAAGATCTGTGCGCCGTCCTTGTTGAGGTCGCCAGGGCGGCCGACGGCGTAGCCGAGGAGGTCGCCGGACGGTCCGCGGCGGGGTTTGACCGCCATGCCGTCGGCCTGGAGGTAGGCGAGGAGTTCTTCGGCACTGCTGGCGTGGGGGATGGCGGCGCGGATGCGGTCCTGGAGCCATGCGCGGCTGGTCTGCTCCCAGCCGAGGCGTTCGGCCTTGTGCATCTCGGCCTGGGTGGGTCGGCGTTCGGCGGTGCGGTCTCCTTTCTTCAGCTGGCGCAGGCCGTAGGTCTTCTCGATCTGGCGGCAGGCGTCGCCGACGCGGATGCCGCTGTCGTGGAGCTTGGGGCGGCGGCCGTCTTCGCGGACGGTGGTGGCGAGGATGTGGATGTGGTCGTCTGCGTGGCGTACGGCGATCCAGCGGCAGGCCAGGTCGTCTTCGGGCGGTGCGATGCCGGCGGCTTCGACGATGCGTTGGGCGATGTCGGCCCATTCGGCGTCGGAGAGGTGACGGTCCTCGGGTGCGGTGCGGACGGGGCAGTGCCAGACGTGGTCGGTGATTTTCCTTCCGAACTCGCTGTTTCGGAGATAAACGGGTTCGTCGAGGTGATGGGCGAGCTGGGTGAGTGTGGCGTCTTGGTCGCGGCCAGGGTCGGGCATGCCGAGCATGGCGAAGCTGGCGACGATGTGCGGGTCGTTGTGCTCGTCGTGCTGGCCCGGCCCATATAGGTAGGCGAGCAGACCGCGGGTGTTGGACCCAGCCTGTTTGATGGCGGCGATCACGCGGCCTGGTCCTTCCTGGAGTCTGCGGGTTCGCGCAGGGCCTCGGCGATCAGCTCCAGCAGGCGGTGCAGCTCGTCGAGTCGGTGGCGGATGCCGGGAGGGGTGAGGTCGCTGTTGAGGACGCGGGCGATCTGGTTGACGTTGACGCCGATGCGGTTGAGCTCGCGCAGCACCTGGGCGCGGAACATGTGGGTGCGGCGGCGATCCTCGGACAGCGGCAGGTTCGCGGTGAACCGACCGGATACGAAGGCGAGGACGATGTCGGCGGTGAAGCCGGATTCCCCCTTGTAGCCGTGCGCGGCGGCAGCCTCTTGGAGGTCGGCGTGCTCGTCGCCGGTGAAGCGCAGCGGGCCGACGCGTACGGTCCGCTTGGTGCCAGTGAAACGGCGAATCGTCGGCTGGACGCTCTGCACCGCTCGCTCGCCGGCCGTCGGCTCGGCGGCAGGTGCGGGGTGGAGGATCTGCTGCTGGACGGCGTGAAGCTCGCCCGAGTCGGGGCCGCCCTCGGTCCCGGCCTCCTGGTCCGGCGCCTCCTGGCGCCGGGCCGTCTCCGCCACCCCTGGGGCGGAGATCCCCGAGGACCGGCCTTGAGTCGGACTCGGGGTACTACTGGCTCCGCCAGGAGCCACCCGTCCGAACGCACGCCGCAAACGCCCCATCAGCGTAGGGGACTTCGTCAGCGGCGTCGGCTCGTCGAATGTGCGGTCGGGGGCATGCGGGTCACGCGTCACGGGTGGTTCTCCAGAAAGGGGCGGCCAGGGCATGCCGATGGGGTGGATAAACCGGCAGGAGGGCGGGCGGTGACTCCCGCGCCCACAGGTGTGGATATGAGCGGGGTGTGTGAGGCGGTGACTGAGTGGCCGGGTGACCGGAAGGGTTCCGGTCACCCACTGGGGCGGGCGGTCAGCCGCTGTCCGGACCGGAGTCCGCGTGCCCTTCGATTTCGGGCCGGACGATGTCCATCACCTCGGTCAGCCGTTGGCCGCTGATCGTCAGCCCTTTGGCCTTAACGGCCTTTTGGACGATGGCCCGGGTGAGTTTCCCCGTCTCGACGGCGGCGATCCGGGCGATCTCCGCGAGCTCCTCGACCGTGGCGCTTGGCGGACGGCCGCCGCGTGGCGTGCTCTGCGCAACTTGGGCCGATGCCTCCGGCGTCTGGACGATCACGGCAGCCGGCGGTTCGAGCGGCTGTGCGGAAGTGGTGTCCGGATGGTCCGCGGGTTTGTCGATGAGCTGGTGGATCTGCCGCATCAGGACACCGAAGGCCAGTAGCGCGGCAGTCGGGCCTGCGTTCCGCGTAATTCAGCGTCCTAGAGTCACGAATCTGGGGTCTGACCTGCGCGGACATGGGTGAGGGCGCCTGAGAGGCGTTTCTCTA